>CAYZWG010000193.1:0-10086 GCA_964481605.1 uncultured Planctomycetaceae bacterium
GGTCGAGACAGGGTGAAATATAGCCGCTCCCCGTGGCCGAGAAAAGAGGAGCGGGAAGGCCCCGAGATCGGCGGGAATCACTTAGCCGGGGGTGTCGAGGTAGGGGTCCTGCCCCATCTGGCGCTGCATTTTCTTCCGCTGCTTCTCGAAGTACATCAGCGATTTGCGGTCGCGAAAATGCCTTCGCTCGACCTTCTTCTGCGCCTTGCGGAAGATCCGCTGGTAGCCGTCGACGGCCCCATTGTTGTTTTCCCCACGCTTGGTAAGCTTTTCGGCCTTTTTGGGGCCCAGCCCGCTGGACAAGAGCTCGTCGTCGAGGGCGATGAACTGGCGATAGGTTCCGGGGTCGCCCTGGCGGCCGCAACGTCCGATCAACTGCCGGTCGATTCGCGCCGAGTCGTGCATCTCGGTACAGATCACGTGCAGGCCGCCGCGCTGGGGAATCCCCTCGCCGAGCTTGATGTCGGTTCCCCGTCCGGCCATGTTGGTGGAGACGGTCACCTTGCCGCCGGCGCCGGCAGCGGCCACGATCTCGGCCTCGGTTTCGACATGATGGGCATTGAGAATCTGGTGCTCGATCCCTCGCTCCACGAGTTTCGCCGCCAGCGTTTCCGATTTGTCGATGGAACGGGTTCCGATCAGCACGGGGCGTCCTTCCGCGTGCATCCGGCTGACCTCGTCGGCCACGGCCGCCCACTTGGCCTCTTCCGTGCCGAAAACCCGCTGGGGGAGTCTCTCCCGAATGATCGGGCGGTTGGTGGGCACGACAACCACGTGGCAGCGGTAGATTTTTCGCAGTTCATGGGCGGAAGCGGCCGCGGTTCCCGTCATCCCGGCCAGTTTCTTGAATCGGAGGAAGAAGTCCTGCACGGTCACCCGGGCGGCCTGGCCGGTGGCCACGGTGACCTCCACGCCCTGCTTGGCCTCCACGGCCTGGTGGATGCCGTCGCGCCACTTGCGCCCTTCGGCCATGCGGCCGGTGAACTCGTCGACGATCACGATTTCCCCGTCCACGACCACGTACTGCCGATCGAGGTAGAACTCCCTGGCCACCTTGATCGCTCGTTCCACGTACTGGTAGATGTGGAACATGCCCACGGTGTCCATTTCGGGCGGTTTGGGCAGCAGGCGGGCCTTCTTGCGTCCTTCGCGGGTCAGTTCGGCGGTCTTCTTCTCGTGGTCATACTCATAGTCCTCATCTTCCTCGAACTCGTCGACCACCGTGGCGGCCCACTTGTAGCATTCCACCTCGAGTTCCTGCTCCTCGGTGGGCATGGCGCTGATGATCAGCGGCGTTCGGGCCTCGTCGATGAGGATGCTGTCGGCCTCGTCCACCAGGGCGAAGTAGGGCTCGCGCTGCACCGGCTCTTCATCGGCGGCTTCCGCCCGGTTGCTGAGCATGCCGCCGATCAGGTCCTTGCGGCCTTCGCGAATGTTCCGCAACAGCAGCCGGTCGCGGAGAAAATCGAAACCAAATTCCTTGGCCGTGCCGTAGGTCACGTCGCAGGCGTAGGCCTTGCGCCGCTGGGGCTGGGGAATCTGGGTTTGAATCACCCCCACGGAGAGGCCCAGCGCCTGGTAGATCGGGCCCATCCATTCGGCGTCACGCTTGGCCAGGTAGTCGTTCACCGTGGCCAAGTTGCAGCCCTTGCCGGCCAGGGCGTAGAGGTACATCGGCAGCGTGGCCGCCAGCGTCTTGCCCTCGCCCGTCTGCATCTCCACGATCGAGCGGTGAAACATGGCGATGCCGCCCAGAATCTGCACGTCGAAATGCCGCATGTTCAACTTGCGGCGTCCCGCCTCGCGCACCAGGGCGTAGGCCTCCGGCAGAAGTCGCGGCAGCGGTTCGCCGCTGCGGGCACGGTAGCGCAGCGACAGGCTTGTCTTCCGCAACTCCTGGTCGCCCAACTCCTGGAGACCGGGCTCCAAGGCATTGATTTTCGGCAGCAGCTTCGCCCAACGAGCCAGGCGGCCCCTTGGCGTAAACGGAAGAAATGCTTCCAGGTTGGCTACTAGACCCATGGAATCGAGAGCTTGTGGGCCGGGTCGCGACCCGGCATGGTAGAACTTCCCCGATCAATGCCGGGTCGCGACCCGGCCTACCGGCTATCTCCAATTATACGCCGCCCGGGGATTCTCGTGGCGGGGGTCGTAGAACCGGCACGGTCGATAGAATCCGCGGCCGGAGCTGCCTCGCGGCACCTGCTCCCGAATCTGTAGGCCGGGTCGCGACCCGGCCTACAGCCTGTCGGCGGGGTCAGGAGACCCGCGCCGAACGCTGCGCTTCGGTCAGGCCGGGGCCCGGTTCAGCGGGGCAGAGCGCGGATCTCGGCGACCTCGAAATGGGGCGCGAACGTGGTCTTGCCGTCGGCCAGCGAGGAGATTCGCCCCGTGATCTCCACGAAATCTCCCCGCTCGAACCCGGAAAGCCGCGGCGTTTCCTCCAGCAGTACGCTCCCGCCGTAGCGATCGGTTTGGCCGCCCACCGGCAGGTAGCGGAGCCGCCAGCAGCGATCGATCTGGGAGTATTCGAGTTGCCCTCGCAGGCGGCGATAGTCGGCGTCGTGCCCGAACGTTGCCGCCGAAGCCGCGGTTTGTGTCGTCTGGTCGGCTCGCCGGGGGAACGGCCGCCGCCGGTTCGAGACCCCGGTGGCCGCCTCCTGAGCGTCGGAAAGATAACTGGCCGGCCGCACGGAGCCGGTCTTTTGCCAAGCGTCGGCAGTCGACACGGGAGGCAAGTCCATGATGTCGATCACCCGGCGGGAGGAGCGTGGCGGCGTGGCAGGCTCCGCGCTACCGGCGCGTGGCAAACGAGCCGGCTCGAATCGGTTGGCCTGGCCGTCGGGCCGAGGCGGAAGCGACTCGACCAGGCGGGGGGAATCGGCCGGCACCTGGGCACTGGCCACCGCGCCGGTCCCGGCGGCCGGACTCGGCGGCGGGGTGGTCTCCGGCGTGAAACTGAGCTTGGGCCGGGAACCCCCGGCGGCTCCGTCGCCGGCGACGTAAGGAAGCTGCCGGCGGGCCGACGGGGGAATCCGAATCGGGGTTTCCGCGGCGGCGGTGCGGCGACTGGCCGAATCAGGCCGCGCGGCCGGCTCGTTGTGCGAAGCCCGCCGGAAGGTCTCCGGCGAAGGCGCCTTCCAGGTTGCGGCCGGGTCCGAACGGTTGGGCTGGAAAGAAACGCCCCGGGCGGCGGAGGCGGCGCCCGAGGACGCGGCCGCCTGGCGAGGCTTCGAATAATAGGGATCGGGGGTCGCGTGGCCGGTATTCCAGCCCGTCCGCGGCGGCTCGATCGTCGTCGGCCCAAAGAACGGGTCGACCGGGGCGGTCCTGCCGGTTCCCTTGCATCCGGCCATCACCGTGACAGCCACGACGACGGCAAGCAGCCGTTTCATCCCCTGGACTCCTTTCCTGCCAAGCCCGACTGCCACGGGCATCCTGCCCGTGTTTCCGTCTTCGCACCGTATTGCCGTCCTCCCACGGACGCTCGCGCCGGTCTCGCCCCAACGCAGTCGCCCCAGAGTGCGGGCGGTAGGGTAGCGATTTTTCACCCCGTGTCCAGAGCGATTCTTGCCGATCCGGGATCGAGGACGCCGATATTTCGTCCCCGAGAGCGCGACGGCTCCGCTCGGATCAGAGCCCGGCGGCGGAGTTGCCGGCGGCCAATCGCGCCTGGTTCGAGCCCGAGCCGGTGCCGACCACGTACGGATTGATGATCCGTAAGGGGACGCTGGCCGATTTTTCCGGCGTCGGGGCGGGCTGGCCCGGACGGGGTACGTACCGGTTCTGAATCACCTTCGGCCCCGGTGGGGCGATTTCCGGCGTCCGTACGTACGGGGGGTAAGCATAAGGGCTGTAGCCGTAGGTGCGGGGTACGGGAAGGCTGTAGTAGACCGGCGGGTTGAGGGCGAAATAGGGGGGAGTGGGGATTCGGCCGACATTGTAAAGATCGGTCAGATCGGCCGGGTAGGGGCTGAACCAGCGGTAGTATCCGCCGTAGTCCGCGGCCGGGGCCGGACTGACTGTCCCCAGGAAAAGGATCGCCGCCAACAGTCCCACCAGGCAGAATGGAAGCCACTTGCTCATCGGATGCACCTCACAGGATGTTTTGCCGGGATTTTTCGATCGGGGAAGAGACGGTCCCCTGGATATCCAGGCTAATTGGCGGCGCCGGATGAGCAATGTGAAAAACAAGAAATGCCGAAGGTTCTCGTCCCGCAGAGGGGGGAAGATGCGACTGGTTCGCCGGAGGGACCGTGGCCAGTGCGAGCCGGGCCAGTCATGGCCCGGGTTACCCAGTGCGAGCCGGGCCAGTCATGGCCCGGGTTACCCAGTGCGAGCCGGGCCAGTCATGGCCCGGGTTACCTCGGAAAGATGCGACTGGTTCGCCGGAGGGGACTATTTTGGGGCCTCCGGGGCCGCCTTTTCCGTGTCGGCCTTGGTTGCGTCGCCGCCCTCGGCCGCCGATCCCTCGGCCTCGTCGGTCTGGCGGCCGAGTTTTGGCTCCGGCAGCGGATAGGGCTCCTCGGTGCCGGGCAGGTTGGGAACCGTGTACTGAATCTCTCCCAGTTGGTCCTCGGGAACCCCCCGGTCGCAGCCGGCGGTTGTGGCCACAACGAACATCGCAAGAAGGGAAATGGTGACCAGGAGTCGTTTCATCGAAGCCTCCGCATGGCAGCCAATCCGCGGTAAAATAGTTGGACAGCGTTGCTTTGGACCCCTCCCCGCCGGCCCCGTGCCGGTGGATTGCGGGTTTGGAAACTACCCGTGGTGGCCACCCCCAACGGCTCTCCGTGGCCTCGCATAGGGGGGAGGGACGCGTGTGGGCGGTAGTTTTCAAACCTTCCTCCCACCGGCACGGGGCCGGCGGGGGGGAGCCCAAAGTGGCGCTGTCCATTTATTCTAAACCCTCGATTTCCCCCACGAAAGCCCGGCGGCGGATGGACCCCGGAGAACTCACCCATCGACTCAAACGGGAGGCGCGGCGGCTGGGGTTCGACCTGGCGGGGGCCGCGCCCGCCGTGGGCCCGCCGGGCCATGGCCGGCTGGAAGAATGGATTGCCGCCGGCTACGCGGGCCAGATGCGTTACCTGGCCGACCGGTTGGAGGCCCACGCCCACCCGGGACACGTGCTGGAGGGGGCGAGGAGCCTGCTGGTGCTGGCAATGAACTACCGTGGGGCGGACCCGGTCGAGCCGGGGCCGGGCCAAGGCCGCGTCTCGCGGTACGCCTGGGGCCACGACTACCACGACCTGATCCACGCGCGGCTGAAACAACTGGCCGCGTATCACCGGCGGCTGGTGCCGGCCGCGCGGGTGCGGGGCGTGGTCGACACGGCCCCCTTGATGGAGCGAGAATTCGCCCTCTTGGCCGGGCTGGGCTGGCGGGGCAAGAACACCCTGCTGCTCAACCGGCGCCACGGAAGCTGGCTGTTTCTGGCCGTGCTGCTCAGCGGGGAGGTGCTGGCCTACGACCAGCCCGCCTCGGCGGAATACTGCGGCTCGTGCCGGGCCTGCCTGGAGGCTTGTCCCACCCAGGCACTGGTCGAGCCGTACGTGTTGGACGCGCGGCGCTGCATCAGCTACCTGACGATCGAACTGCGAGAAGGCCTGCCGGGCAAGATCCGCCACCAAATCGGCGACTGGGTATTCGGCTGCGACGTGTGCCAGGAAGTCTGCCCTTGGAACCGCAAGGTGCCCGCCGGCAAGGAGGAAGCCTTTCGGCCACGGGCGGGGATGCGGCCGATCGAGCTGGCCGGCCTATTCGAGCTGGACGAGACGGCCTTTCGCCGGCGGTTTCGGAAAACGCCCCTCTGGCGAGCCCGGCGGCGGGGGCTGTTGCGCAACGCCGCCTTGGCGCTGGGCAACCGGCCGGACCCGGTCGCCATCGGCGGGCTGGTCCGCGGGCTCCAGGACGACGAATCGCCGGTCCGCGCCGCCTGTGCCTGGGCACTGGGACGCCACGGCACGTCGCCGGCGCGGCAGGCACTGGCAGAACGCTTGGCCGCCGAGCAAGACCGCCAAGTGCGCGAGGAAATCGCAAACGCGCGTGGGTAGCACCGGTTCTTGAACCGGTGTGGCTGGTGCCACGAGAGATACCTGTTCGGCGCGGGTCTCCCGACCCCGCCACCTGTTCGGCGCGGGTCTCCCGACCCCGCCGACGTGCCGCGGCACTCCGGCACGCCGCAATTTTCGCCTCTCGTGCCTACGGCACCCCGATAGCAGAGCTATCGCGGCCACCCGCGTTACGAAGCCGGAGCTTCGTAACGAGTAGGTAAATCCCTGGCCGCTTCGTCACCGGCTGCCGATCCGCTGTCCTCACCATACCAGGCGGCGAGCACCTGCCGCCATTGCTCGGGGGTGCGCACCTTGACAAAAGCCTCGCGGACCTCGGCCGGGCGGGGGTGGAGCAGCGAATACTTGATGCCGAACTTGCGCATTCGCAGGCAGGCCCGCCGGGGGCCGTAGAGCTGTTCGGCCAGGCGGTAGTGCTCGCCGATCACGTCGCGCTGCTGGTGCAGGCTGGGCGGCGGCGGCAACGGCCGGCCGGCGGCCAGGGCACGAACCTGCTGAAAAATCCAGGGGTTGCCGATGGCGCCGCGGGCAATCGTCACGCCGTCCACGCCGGTTTGGGCCATCATCTCGAGGCAGCTTTGGGCGGTGAACAGGTCGCCGCTACCGAGCACGGTGCGGCGGCCGGCGTGCGCTTTCACTTCCCGCAGAAACTCCCACGAGGCCGGGCCGTCGTAGCGCTGGCGGACGGTGCGGCCATGCACGGTGATGCAGGCCACGCCCAGGGCGAACGCCCCGTCGAAAATCTGGAAGAACCGATCGCGGCTCTGGGCCGAGTCGTCCATGCCGCGGCGCATCTTCACGGTGACGGGGATGTCCGCCGGCACGACGTGGCGAACCCGGCCCACGATCTTTAGGGCCAGCTCCGGCCGGCTGAGCAGGTAGCCGCCCCGGCACCGGCCCAGCACCTTCTTCACCGGGCAGGCGAAGTTGAGGTCGATGCAGTCGAATCCGGCCCGAACGAGTTGCTGGGCGGCCAGGGCGAATTGCCCCGGTTGGCTGCCCATCAGTTGAGCGCCCACGGGGTGGTCCTCCTCGGTCACCAGAAGGAAGCGTTTCGCCTTGGGCCCTCGGGTCACATTGAGCACGAACTGATCGAGCAGCACCTCGGAGATTGTGTAGGGTGCCCCCAGGCGGCGGGCGATGCGGCGCATCGGCCAGTCGCTATAGCCGCTCAGCGCGGCCAGCACGACGGGAAAGTCGATCGTCAGGCAGCCGAGTTGGAGTGGATTGCCGATGGTGGGTTGCCTGTTGGCCGGAGGATTGTTGGGATCGCGCATGTCGGCTTCGAGCCGTAGGGCCGGCTGTGCCGGCCGCGTTCGGCGCGGGTCTGGGCGGGGTCGGCAACCCGCTTGGTTCGGCGCGGGTCTCCCGGCCCCGCACTCGCTTAGAACCACGAGCAGGTGAATCCGCCGTCGACGTTGAAGGCGGCGCCGGTGATGTAGCTGCCGGCCCGGGGCGAAAGCAGCAAGAGCGCCGTCCCCACCAGTTCGTGAGGCTCGCCGTAGCGGTGCATGGGCGTGCCCCGCATGATGTTGTCGACGCGCTCCTCGTCGAGCAGCTTGCGGTTCTGCTCGGCGGGAAAGAACCCGGGGCAAATGGCGTTGCAGCGAACGCCGCGGGCGCCGAACTCCTGGGCGATGTTCCTGGTGAGGTTGACCACGCCGGCCTTGGAGGCGGCGTAGGCGAAGACCTTCGACAGGGGAAGGTGCGAGGTGACGCTGCCGATGTTGAGGATCGAGCCCCCCCCGGCTTCGAGCATCTGCCGGATGAACACCTGGCAGGCCTCCATCATGCCCTTGAGATTCACCGCCATGATCGTGTCCCAGAGGTCGGGATCGACTTCCAGAAAAGGCGATCCGGCGTTGATGCCGGCACAGTTGACGAGGATGTCGGCGCGGCCGCCGACCTGGAGGGCCTGTTGGAGCAGGTTTTCCAGCGACTGCCGCGAGGTGACGTCGACCTGCGCGGCGGAGGCCTTGCCGCCGAGCTGCTCGATTTCCGCCAGGCGTCGCCGGCAGGCGTCCCCATTCAGATCGGCGATCACCACGTGGGCCCCGGCCTGGGCCAGTCCCGAACCGATGGCGAAGCCCAGTTCGCCGGCCCCGCCGATCACCACGGCCAGGCGACCTTGCAGTCCGAACAGGTTTTCCAGGTATTGGGCGACGGACATGACCAACTCCATTTCTCTCGGGTCTGGGTTTTCGGCTCTAACTTGGCAGCGTTCGGCGCGGGTCGTCGCGTTCGGCGCGGGTCTCCCGACCCCGCCGAGAGAGGACCGACGGTCTCCCAATCGCCACGGCTGTCGCCCCTTGGGAGACCTGTGTCTCGGCACTTTCGGCGGGGTCGGGAGACCCGCGCCGAACACGCTGGTTGGTCGGACTTGCACCGCCCTGCAACAGCCTACGGCCGGCTCGTTCCACTTACTCCGGTGGCCTTCGCCGGCGAATCCAATCGGTGTGGAACGGTCCCTCGCCCGGCTTGTCGACACGATGGTAGGTGTGGGCGCCAAAGTAATCCCGCTGCGCCTGGAGCAGGTTGGCCGGCAGCCGCTGGGAGCGATAGCCGTCGTAGTAGGCCACCGCCGACGAGAAAGCCGGCACGGAAATGCCCAGCCCGACCGCCGTGGTCACCACGTTTCGCCAGGCCGGCTGGGCCTTGCGGACCGCCTCCTGGAAATACGGCGCCAAGAGCAGGTTCTCCAGGTCGGGATTGTCGTCGAAGGCCTCCTTGATGCGTTCGAGGAAGACGGCGCGGATAATGCAGCCGCCCCGCCAGAGCATGGCGATGGGGCCGAAGTCGAGCGGCCAGCCGTGCTTTTCGGCGGCCGCCCGCATCTGCACGAAACCTTGGGCGTAGCTGCAAATCTTCGAGGCGTAAAGCGCCTGGCGGACCTGCTCGATGAATTCGTCCCGATCGCCGTCGTAGCTGCCCGCCGGCCCCGTCAACGCCCGGCTGGCGCGAACCCGCGGCTCCTTCAGCGCCGAAAGGCTGCGGGCATAGACGGCCATGGTGACCAGCGTGCTGGGCGCGCCCAGGTCGAGCGCCAGTTGGCTCATCCACTTGCCCGTCCCCTTGGCGCCGGCGGTGTCGAGAATCAGGTCGACCAGGTCCTGGCCGGTTTCCTCGTCCTTGACGCTGAAGATATCGCGAGTGATCTCGACCAGGTAGCTATCCAGCTCGCCGCGGTTCCAGTCGGCGAAGACATCGTA
Source organism: uncultured Planctomycetaceae bacterium (assembly GCA_964481605.1). Lineage (GTDB taxonomy): Bacteria > Planctomycetota > Planctomycetia > Pirellulales > Thermoguttaceae > CAYZWG01. Next base: position 9,284 of record CAYZWG010000193.1, read on the forward strand.
GAGTTCCTGGTTGGAAAGCCCCAAGGCGAGCTTGAGCATCCAGTAGGCTTCGCAGATCAGTTGCATGTCGGCGTACTCGATGCCGTTGTGGACCATCTTGACGTAGTGGCCGGCTCCCCGCGGCCCCACCCATTCGCAGCAGGGGATGTCCTGCCGGGGGCCGACCTTGGCCGCGATCGCCTGAAAGATCGGCTTCACCAGCGGCCAGGCCTTTTCGCTTCCGCCGGGCATCAGGCTGGGCCCCAGGCGGGCTCCTTCCTCGCCGCCGGAGACGCCGGTGCCCACGTACAACAGGCCTTGGGATTCGACATACCTGGTGCGCCGCTCGGTATCGCGAAAGTGGGTGTTGCCGCCGTCGATGATCACGTCGCCCGGCGAGAGCAGCCGGCAGAGCTTCTCGATCACCGCGTCGGCGGGCGCGACGTCGGGGTAGAGGACGTCGGCGGTGGCGGGCACGGCGTCGCCCGACTTGATCATCAGCATCACCTTCCGCGGCGGGGCCAGGGCGGCGGCCAGTTCCTCCAGCGAGTGGGTGCCCACGATCTTGCGGCCCTTGACCTGCTCCGAGTCGACAAAGTCGTCGACCTTGCTGGTGGTGCGGTTGAACACGGCAACGCGGAAGCCGTGGTCCTCCATGTTGAGCACCAGGTTCTGGCCCATCACGGCCATGCCCATCAGGCCGAGATCGCATTTTTCCGTCATCGTTGGCTCCGTGGTCTCCGTTGTCTCAAGGAATATCCGCACGCTTTACGAGCAGGGCCCGCTCCCCAATCAACATCGTTCTCGTTCCCAAGCTCCGGCTT
>CAYZWG010000194.1:0-10004 GCA_964481605.1 uncultured Planctomycetaceae bacterium
GCGAAGAGCACGAAGAGCTGGTTCCACGATGCCGGCAGCGCGACCCGGCCTACAGCTCTCAGAATCTCCCACTTGAAACCGCCACCTCAAACAGCCTCCAGAAGTCCATTCCTGCACCCCCGGGGGTGGGGTGTTTGGCGGCGGTCTTGCACCCTGCGGGCGGAGCGCGGTATCTTAGCCGGATTGTGCCGCCGGCGAGCGCGATCGGGCACGGCTGGCCGGAGTGGGCAACCCTTGCTTTGAAAACAGGCCTGGATCACGGGACACCGCCGTCGTGCCAAGAGCTCAAATATCCGCCATCGCATACCATCTGCCGGAACAAATTCTGGGTAACGAAGAGTTGGCGGCGCTTTATTCCGGCTGGACGGCCCAGTCGATCGAGGAGAAGCTGGGCGTTCGCACCCGGCACGTGGCGGCCCGGGGGGAAACCTCGTCCGACCTGGCCGTGAAGGCGGCCGCGAAGCTGTTTGAGCGGGGACCCTGGGGGCCGGAGGAGGTCGACTTCCTTCTCTTTTGCACCCAGGAACCCGACCACCTGCTGCCCACCTCGGCTTGCCTGATCCAGGATCGCCTGGGGATTCCCCAGCGGGCCGGCTCGCTGGACTTCAACCTGGGCTGTTCGGGCTTTGTTTACGGGTTGGCGATGGCCCGGGGCCTGATCGAGACCGGGCTGGCGGGCAAGGTACTGCTGTTGACGGCCAACACCTACAGCAAGCTGATCCATCCGCTGGATCGCGCCACGCGGCCCCTGTTCGGCGACGGGGCGGCCGCGACGCTGATTCGACGGGTCGATACGGCCGACTCGGCGGGCCCGCTGATCGGGCCGTTTGTTTTCGGCACGGACGGCTCGGGGGGCGACCTGCTGATCGTCCCCGCCGGCGGCCAGCGGCTGCCGCGCAGCGCGGAGACCGCCGTGGAGCAGACCGACAGTAAGGGGGGCGTGCGCTCAAAAGACCATATCTACATGCACGGGCCGGGCATTTTTTCCTTTGCCGTGGAGGTTGTGCCGCCGCTGGTCGACCGGCTGCTGAAAAAAGCCGACCTCCAGCGAGAGGATATCGACCTGTTCGTGTTTCACCAAGCCAACAAGTTCATGCTGGAAACCCTCCGTAAGCAATGCGAGCTCGACCCGGAGCGGTTCGTGGTCGACATCGTGGATCGCGGCAACACGGTGGCCAGCACGATCCCCATCGCGCTCCTGGACGCGCAGAACGCCGGCCGGCTGAAGCCCGGCGCGCGGGTGATGGTGGTCGGTTTTGGCGTGGGGCTTTCCTGGGCGGGGGCGATCGTGATGATGCCCCAGAGCGTTTGAGGGGCTCGCGGCGCAGCGGGGGAAGCGATCGAGCCGGTGGGGCCTTACCGCCAGCGGTCGGGGGGCGCGTCGAGGCCGGCGACTTCTTTCCGCACGGCGTCCTCGAGGATGCGTCTGGTCGCCTGGTCTTCTTCGTTACGCTGCACGCACCATTGGAGATGTTTCTTGGCCTCGGCAAAGCGGCCGGACTGAAACAGCGCCCGACCAAGCTGCTTTCGGGCGGCGTAGCTGGTGGGCTCGACGTGAACGGCCCGCCGCAGGCAGGCAATTGAGCGATCCGTCTGGCCGATTGCGCGGTAGGCACCGGCCGCGTCCATCCAACTCGCAAACGCTGGTTGCCCCTGGGATTTTCGGGCCGAGGCCTCCGAGGCGGCGGCGAAATGGGCCAGCACCAACGGCAACTCGCTGGTGTCGGGGAGCTTGCGATACACGTTTTTCATCAGCCGCAGGGCATCCCGGTCGGGCTGGAAGGTTTCGATCAATAGCGCGGCGGGCATCTGGCCGGCAAGACGCTTAAGCAAGCGTTGTTGGTGCGTTCGGCCGCAGCGGAACGACGCCTTCCAGAAGTTGACGCCTTCCTCGGAGCGGCCGCCGAGGATGGCCTCGTCGCCGGCGGCGTAGAGCACGGCGCCGTCGTGGGGGCGGACGCGGTAGGCCTGGTCGACATAGGCGCGTTTGCCCGGTGAGCGGGGCCCTTCCAGGAAGGAGAGCTCGGCCAGGTCGACGTAGGCCCCTCCCAACAGCGGCCGGTCGGCCACGGCCTGATGGGCGTGGGCCAGGGCGGCCGGCAGCCAGCGCCATGGTTTTCCAATGGCGCGGTCCAACCACCGATAGAGCGCCTGGGACGAGGCAAAATGCGAAGCGACCGCCGCATCGCGAATATGCCTCGTGTCGAACGAGTTTTCCGCCTCAAGCTGGGACAGCTCGAAGGTTTCCAGGCAGAGATCGGCGGCGTGGGCGTGGGCGGGAGCCCAATCGGGGCGGAATCGAAGCGCCTGGGCGAGTTGGGCAAGCATCTGGCGCCGGGCACGGATTTGCTCGTCGCCTTGGGCGCGAGCCGACTGTTGGGCGAGGATCAGGTACCGATGCCAATAGTGCTCGGCCCGCGTGGCGTTGAACCGATCGGCGACCATCACCAGGCCCAGGGCGACCGTCGCCAGGGCTCCGACGGCCCAGACGGCCTGGGGTAGTGCCGGGCAGCGGAGACGCCGGCCGGCCGACTCTTGCGTGATCTGCCACAATCGGCAGGCGGAGGCGCTGAGAATCACCACCACGACCATGCAGCCGGGCACGTACCAGACGAAGTCGACGGCCGAATGGACGACACTCACCACCAGCGCCGCGGCGATGGCGGCCGCCGCCAGGGTCACCGGCGGGGATCGGGCGGCCAGCAGGGTGGCCAGGCACCAGTAGCCCACCAGGGCGATCGCCGCCAGCACCATCAGCAGCCCGACCAGGCCGGTTTCCATGGCCACTTGGATGTAGCCGTTCTCGGCGTGGGTGAATTCCAGGTCGCGGACGGCGTTTTGCTGGTTGAGGTAGATGGGATAGACGTCGCGGTGGCTGCCGAGTCCGGTTCCGGTGAGGGGGAAATCGGCGATGGCGTGGACGTCGGCCGCCCAGAGCTGGCGACGAAAGCCGCTGCCGTCGAGCTTGTTGATGGAGGTGAAGTCACCCATCCGCCCGGCCACCATGTCGTAGCCGTAGAGGCACAACCCGGCGACCACCAGCGATCCGACCCCGGCCAGACCGAGCAGGGCTTTTCCGCGAAGCACGCCGGCCCGATAGAACACGGCGGCAGTCACCAGCGAGCCGCAGAAGAGGGCCATCGTGCCGCCGCGGGAGAGCGAGAGCAGGACCGCAAACAGGCAAAGCGGCACGACGAGCAGCTTGAGGCTGTCGGCCAGGTGATGGGGGCCGCCGGTGGTGTCAAATTGGAACGAACGATGCCGCCGGCGGCCGTCCGCCTTCTTCCAGGGCAGGGCCCACCAGACGACCGCGCCGATCCCCAAGGCGATGAAATGGGCGAAGTGGTTTTTGTTGGTGAACGCGCCCTTGGCGTAATCGCGGGGACTGGAAAACGGATACTCGTAGAACCAGAAGAACTTCCCGTTGGTTGCCAGAAACTGCACCAGCCCGAATGCGGCCATGGCCGCCACGGCAATGGCCACCCAGCGGAGCAGCCGCTGGACGTCCTCCAGGCAGCGGATTCGCTGCACGGTGACCACGAACAGGAGGCAGCAGGCCACCAGGAGAATCATTCCCTCGCGTGTTGCACCCGGGGCCAGCGAGAGGGTTGTCCAGAGGCCGAGCCTGGTGCCGGCTTCCCCGCCCGGCGACCAAAGGGGCAAGAGCTCGTAGACCCTTGGCGAGAGCGATTGCAAGACGTTTGCGGGCAGGGGGACCAGTTGCAACGCTACCCAGCCGACCGCCGCCAGCAGGATCCAGTGGGCGGCGCAGGGACGCCAGGTTCCCCGCCGGGCCAAACTTTGATGAAGACACCAGCAGGTGGCCGTGCCGAAGATCAAGGCGACCAGCAGCAGATGTCCCACGGCCAGCCGCCCTCCCATCGCGAACGGGACGGCCAGCAGAATCGCGGCCAGTCCCGCATCGACACCCCGCAGCAACCCACGTTGCCAGACGCTGGCCTCCTCCCGGCCGTCACCAGAGGCGGCTGGGGTGGGACGGGGCAACGCTTCCGCGTGGGAAACAAGCATGGCTGGGAGCCTGGAGTTCCTGGGGGTGGCTCGGCCGCGGCCTTGCAAGCATGGATTTCACCGGGCACTACGCGGCCCGGGCGCGGCGCGGACGTCGCATCGCTTGTGCCGGCTGGCCGGGGTCTTCGGCACCCTGCTCTTCGTGATCGGCACCGTAGGAATATCCGTAGCCGTACCCGTATCCGTAGCCGTAGTCGGTTTGATTCTTTTCGGCCTCGACGTTGTTGATCACCATGCCCAGTACCCTCACGCCGAGGGAGGGGAAACTGCTCACGGCTCGCACCACCAGGCGGCGGCGGTTTTTTTCGGGCCGCACGGCGAGCACCACACCATCGACCAGGCGGCCGATGATCGCCGAATCGCTCACTGCCAGGACGGGCGGGCTGTCGATGACGATCTGGTCGTAGACGGTCTCGGCCCAGCCCAGCAGGTCGGCGAATCGATCGCCGGCCAGCAGCTCCATGGGATTGACGGGACGTGGCCCGGAGGAAATCACGTCCAGGTTTTCCAGCAGCGAGGGCACCAGGTTGGCGGGGATCGATTGCGGCAGGGGGGCGGAATCTCTCAGCAGGGTGGAGAGGCCGTGCTGGCCCTTCAGATCCAGCATGGGGGTAAGCCCGGGACGACGCATGTCGGCGTCGATCAGCAAGGTTCGCTTGCCCGACTGGGCAACAGCCGCGGCAAGGTTGACGCTGATCGTGGTCTTGCCGTCGCCGGGCTCCGTGCTGGAGACGACCAATCGGGTGGCCCCGTTGTCGATAAACGCCAAGGCGGTGCGGAGGGTGCGGAACGATTCGCTCTCGGCGCCGGTGGGATGGACGTGGACGTGAATATTCGTCGCCCCGGTGCCTTCCAGCGCTTCGAGCCGGCGGACCAAGGCCAGCACGGGCACGCCCAGTTGGGCCTGTATTTCCTCCGGCGAGCGGAACCGGTCGTCCAACAGGTCGAGGACGTAAATCACGGCGAGGCCGCCCAGCAGCCCCAAGAACAGGGCGGCCAGCGCGATCTTCGGCAATCGGGGGCTGGAGGGCCCCGAGGGGACTTCGGGCGGGCTGGTGATCCGCGTCCGCAGCATGGGGTTGTCCTGGCCCAGATCAATATCCTTGATCCGTTCCACCACCGCGTCGTAAAGATTGCGGAGGTGAGTCAAATCGAGTTCTACCATGTGCAGCCGGGTGGCGCTTTCATCCAACTCCAAGGCCCGGGACTTCTCCAGGTCGTAGCTGGCGTGGACCATCCGTTCATGCTCCAGCGCCAAGTCCAGTTCCTGCTGGGCCATTTCCAAAAGCATCGGCGCCAGTTGCTGATTGCTCACGTCTTGCAACATGGCCTTGGTGACGTTGCGGCGATTTTCGAGGTACTGCTGGGTGTTTTGGATTCGCTCCTGCAAGCGGCGAATGGTCCGGTGCTGGGGCCCGTAGATTTGCTCCGCGGCCCGCAGTTCGGCCCGATCGTGGAGCAATTCCTGGCTCATCCGGGAGACCGTGTAGACGTCGGCGTTGCTCATCCCCATGCGGGCCAGGACGACCTCGCGGCCCACACCCTCGATGGCGGAGAGGGTGTACTGGAGGAGGTCTTCCCCGTTGTCCACGGCGTGGCGAATGGTGGCCAGTCGAGATTCCGCTTCCAGCCGTTTTTCGTGGGCCTTCATCAGGGCTTCGTTGAGAATCCAGGCCCGCCTGACGACGACGTTGGTTCCCGTATCGCTTTCCTTGAGGGCGAGTTCCTGGGCAACGCGGCGGATGGCCACGAACTCGTTTTGTTTGGCGGCCAGTTCTTTTTCCAGGCTCTGCTTTTGCTTGGTGAGGATGTCGCCGATTTCCACGGCGGCGTTTTTGTGGAGGTTGTTCATGAACTGGAGATAGGCGTTCAACACGGCGTCGACCACGGCGGCGGCCGCGTGGAGGTCCCGCGAGCGATAGGCGATTTCGATGATGTTCGTGCCCCGCATGGCCGAGACAGAGAGGTTGCCGCGGAGGATTCGGGTCCACTCGGACTTCGGCGCTTCGGCAAAATCGACCCGGTACTCCGGATCCAACAGCACCACGGCGTCGCTCAGCACGGCTTCGCTGCTGACCAGGCTGGTATAGGTGGGCATCAAGTCCTTGGCCGTCCGCTCGCCGGACATTTCGGTGGTCAGTTGGTTGCCGGTTTGCAACACCAAAAGCGACGCCTTGGATTGGTAGATGCGGGTGGCCGTGGCATAGTATAGCCCGCCCAGCAAACCGCTGATGACCAACGCGACGATGAGGATTTCCTTGCGGTAGAGAACGATCCGGGCGAAGCGGACGGCCGCCTGGATGGAATGGGTCAGCGACGCCGCTTCGGCAGTTTCCGCGGTTGGCGAAAGGTGGTCTTGGACCTGTTTCATAACCGTCCCTGGTAAACAACTTTCGCGATGCAAACCCAGGTGTTGATGTCGTCGCCGCGTGCGTGTGGAGCACACACCCTACTAGAATAAGGGGACCGAGGAGCCGAGTGTGAAACGAACCACGTTGATGGCGTCGAGGGCAATCGTGGCGGCCGTCTTCTCCACGCTCACGGTGTCGCCCGGCTCCAGGCGAAGGTTCTCCTGGCCGGAGCGTTTGGCCCGGTTGATGCTGACGTGGACCACGGCCGGGTTCTTCATCTCGGCACGTTTTCGGATCACCAGCACACGATCCGCAAAGGTGTTCGACACCCCGCCGGCCAGGGCCAGCGCGCCCAGTACGTCGAGGTCCTGGTTGACCGGATATTCGTACTGCCCGGGTTTCTTGACCAGGCCGATCACCTGAATGGGCATGGGCTCTCGGCGCTGAACCATCACCACCGCCCCGTCGCTCAGGTAAGCGCCGCCTCCGCCGTGCAGCACGGAATCGGCCAGGTTGATGTGAATCGATTTGGGTCCGCTGTCCAGCGGCATTTCCGCGCCGGCGGGGCGAACCGCCCGGTCCCCGGCGGGGCCCGCCGCCGAGGCAAGGTTCTCGGTTGGGTCGGGCAGGCGGATGTCGACATCGGCCCCGGCGTCCTCGGCCAGGCCGCCGGCGGCCGTGAGGGCGTCGAGCAGGTAGCTGGAGCCGCGAGGCAATTCATGGATGCCGGGCTCCTCGACCGCGCCCACCACGGTGACCCGGTTGACACGGCGATTCTTGATGGTGATGGCCACCTGGGGCTGCAGGTAGAGCCCTCGCTGGATGCACGCGCCGGCGATTGCCTGCTCGGCCTCGGCCAGTTCGAGCCCGGCCAGCCGCACCGTGCCCACCTCGGGCACCAGCACCGTGCCGTCGTCGCCCACACGGATGGGAAAACTGGTGACCGCGTCGGCGGCCAATCCGCCGGCGATGGACAGATCGAGGACGTCGCCGGGGCTGATCAACTCGCTCCCCTGCACGGGCCCGGCCAATTGGCTCAGATCGAGAGTGCGGACGTTGGGGACGTGCGTGGCCGCTAATTCGGTGGGGAGATTGGCTGGTCGGTAGTACCGTTGCGTGCTGCAGCCAGACGAACTCAGCATGACGACCAGCACGGCGATCAGAACCCGGGGGATGGGACCGGCGCCGGGCGATCGCCTGGTGATCCTCGGCAGCAGAGGGAGACAATGACGATCAGGTCGCCGGCGCGCACAGCCGGCCCGTGCCGCGGTGCCCCGGAAAACCGGCGAAAGCGGCCTGGCCAGATGTTCCCGTACGTCATCTCGAAACGACCTTCCCAATGACGCTCCTTTGCTCAAAAGGCATTGCCGGCGTCGCTGTTTGCGTGTCTTCCAGGGTGGTCCCCAGAGCACCTCGCCGTCCCGCCCGCATGGACCGGCGGCAGTCGGCGGAGGGGGACGCATGGCGGGGCGGGCGAGCGTCCACGGCACGGTTGTCACCGCGGCTTGCCTGTGTGAGGTGCGTCTTTTACATGAGGCCCACTGTCTTTTCAACCCCGAATTCGGGGTCGGCTTGTAAAGGGGCGAAAGCTGCACAAGCAGGCCAAGTAGGGACGCCGGAGTCTGTAGGCCGGGTCGCGACCCGGCCTACACGCTGGAGCGAGCCCGAGAGGTTGGTGGGCGGACGCACCGGCCCTACGGCGTTCGGCGCGGGTCTCCTGACCCCGCCGAAAGCGTCGAGCCGCCCTACGGAGCGCGGTTGCCGGGGGTGCAGGAACGGACTTTTTTTGCAGGGCGGCAGCTAACGATGGGGGAAATGGGTTGCCCAGAGCGGCTGCGGAGGTGGCGACCCGGCCCATTCGCCTTGCATTCTCCTCATGCTTCCACGGCTTGGAAAAACTCAAACGCCACGCTACCTGCGCTACTTCCTTGCCAGTTCTACGATGCCGGCAGCGCGACCCGACCTACAGCTCTCAGAATCTCCCACCTGAAACCGCCACCTCGAACCACCTCCAGAAGTCTGTTCCTGCACCCGTTGCCGGGGGTAATTGATTCGACCTTGCGACGAACTGCCGTTTCCAGTCTAATCCCCCCCGTTTTCCCGCTTTGCAGTGCGAGGGTCCGGCCCCGGCCGCTGCCGTAGGTCTCCCAAAGGGCGACAGCCGTGGCGATTGCCAGACCATCGGTCCTTTCTCGGCGGGGTCAGGAGACCCGCGCCGAACGCGGTCCACTACGCCGGCGGTCGTTTCGCGGCTTTGCGGTCGCCGCCACCCACACGCGGAACGCCCCCCTGCAAAGCGCCGAGCACGTGAAGGAACGTCCGTTGAAGACCGTTACGCACATATTTGGAACGCGACCCGAGGCGATCAAGCTTTGCCCGCTGGTGCTCCAGATGCGCGACCATTCCGAGTTGAGGCCGCGGGTGTGCGTGACGGCCCAGCACCGCGAAATGCTGGACCAGGTGCTGGACGTTTTCCAGGTGAGGCCGGAAGCGGACCTGCAACTGATGCGGCCGGGCCAACGCTTGGCCGAGTTGACGTCGCGGGCCGTGGCCGCGATCGACGCCTACCTGGGGGAACGTCGGCCCGACATGGTTTTTGTGCAGGGCGACACGACGACCGTGTTTTGTGCGGCCTTGGCCGCGTTTTACCGCCGCATTCCGGTGGGGCACGTGGAAGCGGGGCTGCGCACCTGGAACAAGTTTTCGCCGTTTCCGGAGGAGATCAACCGGGTGTTGACCTCCCGTCTGGCCGACCTTCACTTCGCTCCCACCGAGCAGGCCAAGCGGAACCTGTTGGCCGAGGGAGTGCCGGAAGAGCAAATCCACGTGACCGGCAACACGGTGATCGACGCGTTGATGATCGCCATCGACAAGGTGGCGGCCGATCCGCCGGTGATTGCCGAACTGCCGGCCGCCATTCAGCCGGTCGCCGGCCGCGCCCAGCCAAACGATCCGCCCGTGGTGCTGATCACGGGCCACCGGCGGGAGAGCTTCGGTCAAGGGTTCGAGAACATCTGCGAGGCGATTGCCGAGCTGGCGGGGCGGTTTCCCCACGTTCATTTCGTCTACCCGGTCCACCTCAACCCCAACGTCCAACAGCCCGTGCGGCGGATTCTGGGAGCTTTGGGGGAGGCTGGCCGAGGGGAGAAAAACGTCCATCTGATTGGGCCGCTGCCCTATCTGCCGTTCGTGGCGATGATGAACCGCGCCATGCTGCTGTTGACCGACTCGGGCGGGGTGCAGGAAGAGGCTCCCAGCCTGGGCAAGCCGGTGCTGGTGATGCGCGATACGACGGAGCGGCCGGAGGCGGTCGAGATGGGCACGGTCCGCCTGGTGGGCACGGACCGAAAGGCGATTGTGGAGAACGTGGCCCGGCTGTTGACCGACCAGCAAGCCTATGCCGCCATGGCCCAAGCCGTGAATCCCTACGGCGACGGCAAGGCAGCGGGCCGGATACTGGCGGCGTGCCTACCTTTTTTGGAGAGACACAAGGAGGACCCGGCCCGGCCGTAATGCTCTGCCGAATTCGGCACTTTCGGCGGGGTCGGGAGACCCGCGCCGAACGCTGAAGACCCGCGCCGAACGCTGAAGACCCGCGCCAAACGCTGAAGGCAGCGAGGGAGC
>CAYZWG010000195.1:0-9998 GCA_964481605.1 uncultured Planctomycetaceae bacterium
CGGTGGCCGGACAGGCCGAGGTGGTCAACGAGACGGAAGTGATCGGCTGAGTGGGCTCTCTCGGCGGGGTCGCCGACCCTGCCGCCCGCGCCCGGCAACGCTCAGGCAGTGTTCCTATTCGATGAGTGGAGTGATTTGCGCTGACCTCTTGTGGCAGAGCCACACCGGTTCAAGAACCGGTGCCACCCACGGGGTCGCCGGACCCGCGCTGAAGCGCCGGCCGCACCCCACGCCTCCGGGCCCTGGTGCAGCGGTATTGCCGGCTAGGGCTTCCGCTCCAACAGCGGCTTGACGTAGTCGGGCGAGTAGCGCAAGCAGCGGTAGACGCTCCTCAGGCCGCCCGGCTCGCGAAAGGGGTGGACATAATCCCAGACCACCTCTTTTTCCGGCGTGACCTCGAACAGGTGGGCCTTGCTCCCCTCGCAGATCAGCGTGTTCCCGTTGGGGAGCCGCTGGGCACCGGAAATGTACCGGCTCCAGAGGGCGCTCTTGGGCGTGGCCGTGTACTGCCAGGTGATTTCCTTGCTCAGCGGGTCGACCTCGATCACCCGCGAGTAGCCTCGCAGCGTTCCGTTGTCGAAGATCAGCAGGTGGCCGTTTTCCAGCATGTGGGCCTTGTGCTGGCCGTCCAGCGTGCCCGGTCCCCAGGCCCAGACGATCTTGCCCGTCGGCCGGTCGATCACGCCGATGATATCCAGGCTGCGGTAGGAGAAGATAATGTTTCCGGGTTGGAAGCGGACGGGCCCGCCGGCTGCCTTTTCCTTTTCGTAGGTGGCGTTGGGAGGAATGACCTGGCAGGTGTTGTTGTGGGCCCAATCGAAGGAGAACTTGCCGTGGACGCGAGACTGAAAGAACTTCCAGGCCTCCGGCGTGAGCAGCTCCCGCAGTTCCCCCAGATGCTCTTCCCCCTGCCACTGCCAAACCAGTTTCTTTTCGGGCGTGATCTCGATCATGTAGGGATTGCGTTTCAGTTCCGGCCCCAGCTCCGGGCACATCCGGTCGCAGATCGTGTGCAGTAGCAGGTTGCCGTTGGAAAGCACCTGGAAGTCGTGGTCGATACGGCAGTGGTAGGACCAGACCACGCGGCTGGCGGGGTCCAACTCGCGGAGGCCGGCCTGGAAGAGATTCGACCGGTCCCGCGTGGGATAGAGCAGGTTGCCGTTGGGCAACAGCCGGCAGAACGACTGCAACGCCGTCTTCACCTTCCACACGTGAACCGGCCGACCTTCCATATCGACCAGGTAAATCTCGCCCGCGCCGTCCTTCGTGGCGGCCACGTCCTCGTAGGATTCACAGAACAACGTGTAACCCTGGTAGCACTTTTCGGGCCGGTAGACCGTGAGCCCGACCTTTCGCGGTGCCGGTTTTTTCGGGGCCGCGACACACTTGGGCCCAGCCGGCGGGATCGTCAACAAAAGCACGGCCAGAGTTCCCAAGGCCCATTTGCCACATTGCATCGTCGTCTCCTCCACTGGTTGAGATCGTGTGTTGCAGAACGATTCGCGCTCTCCGGGCAAGACGGCCTCAGCGGTGCCAGGGCGCGCCGCCGATCCAGGTGAACCTCACGGCGTGCCCGGCGTGGAAGGCCGTTTCGCCCGGTGGCAACTCGAGGTAGCAGTTGGCCAGGCAGGTGCCGAACATGTCGGCCGAACTGAGTCCCGGCAGCGGCCGCACCGACCAGACCGTCCCGCCCGACTCTTCCCCTTCCGCCCGGGCAGGAACAAAATACGTGCGCTCCGGCTTGGGTGCGACCGGCTCGGCCAGGCGGCCCTGGTAGACCTCGGCACCCGGCGGCTTGCCGGCCATCCGGCGGATCGCCGCCGCCACGTAGCGGTGGAAGCAGAAATGGCAGCTTAGCGGGTTGCCCGGCAGGCCGAAAATCATCCGCGGCCCCTTGGCGGCCACCAGCAGCGGCTTGCCCGGCTTCTGCGTGACCTTGTGGAAGACGATTTCCGCACCGAGTCGCCGGACGGCGTCGGGCACGAGGTCGTATCGTCCGGCGGAGACGCCGCCGGTCAGCAGCACCACGTCCTCGTCGCCGAATCGCTCGATCGCCGCCGCGATGTCCTCCAGCCGGTCGCCCACGTGAACGTGGCCGGCGGGCTCGATTCCCAGATCGGCCGCCATGGCCGAGAGCATGGGACCGTTCGAGTCGCGAATCTTGCCCGCCCGGGGCTCCTCGCCCACCGGCACCAACTCGGCGCCCGTGGTGATGATCGCCAGCCTCGGCCGGGGAATCACCTCGACCGACTCCACCCCGAACGAGGCCAGCACGGCCACCGTCAGCGGCGTGATCGTCTCGCCCGCGCGGAGAACCTGCTGGCCCCGTCGGCATTCGCTGCCGGCCCGGGCGAGGTACTGCCCGGGTTGGATTTCGCCCGGCAGTTGCACCCGGTCGCCCCCGCCGGTCGTCTCCTCCTTGGGCACGACGGCTTCCGTTCCCGCCGGACAAGCTGCCCCGGTCATGATCGCCACGCACGCCCCGGGGATAACCCGCCGCCGGCTGGGTGGTTGGCCGGCGGCGACCTCGCCCACCACGGGCACAAAGCGGCCGGCGTCGGCGACGGAAACGGCGTAGCCGTCCATCGCGGCCCGGTCGAAGGGCGGATAGTCGCCGTCGGCGTGGACATCCTGGGCAAGCTGGAGCCCACAGGAGTCGACCAGCGCCAGCCGCCGCGGGGGCCTCTGGGTGGCCGCCCGGACGACCCATTGCAGGGCGACCTCCGGATCGACCATGCGGGGGGAACCGGGGCGGCGGGAACCGGCAAAGTCGCGGTTGGGCGTTTCGTTCATCTCGGCCGTGCGATGTCGTCGAGGTGCCGGGCCGGCGGAGTTGGACGCTCCGGGTGGAGAGCCGTAAGGCCGAGCCACCCGGCAACGATAACACTACCAACCGCCAAGCGAGCCGTAAAGCGTCGTTCGGCGTGGGTCCGCGGTCCCGCCGCGAGAGTTGCCGTAGGGCCGGCTGTGCCGGCCGGTTGCCGCCCTTCGCCGGCGCCAGCCGAGTTTCGGCCGGCACAGCCGGCCCTACGGAGAAATGCGTTCCCAAGCCGGAGCTTGGGAACGAGAGCCCGCGGTCCTCTCTCGGCGGGGTCAGGAGACCCGCGCCGAACGCCGAGTTTCGACCGGCCCCACGGAACTGTCAAATCGTTGAGGCATCTTGCCCTGCCGGGTCGTGGGGGGGTAGAGTGATGGAATGCGGCAGCGACGATTTTGTGAATCCTACCCAGCCGAATCGCCATGAGCCCCGATAGTACCTCCGATCGCGACCCGGTCGTGGTGGCCGTGTGCATCTCCAAAGGCGGCGTGCCCAAGACGCCCCAGGAGCGGGTCACCGTCACTCCCGACGGCCTGGAAGGGGACGGCCGAGGGCATGAAAAACACAACAAGCCGAGCCGGGCATTGAGCCTCTTCGACGAGGAAATCCTGCTGGCGCTCTGCCGGGAAGGCCACGACCTGGTGCCGGGCAGCGTGGGCGAGAACGTCACCTTGCGGAACGTCCATGTGCAACAAATGGCCCCGGGCACGGTGCTGGCGCTGGGCGAAGTGAAGATTCGCCTGGAGGAGCCGCGCAAGCCCTGCTTCGTGCTCGATGTGCTCGATCCCAAGCTCAAGGACGACATCGTCGGCCGCTGCGGCTACATGGCGTCGGTGGTCGAAGGAGGCCGGCTTTCGCCCGGCGATCCGGTCACCCGGCTTGAAGCATAGCGTGGAGAGCCGGCCGCGGCGTCTGCGATGGCCCAAGGCGTCCCAACTCCAAAACAGAGCGTTGCCAGTGCATTTGGGCGGCGGAGACTTCTTGCAGTTTTCCAACCCTCGCTTCCTCAGACGGTCGTATTCCTGCTGCGAACAATCTCCCGCAGGACACATGTCCTCTCCCGGCCGCTTTGACGTTCCGGGCTCAAATGGTTGCGGCTTGACCGGTGAGTCTGGAAGCGGTGCCCGTGGTTCACACCGGGGGCAACTCCCACGGCGAGCGCCGGGGGCGATCCAACCATTGGTTCGCCTGGGCGTCGCCGACGAACCGCCAGGCGGCCGGGTCCCACCGCAGCCGCCGGCGATACCAATAGGCCAGATTGCCCAGGTGGCAAACGGTCACCGAACGGGCGCCGATCTCCACGTCGGCCACCGGCCGCCGGCGCGAGCGGATGCAGTCGAGCCAGTTGCGGTGATGGCCGGGCGAGCGGAAGAGGTGGACGTCGTTCTTGCCCAGCGGCTCGGCGACAATCTCGGGGGGATTGCTCTTGAACACGCCGCGGCCGATGTAGAGCGTGCCCTGGGTGCCCTCGAAGGTGCAGCCTTGGGGGCCGCCGTGGATCATCTGGACACCGTCGGCATAGCGGTATTTCACGCCCGTGGTGGCCTTGGGATCGTCGGGCGGAATGATCTCGACCGGGCCCGACTGGTCGCGGTCCAGGGCCCACTGGGCGATGTCGAAGTGGTGCGCCCCCATGTCGGTCATGCCGCCGCCGGAGTATTCCCGGTAGCGGCGCCACTGGGGAAAGTGGTTGTGGACGCCGCGGGGACTGAGGACCGAGTTGTAGGGCCGCAGGGGGGCCTGGCCCAGCCACCGGTCCCAATCCAGGCCGGGCTCCATCGGCTCCTCGCCCAGATCGCACCAGACGCTCGGTCCGCCCACGCCCACGTGGACCGTCTTCACCTTGCCGATCCGCCCGCTGCGGATCAGTTCGCAGGCCAAACGGAACTGGCCGAACACGCTCGACCGCTGCTGGCTGCCGGTTTGAAGCACCCGCTGGTGTTTGCGGACGGCCTCGATCACCGTCTTGGCTTCGTGGATCGTCAAGGTCAGCGGCTTCTCGCAGTAGACGTCCTTGCCCGCCTTGCAGGCCTCGATGATGGGGATGGCGTGCCAGTGGTCGGGCGCGGCGATCACCACGGCGTCGATGTCTTGCCGCGCGAGCACCTGGCGAAAATCGTTGTACGCGGCGCAGCCCGCCGCACGGCCCGCCTGGGCATATTCCTGGTCGACCCGCTGTTGGGCGTGTTTCCTGCGGGTCGTATCCACGTCGCACACGGCCAGCGCTTGCACGTCGTCCAGCTTCAGCAGGGTGCTGAGATGGTAGTCGTTGGCCATCTTGCCGGTGCCGATGAATCCGACCGTGATCCGCCGGCTGGGAGCCGTCTGGCCCGGGTTCCCCAACACCGTGCCGGGCACGATCATCGGCGCCGCGACGGCCGCCACCGAAACGCCTCGCACGAACCGGCGACGTGAAATGGATCGCTTGGAACTTTGCATTGGTCACCTCCCGGAAAGTTTCTCGATGGCAGAACAGCCGTGGGGGCCCGCAGCCGCGGAGCACAATGTCGAGTTTACCCCCAGCGACGGCCGTTGCAAGCAACGGCAGCGGTCTTCTTGATGGGTGGATGGTGGGACAGTGCCCGCGGGGTACAAGCCGCCAAGCGGAGGATGTTGCCAGTTCCGGCCTTGTGGCCACCGGCGGAATGCTTTTCACGAGGCTGGCCGAGCCCTATACTTAGGGGTGGTTGTGATACCGAAGGCCGACGGCGCGAGGCTGCCGCTCCAGTTTCCGTAGGGCCGGCTGTGCCGGCCGGTTGCCGTGTTCGCAGCGCCAGCCACGTTTCGGCTCCGCACAGCCCGGCCCTACGGGGCTGAAAACCAGGAAGTTGTTTATCGGCCGCCCTCACCCTGTTCTCCCCGTTCCCGCCCGGAAACCGGGGCATCAATGAAGACCACCGCGAGCATCAACCTGGCCCGGCGCACTGCCGGTTGGATGGTTGTGGCGGCGCTGGGCGTGGTGTTTGCGGGCACCGCGCCGCCGGCGCGAGGGCAATTCGTCGATTCCGGGTTTTCCAGCCGCTACGAGCTTTCCGAAAACATCCAACTCGATGAGGCCGATCGCAATGTGCGGTCCTACCTGGCCCGGGTCGACGAATACCTGGCCGACGGCCAATACGACGAGGCGGTGAAGACGATCCGCCAGGTGATGGAGGAATCGCCCGACAAGCTCCTGCCGGTGACCGACCGCCGATGGGCCAACGTCCGCACGGTGTGCCAACTGCGGTTGGCGGGGTTTCCCAGCGAAGCGTTGGCCCTTTACCGCCGCCGGGTCGATCCGCTGGCCGAGCAGTGGTTTCGCCAAGGTCGTGCCGCCCGCGATCAGGCCATGCTGGAAAAGGTCGTAGAGCGGGCGCTGGTGAGCACCTGGGGCGACGACGCCATGGCCGCCCTGGCCGAGATCGCGCTGGAATCGGGCGATTACACCACGGCCCGTTCGCTTTGGGAGCGGATTCTGCCGTTTGACCCGCCCCCGCAAACCAAGCGCACCTGGCTCTCCTACCCCGATACCGACTTGGACCCGGCCACCATCCGTTCGCGGCTGGTGCTGGTCTCGATCCTGGAAGGCTCGATCGATCGGGCCCGGCGTGAACTGGCGGCGTTGAAGCGATTGCACCCGGCGGCGCGAGGCCGGCTGGGCGGCCGGAAGGTGGACCTGGCCGAAACGCTGGGCGAGTTGATCGAGCAAAGCGGCCAGTGGCCTGGGCCCCAGCCGGGTCCCGATTGGCCCACGTTCGCCGGCTCGTTCGATCGACAGGCGGTGGCGCCGGCGCCGGCGGAGGTGGGCCGCGTGGTGTGGCGTCGAGCCTTGCGGCCCACGATTCCCGGGGGGCCCGTGTTGGTGCCGGGCGTGTCGCCTGCCAGGGTGGCCGAGGACGCCCTGGCGCCGTTGAGCTACCATCCCGTGGTCGACGGCAACCTGGTGCTGGTCAACAACCAGGAGGAGATACTGGGGTTCGATGCCCGCACCGGCCGGCCCGCCTGGGGTAGCGGCGACGGGGTGATTTATCGCGACGCCTTCGGCGAGGCGGCCGCGGCGTCAACCCCTCCGGCCGACAACCTGGGCGTGCCACGGTTCACGATGGCCATCATCGACCGGCGGCTCTACGCTCGCATGGGATCGAGCCTCACCGGGCAACCTCGCCCGCCGAAGCCGGCTGGCGGGACGGGCTACCTGGTCTGTTTGGACCTGGAATCCGAGGGGCGGCTGGTCTGGAAGACGACGCCCGAAGAGGGTTGGACGCTGGAGGGCTCACCCGTCGGCGACGGCACGAACGTCTACGTGGTCGCCCGCCGCAACGACATCCGGCCGCAGCTTCACGTGGCCTGTTTCGATGCCCAGACGGGGCACCTGCGGTGGCGGCGGTTTGTCTGCGCGGCGGACACGCCCGGCCAGGGGCTTTTCCACGAAACCACCCACACCCTGTTGACGCTGCACCGGGGAACGCTCTACCTGAACACGAACCTGGGAGTGGTGGCGGCCCTTTCCACCTCCGACGGCGCACTCCGCTGGGCGAGTCTCTATCCACGCCGGCGGCGCGGCGACCTGCTCAAGCCGGAGAAGTTCCGCTGCCGCGACCTGACGCCTTGCCTCTACTACCGGGGAACGCTGCTGGTGGCGCCCGGCGACAGCCGGCGAATCTTCGCCCTGGCCGCCGACAACGGCCAGATTCTCTGGCAGACGAGCCCCCAGTTGGAGGACGTGGTCCACCTGCTGGGCGTGGTCGACAACCGTTTGATTGCGGGGGGCGACAGGCTCTATTGGATCAACCTGGGACCCGAGCGGCCGGGCAGCGTCGAGTGGTACTGGCCGATGGGGCATGAACGGCTTGGCCTGGGGCGAGGTATCCTCGCCGGCAGCGATGTCTGGTGGCCCACGCGGGAGCGAATCTACCTCTTCGACCAGCGGACCGGCCGAATGCGCCGCGAGATTCAACTCCTGCCGCGAGGAGCCACCGGCGGCAACCTGGTGGTCGCGGCCGGCCGGCTGTTGATCGTCGGAGCCGACGAGATGGTGGCCTTCGGCGATGGTTCGGAACCGGCCCGGAACGTGAAGCAGGCGCTCGCCCGCCGAGACCGCTGACCGCGGCGGGTGGCCAAACCTATGCGGAAAACATAACCCGTGTGCCAACCTCCCACTGGGGAACCCACTCACTCGGCATTACGCTTCGTCGCCGGCGAAGCGGAGTTTTACACAAGAGAGCGGTGCCAAGCCGGAACAGGGCACCCAGGTCAGGAGAACTTCCCTTGCCCGCCAAGAACCCATCCAGCCCTTGCACCCACGGACCCCCATCCATGCTTCACGACAACGACGTCCAGAGCGTCCAGAAACTCAACGAAGCCTACCGGCTGATCGCCGCGCAACTGGCCCGGGTGATCGTGGGCCAACAGCATGTGATCGAGGAGTTGCTGGTGGCGATGTTTGCCCAGGGGCATTGCCTCCTGGTGGGCGTGCCGGGGCTGGCCAAGACCCTGATGATCCGCACCCTGGCCGACGCGCTCTCCCTCGACTTCAGCCGCATCCAGTTTACCCCCGACCTGATGCCCTCGGACATCACCGGCACCGAGGTCATCCAGGAGGACCGGGCCAGCGGCACGCGGGAACTGCGTTTTCTGCCCGGGCCGGTGTTTGCCAACGTGATCCTGGCCGACGAGATCAACCGCACGCCACCCAAGACGCAGGCGGCGCTGTTGGAGGCGATGCAGGAGCATCAACTCACCATCGGCGGCAAGCGGCACCGGCTGAGCGAGCCGTTCTTCGTGCTGGCCACGCAAAACCCGATCGAGCAGGAAGGAACCTATCCGCTGCCGGAAGCCCAGTTGGACCGCTTCATGTTCAACATCTTCGTGGACTATCCCGACGAGGAGGAGGAACTGGACATTGTCAGGCGGACCACGGCCGACCTCACGTCCACGGTGACGGCGACCTTGAACGCGGAGGAGATTCTGGAATTGCAGCGGATCGTTCGCCGGGTGCCGGTGGCCGATCCCGTGGCCCGCTATGCCTTGTCACTGGCCCGCATGACCCGGCCCCACCAGAAAGACGCGCCGGATTTTGTCCGCGAGTATGTCACCTGGGGGGCCGGTCCCAGGGCCAGCCAGTACCTGGTCCTGGGCGGCAAGGCTCGGGCCGTGTTGCACGGCCGTTACTACGTTTCCGGCGAAGATGTTCGGGCGGTGGCCTACCCCGTGCTGCGTCATCGCATCCTCACCAACTTCAACGCCGAGGCCGAGGCGATCAAGCCCGACGACGTGATCCGCCGCTTGATCGAGACCGCCGACGCGCTCAATGAAAAGCAGCAGGACGGTGGAAGACTCCCGCAGGTTTTTGGATCCCCGGATTCTGGCCCGGCTTGAAGGGCTCCAGCTTCGCGCCCGGCGGATCGTCGAGGGCTATGTTTCCGGCGTGCATCGCAGCCCCTTTCACGGCTTCTCCATCGAGTTTGCCGAACACCGGGAGTATGCCCCCGGCGACGACCTCCGCTACCTCGACTGGAAGGTCTTCGGGCGGACCGACAAGTTTTACCTCAAACAGTACGAGGAGGAGACCAACCTGGCCTGCCATCTGCTGCTGGACACCAGCCAGAGCATGAGCTACCAAAGCGCCGCGGCCCCCCTGTCGAAGCTGGAGTATGCCCAGTGCCTGGCGGCCGCGCTGGCTTACCTGGTTTTGCACCAGCAGGACAGCGCCGGCCTGGTGACCTTCGACCGGGAGGTTCGGGCCCTGGTTCGCCCCAGCGGCAATCCTTCCCATTGGAAGCAGCTCTTGCAGGTGATCGAGCAGGCGGCGGGCGAGGGGAAAACGCAAACCGGGCCGATCTTTCACGAATTGGCCGAGCGGTTCAAGCGGCGGGGGATGGTCGTTGTGCTGAGCGATCTGTTCGACGACGTCGAGGCGATGATCGCGGGCCTGAAGCACTTCCGCCACCGCCGCCACGAGGTCGTCGTGTTTCACGTCCTCGATCCGGCCGAACTGGAGTTCCCCTTCCGCAGAATTACGATGTTTCAAGGGCTGGAGCAATTACCCCGCGTGCTGGTCGATCCGCCGGCCCTCAAACGGGCCTACTTGCGAGAGTTTGGCAGTTATCTTCGGCGGCTGAAGAAGGGTTGCCGGATGCACCGGATCGACTACGTGCAACTGCGGACCGACCAGCCGCTGGACCTGGCGTTGTCCAGCTAC
>CAYZWG010000196.1:0-9992 GCA_964481605.1 uncultured Planctomycetaceae bacterium
CCGGGTGAAACCGTTTCATCTGGCGGCGTTGAAACGCTACGCCCCCCGTTTCCTGGCCGGTTGGCTGAGCGAGGAGTACACCGTCGGCCGCGATCAGGCGCTGGCCACCTGCAAGGGCGAATTCCAACGCCGCGAGCAACAGGGCGTGGCCGCCTTCCTGCCCGGCGACACCTATCGAGACCTGCGTGTCGAGGTCCGCTTCAGCGACGTCAACTCCGACCTGATCCTGCTGCCGGTCTACTTGTTGAGCTATCGCTACGGCGACAAGCTGTATCGTTTCCTCCTCAACGGGCAGACGGGCAAGTACGCCGGCGACAAGCCGGTCTCGTGGAAGCGGATCGCCGCGGCGGTGGCCGGCGTGCTGATCGCCGTGGGGATGATTGTGGCCCTGTGGATCGCGCTGGTTTAGTGTACCGCGCTTGGCGCGGGTCTCCTGACCCCGCCGACGGCCTGACCGAAGGTCTCCCGGAATTTTGGGTACACTTCAGTGCTGAAACGAACCGTAAAGCCGGGCGGTTTGCCCTTGCGGGTTGGATAACATGATGAAACCACGGATCACACGGATCACACGGATAGGACACGACAGCTTGATGATGGAGTGAATCCGAGATATCCGTGCCATCCGTGGTGAAGAGTATTGAAACAGTGTAGGGCCGGCTGTGCCGGCCGCGTTCGGCAGAAACGAATCAAGCGTTCGGCGCGGGTCTCCCGACCCCGCCACCCGTTCGGCGCGGGTCTCCTGACCCCGCCGCCGGCTGAACCCATCCACCAACTGCCCACGACGACGATGCCCGACCTGATTCTCAAGTGCGAAGTCTGCCAGAGCCTGATCGACGAAGAGGACCTCTTCTGCGCCAACTGCGGCACGGAGGCTCCCCGCCGGGCGGAAAAGGAGGCGGCCGGCCGCGATGTCTCCCGCCAGGCGACGCACAATTTCCGCTGCAACGGCTGCGGGGCCTCGATGAGCTACGACGCCGCCTCGAAGACCCTCCGCTGCCCCTTCTGCGGCTCGGAGGACATGGCCCGGCGGCCCGACGCCAAGGTCCTCTCGCCCCGCCACGTGGTTCCGCTGAAGCTGGCCCGGGCGGAGGCGATCGAGGCGATGCGGCGGTTTCTCGGCCGCGGATTCTTCCGCCCCGGCGACCTGTCGCGGTCGGCCGCCGTGGTCGAAATGACGGCCGTCTACGTTCCCTACTGGGTTTTTCAGGCCGACACGCACACCGACTGGACCGCCGACACCAGCCAAACGCCGATCACCGCACGGGGCGACTGGCGGCCGCTGGCCGGTGAGCACCAGGGCCATTACGCGGGCTTGTTGATCGGCGCCAGCGGCGCCCTCTCACCCGCCGAGACCGATGCCATCCGGCCTTTCGACTTGACCGCGGGCAAGCCGCCCGAGGAGGTCGACCTGGACAACGTCACCGTCGAACAGTTCTCCCTGCAGCGAAAATACGCCCGGCCGCTGGCTCGCCGCGGGCTGGAGCAGCGGGAGTCGCAAGAGGTGGCCGACCGCTATGTTCCGGGGCGGGCCCGCAACGTCCACGTCAACGTCCGCATCGAGAAGATGTCGAGCGAGCCGATCCTCCTGCCGGTGTGGATCATGGCCTACCGCTACCGCGACCGCCTGTTTCGTTTTCTGGTGAACGCCCAGACGGGCAAGGCCACCGGCCAGGCACCGACCTCGATCGCCAAGGTGCTGGGGCTGGTGGGGCTGGCGGTCGCCGCCGTGCTCTTGCTGCTGATTTGCGGGGGCATCCTCGGCGTGGGGCGCTGATTCGCCCCGGGGGCTTTTGATCCAACGGCAGTGGCACGGTCAGGAGACCGGCCAGGCTCGGCGGGTTCCCAAGCTGGAGCTTGGGAACCAGTTGCCGTCTCTCGGTCCCAAGCTCCAGCTTGGGAACCAGTTGTCGTCTCTCGGTCCCAAGCTCCAGCTTGGGACCGCATCCGGCGCGAAGCTCTGCTTCGCTGGCGTTGAGCCGACACGCCGGGTTGGCGGGTTCCCAAGCTGGAGCTTGGGAACCAGGTTAAGGCTGGAGCTTGGGAACCAGTAGCCGTAGGAGGGCACGCCAAGAGGGCTTCATCCCGGCCGCTGGTTTCTGATATACTTGTCGGACTGGTCAACACCCGTTCACCTGGTGGAAACCTCGTGTCCACCCCGGGCGAGACAGCCCGGGCCGGCTCCCCGCGGAGCCGCGTTTCCCCCCCGTTTTCGTCCTGGCCCCGTGATGAGTCGCGAACCGATCCTGCAACCGAGCGACGGCTCGACCGACGACGATCGGGCTTTGCGCCCGCGCCACATGGACGAGATGGTGGGCCAGCGGGAGGTCTACGCGCGGCTGAAAATCGCCATCGACGCGGCCATCAAGCGGTCCGAGCCGCTGGGACACATCCTCTTCGACGGCCCGCCGGGACTGGGCAAGACCACCTTCGCCACCTGCATCCCCCGCGATATGGGCGTCAATGTCCAGATCGGCTCCGGGGCGACGCTCAAGGCCCCCAAGGACCTGATCCCCTATTTGACCAACGCCGAGGAAGGTTCGGTCCTGTTCATCGACGAAATCCACCGGATGCAGAAGGCGGTGGAGGAGTTTCTCTACCCCGCCATGGAGGATTTTCGTATCGACCTCACCCTGGGCGAAGGGGTCAACGCCCGAACGCTGAACATCCGGCTCAAGCCGTTCACGCTGATCGGCGCCACCACCCGAACGGGCCTGATCTCCTCGCCGCTTCGCGATCGTTTCCAGCTTCGCGAGCAC
The DNA here is from genome assembly GCA_964481605.1 of uncultured Planctomycetaceae bacterium. Classification (GTDB taxonomy): domain Bacteria; phylum Planctomycetota; class Planctomycetia; order Pirellulales; family Thermoguttaceae; genus CAYZWG01. The sequence goes on from CAYZWG010000196.1 coordinate 2,757, forward strand.
CTCGACTTCTACACCGTCGACGAGTTGGCCGAAATTGTCCGCCGCAGCGCCCGCAAGCTCCAGGTCGAGGTGACCGACGAGGCCGCCAGCGAAATCGCCTCGCGGAGCCGCAGTACGCCGCGGCTGGCCAACAACCGGCTCCGCTGGGTTCGCGACTACGCGCTGGCCAAGGCCGACGGCCGGATTACGCTCCCCATTTCCCGCGACGCCTTGGAAATGCAGGAGATCGACTCCCTCGGACTCGATCAGCAGGACCGAAAATACTTGCGTACGATCGCCCGGGTCTTCGCCGGCGGGCCGGTGGGCGTGGAGGCGGTGGCCCACACCATGAATCTCGCCCCCGACACGCTCATCGACGAGGTCGAGCCCTATCTGTTGCGGTCCGAGTTGATGGTCCGGACCCCTCGCGGCCGCCGGCTGACGACGGCCGGTTTCGAGCATCTCCACCTTCGCCCCGCCGAAGGAGCCGAGGGCCAGCAGGGAATGCTCTTTCTATAGTCTGTAGGCCGCGGTCGGCGTTTTCGGCGGGGTCGGGAGACCCGCGCCGAACGGTGGCCAGCAGGGAATGCTCTTTCTATAGTCTGTAGGCTGTAGGCGTTTTCGTGGGCCGGACGCGATGCCGCGGCGGCCATTTGACAGCCGTCGCTGGAAAAACTCCCGGAAAAAGCTCCCGCACTCTTGGGAGGGTTGCCCTTCCCATGGATTTGCCTATGATGGAACAATGATGGAGGTCTTTTTTGCAGCCGTGTTGCTGTTCTGGCTTCACGGAGAAGGAGGAAAGGAATGCCCACCGTCGCCTCCGGCTGGCAGTTGCGGGTAGATCGTGGCCCCGACTGGCTTTTTGTTCGGGTTTCCGGTCCGCCCAAGGGAGAATGGCCGGAACCCCCGCTGGCCGACGAAGTCTGGTCGCTCTTGGAGCAGCATTTCGTCTACCGCTTGGCCTTGGAGTTGGACAACGTCCCTCTGTTGCACAGCTTTCTTTTGGGCCAACTCGTGCTGCTGCAAAAGCGTATCCGCGAACATCACGGGATGTTGCGAATCTGTGGACTCTCGCGGATGAATGAGCAGGTGCTCAACACGCACGGCCTGACCGGACGCTTTGCCAGCTACAATGACCGCGAAGATGCCCTGATGGGCGTGCGCCCGGCACGGCCGCGCTAGGGTCTCGTCCGATTCGGGAGACCCGCGCCGAATGCTAGGTCGCCGGCGGCGGGGTCGGGAGACCCGCGCCGAAAGCTGTGCTGGCTTCATTCAGCGATATTGGCGCTAGCCCGTCATCACTTCCAGTTCATTGCGAATCTCGTCCACTCCGTCGACACACCGCAGCGCTTCCTGCGCCATTTGCTTCTGGAAGTAAGAGCGAACCACGCCTCGCAGGGTCACGCTTCCCTGTTCCGCCTCGAAGCGGAGATTGCGACGGGCAAGATAGGGATTGGCTTCCAGAGCGGTCGTGACTCGATCGCTCAGCGGGGGTTGAATCGGATTCATCGCGGCCTCAGAATGTCCGGTCGGGAGGGAGATGCGTGGACAAACCTTGCGGACTGCAACGAGCCGGCGGCTGTGGGTCGTGCAGCCTTCCTTCCCTGCTGATCGGCTGGCCGGAAAGGTCGGGTACAGTGTAAACCACGGCCGTTGAGCGAAAATGGGGGGACGGCGCACGGTCCTGTCGACCTTGCCGTTTACCCGGTATTGTTACGCCGCCTCGGGGGCTCGTGTTCGCTGCCGGATGACGATCTGTCCGATGCCGGCCCTACGATCTGTGCCGGTCACGAGGAGTCGTCGGGGGTCAGCCGATCCACATCGCCAGGACGGGACTGACGACCGCCCCCACGACCAGCAAGCGGAGAAGCCGCATCCGCCGCGCGAAGCGATTCTCGTAGCTCGGATCGTAGCAGATTCGCGTCAGGAACTCGGCCCGCCGGGCCATGCTGGCGTGTTGCCAGGAGCGGCTTTTCCGCCCGGTGCCGCTGGCGGTGGCCAGTTTTTCCAAGGCCGAAAGAAACGTTGCGGCGGCCTGTCCCATCGAGGGCGCCGGGATCGAGTGGCAGCCGTACAAGTCGGCCTGGGCCTCCAGCAGGCGGCTGTAGCCGCCGAAGACGACCAGGGCATACGCTCCCACCGCGCCAAGCAGGGCCACTGCCCCGGCCGCGGACACCGCTGGGCCGGCGGCGGGGACGAGTTCGACCAGCCGGCCCACGCCCGCCGGCCAGCACTCTTCGGCCAGCAGCAACAGGCTCAAGGGGGCCAACATTGCCAGGCCCCGCAAGAGCAAATGACGATGCCGCAAATGCCCGATCTCGTGGCCGAAAACCGCCTCGATCTCTTCCTCGCTGAGATGCTCGATCAGACCGTCGGTGAGAAACACGTATCGCCACCGGGGGAGAACCCCGGCCACGGCCGCGTTGGCCACCAGAGAGCCCGTCTCCCACACCAAGATGTCGCGCACCCGAACCCCCGCCCGACCCGCCGCCGCCTCGAGACGATGGCGAAGCCCGCCCGGAGCGAGCGAGCGGGCCTGCCAAAGCCACCGCAGCAAGAAGGGAAAACCAACGAACAGCAGCACCAGGGGCGTGAGGTAGACGGCCAGCATCCAGCGGGTTTCCAGCAGCCCGGGCGCCAGCAGCCGGACGGTGTCCTGCACGAACAGCAATCCCAGGATGGGAACCAGCAGAAGGCCCAGGTGGTGGCGGACATGGACGCTCAGCCAGCGCCGCCGCGAGATCACGGCCCCGCCGGGCGTGCCCTCCGCTTCCATCTCGCGCAGGGCACGTTCCACGTTGTAGAACACGGCCCACGACAGCACCAAGGGCAGAATGACCGGCAGCAACAGCAGCAGGTCGTCGATCAGGACCCACCGCCGGAGGTTCCAATCGGTCTGCACGATTTGCGGCCATTTGAGCCCGTAGAGCATCGCCCCCACGACCAACAGCCAGAGCCCCAGATGGACCCGCTGGAGCGTGCGAAACTTCCGCAACGCGGCTGTCCCCTCGGTGCGCAACCGCCGAATCGTCCAGCTCGACGCCGCCACGGCAAACAGGGTCACCACAGCCACGCCCCCCGCCAGCAAGAGCAGCCGCAAGGGCACGTCCGCCACCGGCTGCCGGGGACATTGGTCGGCAGCCACCAGCGCCGCCAGGATCGCCAGGGTGAGAACCAGTTGCATGGAAAAGCAAGCCTGGGGAGGGTGATCGAGAAGCCCCCGCACCTTGCAGGGTATGCTTCCATCCTACCCAGGGCGGCGGGACGCCTCAACGGTGGAGGACGGCCCTACCCGCCCATCCAGGCGGGCAACTCGCCGGCCAAGGGCAGTTTCACGATCGACGCCCGTTGGATCGCTTCCAAGGCGAGAATTTCGGCCAGGGCCTCGGCCGGCGGTTGGGTGTCCAGCCCCAGCACCCCCACCGCCTCCCCGCCCGGCGCGTCGGTCACACGGCCCACCGACATCTGGGCGATATTCACCCGATGCCTGCCGAACACGGCCCCGACCTTGCCGATCACCCCCGGCAGGTCGCGGTGGTTGAACAGCATGAGGATGCCGGAGAGGTAGCTTTCCACGCGGAAGTCGCCCTTGCGGACCAGCCGGGGGGCATTGCCGAAGAGTGTGCCCGAGGCCCTCGATGTTCGTTGCTGGCTGACCACCTCCGCCGTGATCAGCGAACTGAACTCGCCCGGATCGCTGGACCGCTCTTCGACCAGTTCGATGCCCCGCTCCCGCAGCAGGACCTCCCCGTTGACGATGTTCACCTCGCAATCCATCGCCCGCTCCATCAGCCCGGCGGCGAAAGCGGCCGACAAGAGCGCGGTGTTCTTCTTGCTCACTTCTCCCTGGTAGCTGAGCTTGCAGGAGTTGGGAGGGCTGTGGTCGACCTGGGCCAGCAGCAGCCCCAGCCGATAGGCCACGTTGAGGTAGCCGCGGAGCGATTCCAGCGTCTTGGGGTCCAGCGGCGACATGTTGACCGACTGCTTGATCGCCCCGGTGGTAAAGAAGTCGATCAACAGCTCGGCCGCCTCGACCGCCACGCTCGCCTGGGCCTCTCGCGTGCTGGCGCCCAGATGGGGGGTGCAAAGGACGTGGGGCATCCCGAACAGAGGGCTGTCGGTACACGGCTCCGAGGAATAGACGTCCAAGGCCACCCCGCCGATCCGTCCGCTCTCCAGACCGTCGACCAACGCCTGCTCGTCGAAGATGCCGCCCCGGGCGCAGTTGACCAGCCGCACGCCGGGCTTCATCAACTCGACCGCCTGGTGATCGATGAGGTTGCGGGTTTCGTCGTTCAGGGGGGTGTGCACGGTGAGAAAATCGACCTCGGGGAGCATCTCGCGAACCGACTCGCACGTTTTCACCCCGAGTTCCTTGGCCCGCTGGCCGGAGAGGAACGGGTCGTAGGCCAGCAGTTCCATCTCGAAGGCCATCGCCCGCTTGGCCACCGCCTGGCCGATCCGGCCCATGCCGATGATGCCCAGCGTCTTGCCGGCCAACTGGGTGCCCATGTAGAGTTTGCGATCCCAGCGGCCCTCCTTCAGGCTCTGGTAGGCGGGATGCAGGTTGCGGGAAAGGGCCAGCATCAGGGCAATCGTCTGCTCGGCGGTGGAGATCGTGTTTCCGCCGGGGGTGTTCATCACCACGATCCCCAGCCGGGTGGCGGTCTGCTTGTCGATGTTGTCGGTACCCACGCCGGCCCGGGCGATCGCCTTCAGACGCCGGTTCCCCAAGAGCGCGTCGGCGGTGATCTTCACGCCGCTGCGGCAGATCGCCCCGTCGAATTGCGCCAGCGCCTGGCGGAGGTCCTCACCCGCCAGGCCCGTGTGGACCTCGTATTCGATGTTGCCGGCCGACTCCAACAGGTCGAGGCCGTCCTGGGAGAGATTGTCCAACACAATGACACGTGGCATGGCGCACCCGTGCATCAGGGGTAGGGGAATCCAAGTGAGGCCCTATTTTATCGCCTGAGAAGCGGCTTGGCGATGGGGAGCCCGCGGACTGGGGAGCGGGAAGAGAGGCTCGGCGAGTTAGGCACGACAGCGCCACTTACACGTAGGCCGAAGAACGTAAGGCATTGGGATTTCAGGTGTTACCCCCCGCCGGCCCTGTGCCGGTGGGTTGCGGGTTTGGAAACTACAGCGGCCGCCACCCCCTGACGGTTCCCCCGTGGCCTCGCGTGTGTGGGCGTGGTAGTTCTCAAACCCGTCTCCCACCGGCACGGGGCCGGCGGGGAGGAGCCCCAAGTCGCGTTGTCATATTAGGCAAGTCCCAGAAAATAACGTGGCCGTGCCGGGCCAGACCTGCGCCGAGCGCTGGGAACTCTATTTCCTGGGAGTTGCCTTATCGCCGGGGCGGGGTGGCGGCGTTGACCATCCGCGTTGCCCCGTTCGGGGCGGTCAGCACCGGCGAGGGGCCGGCAGCCCCCGCAAGCGCCGCCACGCGGGCGGCCACGCCGTTCTGATACCGGTTCTGCCACAGCGACTGCTGGTAGTCGGACAGGGCCTGGGCATATTCGCCGGATGCCTCACGAAGATGGCCCAAGGCGGCCAGCGCCCGCGGATTCTCGTGATCGATCGCCAGGGCTTCCAGCAGCCGCTCCTTGGCGGCGGCGCGATCGCCGAACTCCTCGTGGAGTCGGGCCAATTCGATCCGCGGGTCGGCCAGCCCCGGCTGGCGCGTGGCCCAGCCCCGTAAGAGCCGAAAGGCGGCGTCCTTGCGCTCTGTCTGGACCAGCAGCACGGCCAGGGCCCGGTTGCACGCCTGGTGATTTTCGTCCCGGTCGAGACACTGGTTGAAGTAGTTTTCCGCCTGGGCCAATTGCCCGGGATCGTTGTTGATCGTGCCCAGTCGTTGGAGAACGGCCCCCATGTTGTAGCAGGCGTCGGCGTTGTCCGGATCGCGGTTGGCCGCGTTCTGGAACTGGCTCAAGGCCTCCTCGTATTGGGCATGTTGAAAGAGCCGGACCCCCTGGGCATTCTTACCCCGGGCGGCAAGGCCCCCGCACCCCGAGAACAAACCGACGGCGATGGCCAGCAAGGGGAAAACCACCGGAAAATGCGGGAATCGCCGGCAGAAAGTACGGTGCCCGGATCGTGTTACAGCCACGGTTCTCGCCCCTCGCTTGGGAAAGGCCGGTACGACGGTTCGCCGGCGCGCGGACCGGCGACACGGAAAGCTGGCGGAGAATAGCGATGGCCACGCCCGAACGCAAGATCAATAATCCCCCACGATCGGGTGGCGTGCATGTCGGGGACGAAAGAGGGGGACAGGTTCGTTTATTGGGCGGGAATGGGTAAGCTTCCGGGAATGCCTCGCTCGGCTCGTGCCGCTGGCTGGCGGTGGAATGGTGTTGCATGTGTTGATGATCGAGGAGGAGAACGTCTTTTCCTCACACTCCGGGAGCGAGACGATGCGTTTGAAAGAGAGTTGGCTTGCTTCGACGTTGCTGCTCGGCAGTGTACTCGGATGTCACAGCCCTTTCTACGAGGAAAGTGAGGACCTCGGACTAAGCAATTCCGAATACGTCGCGCGCGTAGCAGGTGGTGGCCGCGGCTACCCGGGTGCATTGCGAATTGACACCATGTACAAGAACGATGGCGTCAATACCGGCCGAGACGACTGCTGGACGAAGGTCGCGATCTCCAAAGCCGATTACGAGTCGTTGTGGTCGAACGAGGCCGAACTGGTGCGCGAAAACGGATTTACGTCGGCGCGAGCAGGCGACGGCCGCACCTTGGACAGGCTCCTCACCGACGAACTCCTCGCTCCAGCCGACTGGTCTTCTTCCCCGTTTCTTCCGCCGTCATGGTGGCGACCTCCCTCTACTGGCACGCCGACAGAGCGTACGGCTTGGCGATGGACCGTCGGCAAGGAGAATGAGTCGGATACTTGCTACGCGGAGTGTGGCTGCTACTGGGTCTACGATGCAGGTTCCGAAACGCTCTGGGTGTGGTCGTGGTCTGACCGGTATTAGATGGTCGTCCGTGTGCTTCGGGCAAGCGTGTGAAAACGCTTGCGATGTGGCGGCCCGGCACGCAAGGGGGGCAGGTTCGTTTATTGGGCGGGAATGGGTAAGCTTCCGGGAATGCCTCGCTCGGCTCGTGCCGCTGGTGGTGGGATGGTGTTGCATGTGTTGATGAATGAAGGCGAACCTGTCGCGTTTTCTCGGCACTTCCGTTTCTGGGTGCACAGGAACCCAAAGCGTTAGCGAGGGAGGCACAGCGTTGAGCCATCTGCCTCGCTAACGCTTCGGG
>CAYZWG010000197.1:0-9992 GCA_964481605.1 uncultured Planctomycetaceae bacterium
GCCGGGCAAGTAGTGTGCTGCAATAACTTTTCCATTGTGCCCTTCTAATTTGCGGAGCATTTTCCCGCTGCCAATATCCCACAGACGACCGTGACCGGCTGCGTCGCCTGAGTACAGGAAGCGGTCATTTGGTGAAATTGCAACCGCAGTCACTTCGGACCGATGCCCAGAGAAGTGTTGAATGACTTGACCGGTGTCAATGTCCCAAAGTTTTGCCTGCCACACTTTGTCTGTTTTAGAAAGGTCACTACCCGTGACAGGCGGGCTCTTCGCCCGGGGAAAAAGATACGGCCAGCGAGTCCGGCCCGCCCACGTCTTGGGCCGGATCGTAGCGGAATCGTGCCGGGGCGATCTCCGGCCCGCCGCGGACATTCGACTCGTCCAAGAGCCGAATCAATCGCCGGTTTTCAATCCGCGGCGTTTGCGGTCCCAAGGCGTGAATCTCCACCGTCCCTTGTTGCTGGGCGGCATCGGGAAGCTGCATCAGGCCGATCGACATCCGCTGGTGCGGGGGACCGCTTCTGGCGGCGTGAAACTCGAACGGCTCGCTGCGGGAGGGCGTGAGGCGAATCTCCCATCGCTGGCGCGGCGTGGACGGCTCCCCGCCCGCCTCCTGCTCGGCCGTGGCATCGTCCCCGGCATCGTCGCTGGCATCGTCCTTGGCATCGTCCCCGGCATCGTCGCTGGCATCGGCCACGTCATCGTCCCCGCCCAGCCGGACCGCCTCGTCGCTGGACCCGAGATACCAATGGATCGGCGCGTCGGGCCGCCCGGCCAGCTCCACCACGACGCTGCCCAGCCGAGCCGACTGGGGCACCACGCGGACCCAATAGGTTTCGCTCAGCGCCGCCGGCGAGACGCCCGCCTCGACCCGAACGTTGGCGGAAAACGCCGGCTTCCGCGCCGCCAGGGCGATCGCCAGATCCCCCACCCGCTGGTCATCGTCAAAGATCAGGCCCCGCGGCGGCTGGGCAAACAGCTTCAAGTCTTCGACATCCAGCGATTGCGGTTCGCGCCGGTGAACGCGCTCCTCGCCGGTGAGCACGAGTTGATAGGGCTCGACCGTATCGACCGCCATCAGCCGCCGCTTGGCGCGGGTCTGGCGAAAACGCACGGGGGCCAACTCCGCGGCCTTTTGGGCCCGGCCCACCGGCGATTGAAGCCGGCGCCCCACCACCGCAAGCTGGATCGGCCGGTGGGGCGAAAGGGGGGTGGCCAACTCGACCACCAGCTTGCGACCTTTCGGCTTTCGCCGCTCGATCCGCCAATCGCCGATGGCGCCCGCCGGATCGGCTTCCACGCTGTCCACCACCCACTGGCGGGCGACATCGGCTTCGAGCCGAAATCGCTCGCCCTGGGCCACGCGAAATCGCCCCACGAACCGGCCCGTGACCTGCCCAGCGCTGAGCTCGACCTTCACGCCGTAATCCAACTCCAAGGGAACGTTTTCCCTCGCCAGGGCGACCCGCACGGTGGCGTCGGGTTGGAAAAACTGGATTCGAATCGACTCTCCCTCGGCCGGCGCCGGAAGCGGTCCCATCCCCGACTGGCGGCCGCCCTCCACCACGAAGTCTTCCATCACCAGCGGTCGCCGCACCCGCAGCGTGGCGTCGGCCCCCTCCCAGAAAAGCCCCTGGGAGCGAATCCTCGGCAGTGGCCAAACACCGGCCGGCCCGATCGGCGCAAACGCCCGAACCCTCACCTCGCGGGAGAAACCCTCCAGCGGCTGCGGCATTTGCAGCACGGCCCGCTGGACCGTGCCGTCGCCCTCGGACGCCGCCATCGACCACGTCAGGTCTCGCTCGTCGAGCTTTGCCGCGACCAGCCGTACGTGGGGGTCCAAAAGCAGCGCCAGTTGCTCCAGCGGCTGGTTCAATACGTCCAAGAGAAACCGGCCGGTGATCTCGATGCCGTCCTCGCGGACCTCGTAGACCGTGGTCTCGTGAACCTCGGTCAGCTTGCCGTGGCCCATCGGATCGCCGGCCGGCGCGATTCGCAGTCGTGCCCGGTTGTCCCCCTCAAGCCGAATCGACCACCGCCGCGTGGGGCCGTCCGACGGAACGTCGGCGGCCACGATCCCGCGGTCCACCCGCGGCACCAGCCCAGGGGGCAATTCCAGCACAATCTCCGACGCGGGCGAGGGCGGAAGCTGGAGGAAATCGAAGTCGATCGCTCCCAGTGCGTCCCGCCGTCCGGCCAGCGACCAGTGCAACTCGAGCGTACCGCTGGCTTCCACCAGAACCGCCGTCCGGCCGTCCGGGCCCAGACCCAGGCGGGCCGTCTCCCCGTCGCGATCGGCCCAACTGGCGTCGGCCAGGCAAAGCCCGCAGGGCTCCAGCGGCATCAGCGTCGCCCGCCCGATCGTGTGCCGCACGTTGAGCAAGGCTCGACCTTCGGCCAGGGTCTCGCCTTCGAGGTGGGCCTCGTAGCGGGCCGCCACGATACACGCCCCCGCGCCCCCCGCCACGGGCTGGCTGGCGGCGTTCGCCTGGGCAACCTTCTGCTCGAAATCGTCGGGGTCCATGGGAATGTAGCGGGGAACCCCCACCGGCCGCCACTCTTCCTCCCGATCGGCCGGCGCCAGCACCTTGCGGTACTCGATCACGTTGGATCCGGTGTCTGGCGGATTCGCTTTGGGTGGAGTCTCGGCGGAGAGCGAGACCGCCGCGCAGCACGCCAGCACGGCTCCACAGGTCGCAATTCGATCAACGCCGAACATGGCAAAACGCCTGTTGGGACCGCCGTCGGGCAGTCGCTCCTCACGACTGGGGACTGCCGGCCGGAGCCGCCTTGGTCATGGTGGCCGTGGTGGCGGCTCCTTCGCCTTTTGCCGGGGTGTAGTGCAATTGGGTCGATCCCCGCTCCAAGACCGAGCTGGATCCCTCCCGCGGTGCCACCCAGGGGCGGTGGCGGGCAACGCCGCGATAGAGGATTCCACCCAACAACGCCATCGCCAGGCCCATGCCGGCGGCCTGCCCCAACAGCAGCATTGGCGTGGGAAAGGCCACCGCCGCGGCCACCAGCCCGACAAGGAAAACGAACACCGGCAGGGGACGGCGGACGGCAGGTACGTAGATCAGCAGCAACCCCGCCAGCAGCACCGATCCGGAGGCCCAGCCGACGATCCAGATGCGGCCCGCCGTACGGAAGCGGGCTTGCCCCGCCTCGGCAAACCCACTGAACAGGTAGCGGCTGGTGGCCAGGGGAACCGGCGTTTCCTGCTTGGCGCCTACCCACAATTCCAACTCCGGCTGCTCCTTGACGGGCAGCCGGCCCCAATACGTTCCGGTCCACCCCCAGCGAAATTCCGGGGTCCAACCGCCAGGAGGAAGGATCACGTGCTCGTCGCGGGGGAGAATCAATTGCCAGTAGGTTCGCCGGGTCCAGGCCTTGGGGCCCAGCCGGGGAAACTGCAACAGCACCTCTCCCCGCGGAGGACGGGGTTGCGAGAAGGGATACCAGATTTCCAAGACGACCGAATGCGCGGCGGACGGGCGGGGCAACTCCACCGTGGTGCGTCCCTGGGGGGATGTCTCCACCGGCACCTCCACCCCGTCCACCGAGGCCGTTACGGCCGCCGCCTCGACGCCGTCGGGAAGCTTCAACTCCAGGTGCTTGCGATCACTCCTGAGGCGGAACACCGCCCGATCGCGACGCCGCCCGTCGGCCAGCCAGGTCTGAATCCACGCCTGCTCGACCACCGTCGATCCGAACGTGTCCGGATCCTCCAGGTTGACCTGGAGCATCACCTTGGCGGTACGTTGCTGGGTGGTCAGCCGCAGCCGATCGCCCTCGCCGTCCGCCACGGCCTCCGCTTCCATCACTTGCCAATGATTCTCATGGCTGGCCAGCCTCAGGCCGGGCTCCGCCGTGACGAAAACCGAGTTGGCGGTTAGCTCTCCCTCGGCCGGCATCACCAGGGGGATGGGCCAGAGCGAACTCGCCAGCGGCTCCAGCTCGTCCAGCGTGACCGAGAAACGAACCTGCAACTCGCACCGCCCCTTGGCCGGTCCGGGCAGCACGACCTGCTTGAGAACGACCCCGCTCCGTGGCGGTTTTTGCGACTGGTCGATGGGGTCCACGGCGGTGATCGGTTCGCCGGCGTAAACCAGTTCCAGCGCGTCGCTTTCGGCCAGCGCGGCCGGCACCTCCAACAGCAGCGACTGGGTCGCCTCGTACTTCACGTCGTAAACCAACCGCTCTTTCACCTCGGCTTGCGGCTGCTTCCGCTGGCCCCCCTTGCGTGCCAAGGCAACCTCCGAGGAACACTCCACCGTGATGCTCTGCTGGTGCACGCGAAAACGGGCCGCAAACACCGCCTCGCTCGTCTCGCCCCGATAGAACCACGGTTTCTGCTGCCGCTCGGGCAACTTGACCGGCGGGGCCACCTGCTGGCGAACCAGGCCCACGGTCGCCTTCGCGTCGGGTACCAACTCCACGTTGTCCGCCGGCACCACGAACACGGCCGCCGGGCTCTGCGAACCCACCCGCGGCCGCGGCAGCGTCAGGCTCAGCGACGTCGCATCGCGGGCCACGGGCTGGTGCGCTCGGACGGTGACCTCGAATTCCCCCAACGCGCTTTCGATCAAGTTGATCGGCAGAACGTCCGATTCGTCCAACTCGACTCCCTCGGTCACCACGGTTTCCTCGGGCCCCACGCCGTCCAACTCCCAACCCGGCATTTCCACGAACAGATCGTCGACTTTCTTGCCCCGCACGCTGTATTTCAGTGTCGCCTCCAGCCGCACCACGTCCTTGTCGATCAACAGGGTGTAGCGCGGGTCGACGCTGATTCGGGTCTGGCGGGGAAAGACGCGGGCGGCCAGTGAAAACGGCTGATCGAAGTATTCGAACTTGGCCACGAACTGTTCCTTGCTCAGCGGCTCGGGCACCTCGCCCACCTGGCGAACCCCTGGGCCCTCGTCGAAACGTATGTTCCAGTCGGCAGAGGCGCTGATTCCCAGGAAACCCGACTGGCGAACGGCCCCCATCACCTCGAAACCCGACAGATCGAATCGGGCGGCAGGGCCCGCCCCGCCGCCCGCCTGGCGCGCGGCCAGCCGCACTTCCGCGGTTTGCCCCTCCTTGACCGGCCCGCTGAACCGAATCTCCACGATTCGTCCCTCGGCTTCCTTCCGGCCCTTGGGCGTGACGTCCTCGACCGTGTAGCCGAGGTCCTCCTCCTCGGTCAGTTTGGCGCCGGCCGGCAACCGCACCCGCACGTGCTCCAAGACGCCGCCGTAGCCTCGCAGCACCAGGCGGGCGTCCCACTGGACGCCGCTTCGCTCGACCGTGGCCAGGATCGTTCCCACGCTGGCGACCACCACCCCGTCGGCCGGACCGGCGCGATGCGATTGCCGCCAACTGAGCTGCAAATCGCCGCGCAACCCGCGCACCGTCAACTGGGTGGTCCCATCGCCGAGTTGTTGCGGCGTCTGCACAATCGCCCCGTTGGACGATTCGGCCACCACGTTCTCGCCCGGAACGGTCAGCCGGAGTTCCGACGAGGTGACCCGGGGCATGGAGAGCACCAGCCGGCTCTGGCTCCCCAGGGTCTGGACGGGAACCAGCAGGTCCAACTCCACCTGGCGTTTTTGCTCCTGCGGACCGCCCCGCATCCAGAGAACATAGCCCGCCGGCGCATCCTCCTTGCCGTGCTGTTCTTCGATCGTCAACAGAGGCCCCCTCGCACCCTCTTCGTCCGGCGGACGGCGAATCGCGGCTTCCCCCAAGGCCAGGGGAATCTTCAACCAGTGATCGGCCCTCAACACGAGTGCCAGACGCACTTTCAATTCGGCCACCTCCCCCTGAACCTGCCCCGTGGCCAGCAGGGATTCGATGGTGTAGTCGGGAATCTCGCTTGCCTGTCGCAGGCCGTGAAACTGATCGTACATCGCTCGAAACTCTTCGTACGTCCAGTCTCCCAGCAGCGTCTTCAGCTTGCCGTCCTCGTCCACCAGGTGGTAGGGACCCAGCGGATCGGGCCGAATTGGTCCCGCTGCCGGCTCCGCGGCCGCGGCCACAGGCGGTGGAGAAGGCGCTGGCGGCGGGGCCCCCTTCTCCTGCGCAGCCGCTACCACTCCCCATAGCAAGAGGTGGCAAACCACAGCCGAAACGGGCTTGATTAAAGGTCGCATGACAAAAGAGCGATCGGTTCGAGCCGTACGCCGAACATCAGGCCGCCCAGAGGCAGCCTTCGCACCCCGGCGGGCGCCGACCAGGCGGCCCGGAAGCGCGGAACGTCCGCTGGCCGAAAACCGGGCGATTCTGCCCAAAACCCTCGCGTGGCAACAGGTTCCGGAGGCCCGGTCGACGAGCATCAAGGAGGAGTAGACCTCCCTTTCAGTCTATCCAGCCGGGCGAAAAGCTTGAAGAATGAAATTCGCTCGATTCTCGCCCTTTGGCCCTGTCCCCACCAAATTCATGCTACTCGATTTCGGCCGCCAGGGCCTTCAGTTGGTCGAGGAGTTCTCCATTGGCCGCCGCCAGCAGATGGGCCTCGTCGACCGAGAACTCGCCTCCCGAGGGGGAAACCACAACCCCGCCGGCCTCCCGCACCAGCAGCACTCCGGCGGCAACGTCCCATATTTTCGTGCTATAGCACCAGTTGACGTCGAATCGGCCCGCCGCCAGGTAGCAGAGATTCAGTGCGGCCGAGCCGGTCCGCCGCACCGCCTGGCAGGCCTCGATCGCTTTGAGGAACATTCGCAGGTCCGCGCTGTGCGGCTCGACGGCCGGCGGAAGTCCTGCCGCGGCAAGACTTTGCTTCAGTTCTGTCACACCGCTCGTGGCGATGGGTTTGCCGTCCAGTCGCGCGCCCTGCCCGGCCGCCGCAGTGTAGCACTCGCCACTGACGGGGTTGAACACGGCGGCCACCAACAGGTCGCCACTCCGCTCCAGGGCGAGTGAGACGCAGAAATGGGGTACGCCGTGGACGAAATTCGTGGTCCCGTCCAACGGGTCGGCCAGCCAGCGGTACTCCGCCCGATCCGCGCCGCCGTGGTTCCCGTGCTGTCTGCGTAGGACCGGCTGTGCCGGCCGATCGTGGTCTGTCTCCTCCCCCAGGAAGGAGTGGTCCGGAAACCGGCCCAGCACCAGCTTCCGGAGCACTTCCTGGCTGGCCAAATCGGCCTCGGTGACCAAGTCGGAGGGGCCTTTCTCGCGGGCCTCCACCTTGCCCAGTTTTTCCAGCAGCAGCGCTCCACCCCGGCGGACGGCCTCTTCACAGGTATCCAAGAACTCCGGCCGCATTTTGCTCAATCCATGGGGTGGACTCGCGTGAACTGCCGATTATACTAGTATCAGCGGCACCGGCAAGAAACGCGCACCCCTCCTGCGAGGTATCTTGCGAAAACTCCGCGAGTTTTTGATTTTTTGCCGCTGAAAAGTCTGGACATTGAAGACAGAACTGTTATTATCACGTTCAGGTGAGAAGGGGATGTTTGGGTAGCCAGCGGAAGGCGGTCCGCCCCAATCATCGCGCGAGATTTCCATCATATCTTGTCCGTTCATACGGAACCGTTTCCGGTAGTAGTGGCCTCTTCTCTGTTCCGGCCCCGCCGTTTCGCCAGTTTGCGAGCGGCGGGGTTTTTTAATGTGTTCACCCTTCCACCCGCGGCGACGGCCGACCGATGACCACCGGCCCCTGGCATCTTCACGACCACGGCGTAACCTACCGGACCCACGGCCTGGCCGGCACGCTCCAACTCGATCGACCCGCGCTCGGTCTCTTCGACCTACGTATCGGCGGCGTTGATCGTTCGCGCGGGACGCTGCTGGGGGTGCGGCTGCCCGGGGCCGAACCATCGGCCGGCGACCGCCTGCTGGGCCCTTACGTCCATCAAGACGCCCTCACCGCGACCTATCACGCCTCGCAGGCCTGGCCGGTTCGCGCGGACGTCTCCTGGCGGGCTCTGGACGGCGGCCGGGACGGCGGGGCCCTGGCGGCGTTGGAACTCTGGCTTTCCCTCCACACCGAACTGCTCGACGTGCGGCCGCAACTGGCGGTCGAAAGCGTTTTGCCGGCGGTCGATGTGGCCCTGCCCTGCTCGGGGGAAACCGACTCGGAGGCGCCCTGGCGGCCGGCGGTCCTTTCCCCGCAGGGGGTGGCCCTGCACCGCGGCTGCGTGCTGGTTCGCCTGGCCGGCGGCCGCTGGAGCTATGCGGAAATGGTCCACCCGGCCGACTACCGCCGCTCGGAACTGTTGCCGGGCGAGACGCCCCCGTCGCTGCTGACCGTCCGGCACCACCTGTTTGGCGAATCCTTGGAAAAAGGGGTCATTCGCCGGGCTCGCATTCGCGGCGTGCTGGTGCCGCGCTGGGACGATACCCGGCGGGCGGCCCAAGCGTACGCGGCCTTTCTCGCCTCGGAGCCCCCCCTGGGCGTGTGAGAAAGACTCGCTACCGATCGCATTCTTCCCCACGGCAACAGGAATCCACTCGTGAGCGATGCATTCATTACCGAAGACTTTCTCCTCCAGACCGAGGCCGGCGTCCGGCTTTACCACGAATTTGCCCGGCCGATGCCGATCCTCGACTACCATTGCCATTTGCCGCCGGAGCAGATCGCCGCCGACCACCGGTTCGAAAACCTGGCCCAGATTTGGCTCTACGGCGACCACTACAAGTGGCGGGCGATGCGGGCGGCCGGGGTTTCGGAGCAGTATTGCACGGGCGACGCCAGCGACTGGGAGAAATTCGAGAAGTGGGCCGAGACGGTCCCCAAGACGCTGCGAAATCCCCTCTACCACTGGACCCACCTCGAGTTGAAGCGCCCCTTCGGGATCAGCGATCGGCTGTTGAACCCCCACACGGCCCGCGGCATTTGGGACCAGTGCAACGCCATGCTGGCCACCCAGGCGTTTTCCTGCCGCGGGATCATGAAGCAGATGAACGTGGTGCTGGTCTGCACCACGGACGACCCCTGCGACTCGCTCGCGCATCACGCGGCGATCGCGGCCGACGCCTCGTTCGACGTGCGTGTCCTGCCCGCCTTCCGCCCCGACAAGGCGTTGGCCGTCAACAACCCCGAGCTGTTCAACGGCTGGGTCGACCGGCTGGAGGAGGCGGCCGACGTGGACGTCCGCGACGTGACGAGTTTTCTGGAGGCGATCGGCCGCCGCCACGACTTTTTCCACCGGTCCGGCTGCCGGTTGTCGGACCACGGCATCGAGACCTTTTACGAAGAGTTTGCCACGCCCGGCCAACTGGAGGCAATTTTCCAGAAGGTACGCGCCGGCGGGCGTCCGACCGTGGAGGAGATTCGCGGGTTTCAATCGACGATGCTGCACGAATTGGCCCGCATGGACCACCAGAAGGGCTGGACCCAGCAATACCATCTGGCCGCCTTGCGGAACAACAACTCTCGCGCCTTGGCCAGGCTGGGCCCCGACACGGGGTTCGACTCGATGGGCGACTGGCCCGTGGCCGCCGGGCTGGCAAGATTCCTCGACCGGCTGGAGGGCGAAAAAAAACTGGCCAAGACCATCGTCTACAATCTGAACCCCGCCATGAACGACGTGTTGGCAACGATGCTGGGCAACTTTCAGGACGGCACCACGCCGGGGAAAATGCAGTTTGGCAGCGGCTGGTGGTTTCTCGATCAAAAGGACGGAATGGAAAAGCAGCTCGAGTCGCTCTCCAACCAAGGGCTATTGAGCCAGTTCGTGGGAATGCTCACCGACAGCCGCTCGTTTCTTTCTTACACCCGGCACGAGTATTTTCGGCGAATTCTCTGCAATCTGCTGGGCACCGAAATGGACCGAGGGCTGCTGCCCCGCGATTTCGAGCTGGTCGGCCAAATGGTGCGGGACATCTGCTATCACAACGCGGCGGGCTATTTCGGGTTCGATGCGTAGATTCTGTTGCGACTTGCGGCTCTCGTTCCCAAGCGGCTCTCGTTCCCAAGCTCCGGCTTGGGAACGCGGGTGGCCCTGGGTAGGGTGACGAAAATGTAGCGAATCGTGGAGCATTGGCCTGCTCAGGGATGGCGA
>CAYZWG010000198.1:0-9930 GCA_964481605.1 uncultured Planctomycetaceae bacterium
GGCTACCGTCTGGCGTGGAAGATGCTCCTGGACAACACCCGAGAGGCCAACTTCTTTCAGTCGCTCGACTGGCTGGAGACCTATTGGGCCCATTTCGGAGCCGGCCAGCGGCTACGGGTCTTGGTGGTCGGCTCGGCCGACGAGGTGATGGGGATTTTGCCGCTGGTGGTTCGCACCGAGCCCACCCGGGTGGGACCGATCCGTTTTCTGACCTACCCGCTTCACGACTGGGGGACTTTTTTCGGCCCCGTCGGACCCAATCCCACGGCCACGCTGCTGGCGGGGATGCGGCATCTGGGCCGCACGCGGCGCGACTGGGACCTGCTCGACCTGCGTTGGGTCAACGCCGACGGATGCGACGCCGGGCGAACGAACAACGCCATGCGGCTGGCCGGCTTTCGACCGTGCAGGCAAGTCTGGGCCCGGGGCGCGGCCGTGGAGTTGGAAGGCACCTGGGATGCGTATTGGAACGGCCGGTCCCGCCATTGGCGCCACAACCTGGAACGATGCCAGCGCCGGCTCGAAGAGCACGCCCCGGCGAGCTACGTCCGCTATCGCCCCAGGGGAAGCCGCCACGGCGACGGCGATCCCCGCTGGGACCTCTACGATGCCTGTCTCGAGGTGGCCGAAAAGAGTTGGCAGTCGGAATTGTGCAGCGGCAACACGCTTTGTACGCCGGCAGTTCGCGATTTCCTCCGCGATGCCCACGCCGCCGCCGCCAGGGCGGGGACGCTCGATCTCAACCTGTTGTTGGTCGAGGGGCGGCCGGCCGCCTTTACTTACAACTACCACGTCAACGCCCGGGTAACCGGCCTGCGGAAGGGATTCGATCCGGCCCTGGCCCGCTTCAGCCCCGGCACGATGCTGGAATGGAAGATGCTCGAGGACGGTTTCGCCCGGGGCGATCGGTACTACGACCTGGGCGTGGGGGCGCTGGCCTCGAAGCGCTACTGGCAAACCTCCACCACCCACAGCTTTCGCTACACCCACTTTCCGCGGGGCGACGTCCGCGGCCAGGTGCTGCGGATGAAGCGATGGTACCAGGATCGTTTCCTCGACGCCGACACGCTGGCCGACGCGCGATCGGCGTAGGGCAAGTCCCAGGGAATCGCATACCCGTGCCGGGGAGACCCGCGCCGCGGTGGTTGCGGCGAGGTCGGGAGACCTGCGCCGAGCGCGGTTGTCGGGAGACCCGCGCCGAGCGCTTCTCACTCCTGGGCCCCGATGCGGACCCCCACCCGGCCCGTGATCCGGCCGGCGAGGATCGCCTCGATCTGGCCGGGCAACTCCTCCAGCGTCACGAAGCGGGCCATTCGCTGCAGGTGCTCGTCGTCCAGCTTCCACGGGCCGGCCAGGCGGTCCCACGTCTGGTGGCGCAGGGCGATGGGACACCAGGCGGCGTCGATGCCGGCCAGCGTCACGCCACGGAGGATGAACGGGTAGACCGTGAGGCCGGGAATCTCGAAGCCGCCGGCGTTTCCGCACGACGCCACGCACCCGCCGCGGCGGGTGGCCCGGAGGATCGCGCTCAACGCGGCACCGCCCACCGTGTCGATCGCCCCGGCCCAGCGGCCCGACAGAAGCGGCTTGTCGCCGGCGCCGGTCAGGGTCTCGCGGCCGACCACCTCGGCCGCCCCAAGCAGTCGCAAGTAGTCGTGGGCCGAGGTCTTTCCCGTTACGGCCACCACCTGGTAGCCCAGCCGGGCCAGCAGGGCCACGGCAAAGCTGCCCACCCCGCCCGAGGCCCCGCTGACAACCACCTCGCCGGCGTCGGCGGCCACGTCGTGCCGCCGCAGGGCATCGACGCAAAACGCGGCCGTCAAGCCACCCGTGCCGATCATCATGCTCTGGCGGGTGGTGAGCCCCCGGGGCATGGGCACGACCCAATCCTGCGGCACGCGCACGTACTCGGCCCAGCCGCCCGCGCGGTTCGAGCCCATGTCGAACCCGGTGACGAGAACCTGGTCGCCCTCGACAAACTCGTAAACACCGGTGCCGGCGACCTCGCCGGCGGCATCCACGCCGGGAATATGCGGAAAGACCCGATTGACGCCGGGGTGGCCGGTGGCGGCCAGGGCGTCCTTGTAGTTGAGCGACGAGTAGTCGACCCGCAGAAGCACGTCACCCGGCGGCAATTCCGCCAGTCGCCGCCGCGTGATCCGAGCGGAGACCTTGCCCGACTCGTCTTTTTCGACCAGGTAGCAGCGAAAGGTTTCGGGCAGCATGATCCGCTCCGTTTGCAGAGCCGGTGGTTCATCCACAGCAAGTAGTTCGGCGCGGGTCTTCCGACCCCGCCGAAAGCCGGGCGTTCGGCGGGGGTCTCCCGACCCCGCTGAAAACGCCGACCGCAGGTCTCCTAAGTCGCGACAGACGCAGCGATTGGGAGACCATCGGTCCTTTCTCGGCGGGGTCGGGAGACCCGCGCCGAACGCTGGTGCCGGATCGTGATCCGGCCTACGCGGCCGACCTCTTGTGGCTCCAGCCACACCGGTTCAAGAACCGGTGCTACCCACTGCGAAGGAGCCACACCGGTTCAAGAACCGGTGCTACCCACTGCGAAACGCGGCAACCGGCCGGCACAGCCGGCCCTACTGCGGCTTGGTCATTCGCCAGGGGTCCAGCGCCTCGTCCAGTTGATCCTCCGGCAGAACCTTTTGTTGCCGGCACAGTTCGCGGATCGTCTTGCCCGTCTTCAAGGCCTGCTTGGCCAGCGCCGACGCCTTCTCATAGCCCAGGTAGGGGTTCAACCCGGTCGCCAGCGAAAGGCTCTTCTCCACCGCCGCCTCGCAGGCCTCCCGATTGGCCTCCAGCCCCGTGAGGCAAAACTCGGTGAAAGCCTTCGTCGCCTTGGCCAACAGGCGGACGCTCTCCAACGCCGTTTGGGCCATCACCGGCATCATGATGTTCAACTGGAACTGGCCCCCGGCCGCGCCACTGACGGCGATCGCCTGGTCGTTGCCCATCACCCGGGCCGCCACCTGCATCAGGCTCTCGCACATCACCGGGTTGACCTTGCCGGGCATGATCGAGCTGCCCGGCTGCAGGTCGGGGAGATTGATCTCGTGGAATCCGCAGCGGGGCCCCGAGCCCAGCCAGCGGAGATTGTTGGCCACGTTGAACAACGTGGCGGCAACGGTGCGCAACTGTCCGTGGGCCTCGACCAGTCCGTCCCGCTGGGCGTTGGCCTCGAAGTGGTCGGTGGCTTCGACGAAGGGGATGCCCGTCTCGCCGGCCAGGGCCTCGGCCACACGGCGGCCGAACTGGGGATGGGTGTTGATGCCGCTGCCCACGGCGGTGCCGCCGACGGGCAGTTCCAGCACGGCCGCCTGGGCTCGCCGGGCCCGCTCGACGGAAAGCTGCAACTGCCGGGCCATGCCACCGATCTCCTGGCCCAGGGAAAGCGGCGTGGCGTCGGCCAGGTGGGTGCGGCCGATCTTGAGCACGTCCTGCCAGGCGGCCGCCTTCTCGGCCAGCGCGGCCCCGCATCGCTCCAACGCCGGCAACAGGGCCTCCTCGATGGCCTGGGCGACGGCCACGTGGATCGCCGTAGGGAAGGTGTCGTTGGTGCTCTGGCCCATGTTGACGTGGTCGTTGGGGTGGATCGGCTTGTCGGGGCAAAAGCGGTCGCCCCCGGCCAACTCGATCGCCCGGTTGGAGATCACCTCGTTGGCGTTCATATTGCTCGACGTGCCGGAACCGGTCTGGTAGACGTCGACCGGGAACTGGTCGTCCAGCTTGCCGTCGGCCACCTCGCGGCAGGCGGCCAGGAGGGCGTCGACCTCGGCGTCGCTCAAGGGCCGCTTGCCGCTTGCAGTGAGCTTGCCCACCTCGCGATTGGCGGTGGCGGCGGCCCACTTGACCAGCCCCATGGCATGGATCCATTCGGGCGGGAGCGTCTGGCCGGAAATGGGGAAATTCTCCACGGCCCGTTGCGTTTGGGCGCCGTAGTAGGCGTCGGCCGGCAGACGGACCTCGCCCATCGAATCGCGTTCGGTGCGGAAATCGGACATGGTTCTTGCCTTCGTAGAAGTTGGGTTTTGAGAGCGGACGATTCGATTCATCGCGCGCGGAAACACGCGGACATTTCTCCATCATAGCGGCCCGCGATCGTTTGGGAACGGGGACGCCGCGGGTGGCGACGCGTTCGGCGCGGGTCTCCCGACCCCGCCGAACGCCAGAGACCCGCGCCGAACGCCGTGCTGGCCCCACCCGGCCAAGATACGGTATAATGACTCGTGTTCCGCGTCGCGAAAAGAGGATGGGCACGCAGACCGGGAGGACCAGGCCATGGACGAGTTGAACAAACAGGTGCGTCGGGCCCGCCGATGGATGGGGCTGGAGCGTTTCGTTCGGGCGCTGGGGTGGTGCTGCTTCTTCACCCTGCTTGCGGCCCTGGCGTTGATCGTGGTCGACAGGTTTCGGCCGCTGGGCGTCGTCTGGTGGGTCTGGCCCGCGGCCGCCGTGGGCCTGGGGCTGGTGGCGGCGCTGGTCTGGGCGGCCGTGCGGGGGCGGGGCCCGCTCAATGCGGCCATCGAAATCGACCGGCGTTTCGGGCTCAAGGAGCGAGTCTCCAGCACCCTGGCGATGACGCCCGACGAGCGAAAGACCGACGTGGGTCGGACGGTCGTGGCCGACGCCCGGCGGCGAGTCCGCAAGCTCGACCTCCGCGAGCATTTTCGCTTCACCCCGGGCAGGCAGATTCTGCTGCCGCTGGTGCCGCTGGTGCCGGCGGTGCTTGTCGCCTTGTTGGTTGCTCCCGCAGTGGTCGAGCCGGCCAGGCAAGCCGACGCCGCGGCGGTGAAAAAGCAGGTGAAAAACGCGGCTGATACCCTCCAGCGGAAGCTCATCCAGCAGCGCAAGCAGGCCCGGGAGGAGGGCCTCAAGGACGCCCAGAGGCTCTTCCAACGGCTCACCGAGGAGACGGAAAACCTGGCCGATCGCAGCCGGGGGGATCGCAAGCAGGCCCTGGTCAAGCTCAACGACCTCTCCCGCCAGATGCAAAACCGGCGAAAGCAACTGGGCGGGGCCGAGGGCATCCAGAAGCAACTCGACAAGCTGAAAACCGCCACCCGCGGCCCGGCCGATCGCCTTGTGCAGTCGCTGGCCCAGGGCAACCTGAAGCAGGCGGCCAAGGAGTTGGAGCGGCTCAAGTCGAAGCTGGCCAAGGGCGATCTCTCCTCACAGGACCGGGAGAAACTGGCCCGGCAACTCGACGAAATGAAGAAAAAGCTGGAAGAGATGGTCCAACAGCAGAAGCGCCAAGAGCAAGAACTCCAGAACCGTATCAAGCAGGCCCGCCAGGCGGGCCAGGAGGACGAGGCCAACCGGTTGCAGGATCAACTCAACCAAATGATGGAGCGGAGGCCGCAGATGAACAACCTGCAAAACCTGGCCGCGAAGCTGGGGCAATGTTCGCGGAGCCTGCAGGATGGGCAACTCCAGGACGCCGGCAAGGCGCTCGATCAGCTTCAGGCAGACCTCGACGGCATGGCCCAACAGCTTGAAGAAATGGAGCTTTTGGACGACGCCATGGATCAGCTTTGCCAGGCGCGGGACCAGATGAACTGCCCGTTCTGTGGCGGCGTGGGCTGCGAAGCGTGCCAGGGCGAGGGGCTTGGCGCCGGGCGAGGAAAGGGCGATCGGCCCGAGCAAGAGACCGAGGTGGGGTTCTTCGACACCAAGGTCAAGCAAAAGGTGGGCCGGGGCTCGGCCACGATCGCCGGCGAAGTGGCCGGTCCCAACGTGCGGGGCAACGTGCAGCAGACGCTCCAGCAACAGATCGAAAGCGCCCGCTCCGAGGCCAACGACCCGCTCACCGACCAGCAGATGCCCCGCCGCCATCGGCGGCACGCCGAGGAATACTTCAATCGGTTCCGCCAGGGCAAGTAGGCGGCACCGGTCAGGAAACCCGCGCCGAGCGGGGGAGACCTCTTGTGGCTCCAGCCACACCGGTTCAAGAACCGGTGCTACCCACAAGGCACGACGATCGGCCCCGTCAGCCCTTCAAACGCGCCGGAAGGGTGAACGAGTAGAGACACACAATGGCACCCGTGGACATCAGGCTCCAGGGAGCCCAGGGGGGCGGAACCATGGTGATCTTCTTGCCCGGGGTCACCTGTTTCTCGTCCAGCAGGCCACGCTCGACGACGGCTGGTTTCTCCCGCAGCGTGAGGGTGAATCTCTCCACGGCCAGGCACTGTGCCCCCATCAGCACCGTGTAAACACCGACCGCCAAGAACAGTGCTCGCCACATGGCGCAATCCTCCCGTGGTTGTGGACGGGCCTCCCTGCCTGGATTGATCGACCCGCGGTGGGTGCCGACTGTAGCAGACCACCGCGGTCGGCGGGCGAATGGAGCGTGCCGTGGTGCGGCTTGAATGGGTTGTAATACTTGTTCCTCGCGTCGCCGTGGGGCCACGGCCATTGCATCCCCAGGGAAGCGCGTAGGACCGGCTGTGCCGGCCGGCGGCGAGTTCCGTAGCGTGCGTGCTCGCAGGCGATCCGGCCTACGTTGTTTTCCGGCGGAGCCCGGTCGAGCGTGTCCCCGCAATCCGGCCGGCACGGCCGGCCCTGCGACGGCGTGCGGCGTTTCACGGCCGCGCGGCTGGGGGATCGGCGGCTGCCACAGTCGACGGTCTGCCACCCCAAGTGTGGCAACGCGGCCCGCCGGTCGGATATTCCGGAGATAAGGAAGGGGGCGAATGGGAAAACATCACCCCGGCAACAAAATGACGAACCTTGCCGAGCCCGGATCAACCCCGACGCCGCGGGCGGCCGATGCTACCAGAGAGGGATCGAACAAACCGAGTTGTTCTCGGGTGGCGATCTTTCTATAATCCACTGAACCGGTTTCGGACCTTCCTCAATCACGCGAGAGCCGGGGAGTTGGACGGTTTGGCGAGTCAACCAAGAATCTTGGTGATGTGTGACTCTCGCGAGTCCTGCGAGCAGATTTTCAGGCCTTCGGCCGATACGGGCGAGATCGTCTGGGTCGAAACGCCGATGGAGGCACTCTCGCTGCTTTCGACCGAGACGTTCGACGGGGTTTACGTCGGTTCGGATCGTCTCCGCCAGGCGTTTGAAATCGGCAAGTTCCTCCAGAACGAGCAGATTCTGGAGGAAATGCCCGACGGCGTCGTGCTGCTGGACGCAGGCAACACCATTCTCTGGGGCAACGGCCGCCTGCGCCAATGGAGCCGGCGGGAGAACGTGGTGGGGGCGAATTTCTACTCCGTGCTGGACAGTCCGGAAATCCTCGGCCCCGACTTTTGCCCTTTCCACACCGCCCTGGCGACGGGAACCGCTTCCAGTTCCACGCTTCGCAGCAGCGAACATCGCTACTACCATGTGCACGCCGCCCCGTTGCGCACCGCCCCCGGACCGGCCCAACACCTGATCGTCACCGTGCGCGACGTGACCGGCGAGATGCTGCAGAAGCAAAAACTGGAAGCAATTCATCACGCCGGGATGGAGTTGGCCGATCTGACCCCCGACGAACTGTTGCAGATGTCGGTGGAAGAGCGGATCGAATTGCTCAAGGCCAACATTCTCCACTTCACCAAGGACTTGCTCAATTTCGACGTGGTCGAAATCCGCATGGTGGACCAGAAGACCGGCCGGCTGGAGACGCTCCTCTCGGTGGGCATGGAACCCGAGGCCACCGTCCGCGACCTCTACGCCCAGCCGCAAAACAACGGCGTGACCGGTTTCGTGGCGGCCACCGGCAAGAGCTACCTCTGCGAGGACACCACGGAAGACCCGCTCTACCTGAAGGGTGCCAAGGACGCCAAGAGCTCGCTCACCGTGCCCCTGGTCTTGCACGACGAAGTGATCGGCACCTTCAACGTGGAAAGCCCCAAGCCGAGAGCCTTCAGCGAAAGCGACCTCCAGTTCCTGGAGATCTTCACCCGCGACGTGGCCGTGGCGTTGAACACCTTGGAACTGCTGGTGGCGGAAAAGGCCTCCACGGCGGCGGCCAGCGTGGAGGAAATCCATCGCGCCGTGGCCCTGCCGGTGGACGAAATCCTCAACGACGCCGTGTTCGTGATGGAGCGCTACATCGGGCACGAGCCCCAGGTGGTCCAGCGCCTGCAAGGCATCTTGCGCAACGCCCGCGATATCAAGCACGTGATTCAAAAGGTGGGGCAACAGATGGCCCCCGCCCAGGCCCATCCTCAACCGCCCGAGCCGGAGCGAACCTTGCTGGAGGGACGGCGCGTGCTGGTGGTCGACGAAGACAGCGCCGTCCGCAGCGCCGCCCACGCGCTGCTGGACCGCTACGGCTGCATCGTGGAGACGGCCCCCGACGGCTCCCAGGCCATGTTCATGGCCCGCAACAGCGGCTACGACGTGGTGATTGCCGACATCCGGCTGCCGGATGTGTCGGGATTCGAGTTCATGGAGAAGCTCAAGCAGGTGATGGACGTCGAGCCGCTGCCGCTGGTGTTGATGACCGGCTTCGGCTACGACCCGGGCCACTCGCTCGTCAAGGCTCGCCAGGCCGGACTCCAGGCCATCCTCTACAAGCCGTTCCGCGTCGATCAACTTCTCACCGCCGTGGAGCAGGTGGTGAGTGCGCCGGGGCCGGTGGGCCAGGCGTAGCGGGCTGTCGGCGGCGCGGAGCCCCGCACTACGTGCCAGAGCGGACGGCCATGATTGTTCTCTTGCTGATCCTGGCGCTGGTGGGGCATGGATTCCTCTGGGTGGCGTTGGTCAATCGGCTCCACGCCACCGGGCTTGGCCCCCGTTTTTGCAGGATGGTCGCGCTGGCGGCGATGGTCGGTTTCCTCGCCATCCCCGTTGCGGCGGCTTGGGAGATGGCTGGGGCCGGCCCGACGCTGGGCCATGGGTGGCTTCCCTTTCCGGCGTGGAGCCTTCCCTACCTGGTCGCTTGCTGGCTGGCGGCGCCGGTCGCCCTGGTTGCCTGGACGCGAAGGACCTTTTTCCGCCCCCCTCCGCAACCGCTCCGCTGGGATCGGCGACGGCTCGACCGGCTGCTCGGCACCGCCGCGCCCGCCGGCAGCGACGATCACCGGCACCACTTCGTCGTCCGCCTGCCGGGCAACCAGACGCTTCACCTCGGCCTGGTCGAGCGGGGGCTCGACGTGGCGGGGCTGCCGCCCGCCTTGGATCGACTCGCCCTGGTCCATCTGTCCGACTTCCATTTCACCGGCCGGGTGGGCAAGGCCTATTTCCAGGAAGTCGTCGAGCGGGTCAATCGGCTCGAGCCCGACCTGGTGGCGATCACCGGCGACCTGGTCGACCGGGCGGAGTGCATCGAGTGGATTCCCGATACGCTGGGGCGGCTTCGCGGCCGCTTCGGCGTCTACTTCGTGCTGGGAAACCATGACCTGAAGGTCGACACCCGGCGGCTTCGGGCCGTGCTGGTCGACAGCGGGCTGATCGACCTGGGCGGCCGCCGGCAAGAAGTCGAGGTCCGCGGCGTGCCGGTGCTGTTGGCCGGCAACGAGCTGCCGTGGATTCCCCCGGCGGCCGATTTCGGCGGTGCCCCGCCCCCTCTGGGCCAGGGCGGGCCTCTTCGCATCGCCCTCTCCCACAGCCCCGACCAACTCGACTGGGCCCGGCGACACGAGGTCAACCTGCTGTTGGCCGGACATCTGCACGGGGGCCAGATTCGTCTGCCCCTGATCGGCCCGATCATGTCGCCCAGCCGCCGGGGCGTGACCTACGCCTCGGGCGTCTTTTACCATCCGCCCACCATTCTGCACGTCAGCCGGGGCCTCTCGGGCGAACTGCCGTTTCGATTTCGCTGTCCCCCGGAGATCGTTCGGCTGGTACTCCACGGGGAGGATTGACGATGGTGGTGGGGTGCGAGGCGTGGCCTGGCGGCGAACGTCGCGGGTGGCCGCGATAGCGGGTAGCACCGGTTCTTGAACCGGTGTGGCTTTGCCACAAGAGGTCAGCGCAAAT
>CAYZWG010000199.1:0-9905 GCA_964481605.1 uncultured Planctomycetaceae bacterium
GGTGGCCGGCTGGGCCCCCGGTAGCGGCGGCGTGGCGACCGGCCTCTCGGGCTTTTTCCGGGCAGGCTCCCGGGGACCTGGGGGACCGGCCACGCCCTGGGCGCCGACGTCGCCCTGGGCTCCGGCCGGCGGGGAATCGCTTGTGGCCGCCTGCGGCTTGGTCTTTTCGGCGGTTTTCGGCTTAGCCGTTTTGCTTGTCTTCGGCTTGGCTGCCTTGCTCGTTTTCGGCTTGGTGGCTTTCGCCGGCTTGGTCGTCGGCGGGCTCTTGGAGCCGTCCTTCGAGCCGGCCGCCTTGCGAGGAGCCAGCACGTCGGCCGGAGTGACCACGCGAATATCGTTGGTGTGAAGTTGCGGCCAGACTTTTCGCAGTTCTTCCAGCGCTGCCTGCACGTCGCCGGTGAAGGGAATCACGCGGAGCTTGCCCGTGCCCGAGGTCCGCACCGTGGAGAGCCCCGTCTCGCCCATGCGAATCAGCAGTTGCCGAATCTTCTCCAGTTGCTCGTCGGTGGCCCGAATGAACAGTTGCAGCGTGGCGGGGTCGGGATCGACCTCCGGCTGGGCGAGGACGCCTTCATCGGCGAACAGCCGATCGATGGCCATCTCGGCGGTTTCCAGTTCGAGGTAATCGAGTTGGAAGATTTCCAGGTGTCGCTCTTCCGTGCGGAACTGTTCGAGCGTTTCCTTGATCTTCTCGTGCTCGTTGGGCCGGGCGATGGCCACCAGTTGGTTGCTATAGCGATCGATGGAGAGATCGACCTTCGCCCCCTGCTTTTGGAAGATATTGTTGAGAATGTCCATCGCCGCGTAGGAGTCGACGTTCTTCAACGAGTACACCCGCAACTTGGACGCCGAATCGAGCAGGGCCCCCTTCTCGATTTCCGTAATCATGTTGGCGATCTTGTCTTGTTGGAAGGGCGAAGCCACCGCGATCAGGCTGTCGTTGGCCGGGTCGAGCGAGAGCCGCACGTCGCGGTCGTACTGGTAGAGGTTTTTCAACACGGAGAGCACGTTCTGCGGATCGGCCGTGGTGATGCGGTGAATCCTTAACTGGGGGGCCTGGCCGCCGGCGTCCTCGCGGTCGATCTCCTCGATCGCGGCCTTGAGTTTTTCCTGATCCTTGGGCAGCGCGCTGGCCACCAGCGACCGGGCGCGGTAGTCGACGGCGATGGTGGCCTCGGGAACCAGCGATTGGAGCACACTCAACACGGAGAAGGGATCGGCCTCCCGGAAACGGTAGACCACGGAAACCGGCTTGACCACCTCGGGCACCGTGGCGAGGAAATCGTCCACCGCCTTTTTGATCGCGTCCTGGTGTTTCTTGTCGGCCCAGACGATCAGACACTCGCGGTCCGGATCGGTGACGAACTGGGCGTTTTGCTGGAGCACCGGGTCGAGCAGTTGCATCAGTTGAGCGGCATTTTCCTTCGCCATGGGATAGATGGCCATGGTCCGATTGCCGTCCAGCCAACTCTTCGACTCGATCTGCTCGACGGCCGCCTTGATGATGGCGTGATCCTCCGGATAGGCCCACACGATGAGCTTGGTGGGATCGGAACCCACGGTGAACTGGGCGGCCGGCGCGGCCGTCTGCAGCACCTGCATGGCGTTGGCGGCACCGCCCGATTCGAGCGAATAGATCTGCACGCTCGGCTGGGCACTGTCGGCAAGCCTCTTGGAGAGTTGCTCCAGCGTGGCCTCGATCTTTTCGTGTTCCGCGGGGCGAGCAAAGGCGATCACCTGGCGGGCATCCTCGCCCACGCTGAACTCCGCTTCCGGCACGGCCATCTGCAGGATCGACATCGCCCGCTGGGCGTCCGTTCCCTCGATCGTGTAAACCGCCACCCGGGGCGCCGTCTCTTCCGGCTCGGGCCGGGCCATGCCCTCCAGGGCCGCCTTGATCTTGGCCTGTTCGTCGGGACGGGCCCAGGCGATCAGTTGCCGAGCGTTGTTGCCGATGCCGAACTGGACCTGGGGCACGATCGGCCGCAAGACCCGCATCGCCTGGGTCGCGTCCAGCCCTTCCAGCGGATAGACCACCATCTTCGGCGCGGTGGCCTCCCCTTCCGGCTGCGACATCATCTCCACCGCCTGTTCGATCTTGGCGTGCTCGTCGGGTCGGGCCCAGGCCAGCAGTTGGTAAGCGTCCTCGCCGGGGGCGAACTGGGCGTTGGGAAACGCCGTGGAGAGCATCCGCATGGCGCTGGCCGCCGTGGTGTTCTTCAGGGTGTAGACCGCCACCGTGGGGGCCGTCTCCGGGGTCTCCACGAACTGGTCGATCAGCTCCTTGATCTTTTCGTGATCCTTGGGCCGCGCCCAGACCACCACCTTGTCGCGGCTGGCGCCCAGCGTGACCCGGGCCTCGGGCACGGACTGTTGGAGGAATTGCAGCACGTAGTAAATCTGCCGGGGGTCGCTGACGTCCAGATCGTAGACGACCACCTTGGCCTGTTTTTCGTCGGGGCCCTCCACGTCGATCTGCTTGAGCGTCTCCTCCACCAGTTTCTGGTCGTCGGGCCGGGCCCAGACGATCAACTGGTACGTCTCGGCCCCGGCGCTGACCTGGGCCTGGGGCACGGCCAATTCCAAAATCCGCATGGCGTCTGCCGCGTTGATCTCCTCCAGCGTGTAGGTGACCGCTTGGAAAGCCGTCTCGGGCGACTCCTCCGAAGCCATCTTTTCCACCACCTTCTTGATTTTCTCCTGGTCCTTGGGCCGGGCCCAGACGAGCATCTGGTAGGGGTTCGCCCCGGTCGAGGTGACCGCTTCCGGCACCACCTGGCGGAGCATCACGGTGGCCACGCTGGCGGTCATGTTCTTCAGGTCGTAGACCACGGCCACGGGCGCGTTCTCCTCGCCGCCCTGAAGCTGGTCGATCAACTCCTTGATCTTTTCGTGGTCCTTGGGCCGGGCCCAGGCCACGATCTGGTCGGGGGTGACGCCCTGGGTGAACTGGGCCTCACGGATCGACCTTTGCAGAAACTGCAAAATGTAGTAACCCTCCCGCGAGTCGGTGATGTCCAGGTCGTAGACGACCGCCTTGGCCTGCTTCTCGTCGGGACCCTTCACGTCGATCTGCTTGAGCGTGCTCTCCACCAGCTTCTGGTCCTCGGGCCGGGCCCAGACGATCAGTTGATACGTCTCGGCGCCGGTGCTGACTTGCGCCTGGGGTACGGCCAGTTGGAGAATCTGCATGGCGCTGGCGCCGCTGATCTCCTCCAGCGTGTAGGTCACCGCCCGGTAGGCCGTCTCCGGCGACTCCTCCACGGCCAACTCCTTGACCGCCCGCTGAATCTGCTCATGCTCGTCGGGCCGGGCCCAGACGATCAACTGGTAGGGATTTGCTCCCGTGGTGGCAATCGCCGTGGGGGCAATCTGCCGAATCATCGTGGTGGCCGCCGCGGCCGTGGTGTTCTTCAGATCGTAGACCACCAGCTTGGCCTGCTTTTCGTCCGGCCCTTTCACGTCGATCTTGTCCAGCGTGTCCTTAATCAGCAGATGATCGTCGGGCGTGGCCCAGGCGATGAACTGGTAGGGGTCGGTTCCCGGGCTGACTTGCGCCTGAGGCACCGCCAGTCGCAGAAGTTGCATCGCGCTGGCCGCGGTGATCTTGTCCAGGGTGTAGGTGACCGCCGTGGCGGCGAACTCGGGCGCCTGCCCGGCCGACAATTCGTCCACGATCTCCTGGATTCTCTTGTGGTCGTCTGCCCGGGCCCAGACGATAAGCTGGTAGGGGGTGGCGCCGGTCGAGGCCACCGCGTCGGGCACCACTTGGCGAAGCATGGTGGAAACGGTGGTGGCGGTCACGTTCTTCAGGTCGTAGACCACCGCCGTGGGCATGTTTTCCGCGCCGCCCTGAAGCTGGTCGATCAACTTCTTGATTTCCGCTTGCTTCTTGGGCTGGGCCCAGGCCACGATCTGATTGGGGGTCGCGCCCTGCGTGAAGCGGGCCTCGGGAATCGCCTGGGCCAGAAAACTCAGCACGTAGTAGCCCTGCCGCGAGTCGGTCAACTCCAGCTTGTAGACCACCGCCTTGGCCAGCTTGTCGTCGGGTCCTTTCACGTCGATCTGCTTGAGGGTCTCCTCCACCAGCTTCTGATCCTCGGGCCGGGCCCAGACCACCAACTGGTATGGCTCGCTCCCCTGGCTCAATTGGGCCTGGGGCACGGCCAGCCGCAGAATCTGCATGGCGCTGGCGGAGGTGATCTCCTCCAGCGTGTAGGTGACCGCCCGGGGGGCCGTCTCCGGCGACTCCATGGCGGCAACTTTCTCCACCACTTCCTTCACCTTCTGGTGCTCGTCGGGGCGGGCCCAGACGATCAACTGGTACGGATCCGTGCCGGTCGAAGCCACCGCGTCGGGCACCACTCGGCCAAGCATCGTAATCACCACCGCGGCGGTCGTGCCCTTCAGGTCGTAGACCTCGGCGGTGGGCGCGTTCTCCTCGCCGCCTTCGATCTGGTCGATCAACTCCTTGATCTTCTGCTGTTGCTTGGGCCGGGCGAAGGCGATCACCTGGTTGGGGGCAACCCCCTGGGTAAAGCGGGCATCGGGGAAGGCCGTCGCCAGGAACTGGCTGATGTAATACATCTGCCGCGTGTCGGACGTCTGCAATTCGTAGACCACCGGCTTGGCCGTCTTGTCGTCCGGCCCGGCCACGTCGATCTGCTCCAGCGTGGCCTCGATCTTCTTGTGATCCTCGGGCCGCGCCCAGACGATCAACTGGTACGACTCGGCCCCCTGGCTGACCTTCGCCTGGGGCACCGCCAGTTGCAATAGTTGCATCGCCGCCGAGGCGGAAATCTCCTCCAGGGTATAGGTCACCGCCGTGGGAAGGGTCTCCGGGGGACCTTCGCTGGAAAGCTTCTCCACCACCTCCGCCACCTTCTCGTGGTCGTCCGACCGAGCCCAAACCACCAACTGGTAGGCGTCTGCCCCCACGTTGCACAACGCCTCGGGAACGATCGTGCGAAGCAGCCGCGCGGCCGTCAAGGCGTCGGTCCCCTGGAGCGTGTAGGTCCGCATCTCCGGCTCCGGGCCAGCCGCATCAAGCCGGGTGATCGCCTCCTTGATCTTGGCGTGATCGTCCGGCCGGGCCCAGGCGACCAAGTGCTTGGGGTCCGAGCCGGCCGAAAGCTGCGCGTCCGGAACGATCGGCCCCAACACCCGAATTGCGCTCAGCACGTCGCCCGACTCGAGCTTGTAGATTTCCATCCGCGGGGCCGTCTCCGGCGATTCCTCCTCGGTCAATCGCGCCAGCGCCGCGGCGATCCGCTTGTGATCTCGCGGGCGGGCCCAGGCGATCAACTGGCCCGCGTCGGAGCCCACCGTAAGCTGGGCCTCGGGCACGATCGATTGCAGGATTCGGCTGGCGGCCAGGGCATCGACGTTTTTCAGCGCGTAGATCTCCATTGTCGGCACCGTGCCGGGCGGGCCCTCGGCCGACAGGTCCTCGATCAGGTCGCGAATCTTGGCGTGATCGTCGGGCCGAGCCCAGACGAGAAGCTGGTGCGGGTCGGTTCCCGGCGTGGCCACCGCCTCGGGAACGACCCGCCGCAACACCGAGGTGACCGCCGAGGCGCTGACCGACTCCAGCGTATAGGTCACCATTGTCGGCTGCAGTTCGGGTGGGCCCTCGGCCGTCATCTTCTCCACGATCTCTTGGATTTTCTTCTGGTCGTCGGGGCGGGCCCAGGCGAGCAACTGGTACGGATTGGCCCCCGTGGTGCAGACCGCCTCGGGCACGATCTGATATAGCACGGTGGTGACCGCCGTGGCCGTCACGTTCTTCAGGTCGTAAACCACCGTCGTGGGGGCATGTTCCTCGTCGCCCTCGAGCTGGTCGATCAGCTTCCGAATCTGTTCGTGGTCCTTGGGGCGGGCCCAGGCGACGATCTGGCTGGGAACCACGCCCTGCGTGAACCGCGCGTCGGGCACCGATTGTTGCAAGAACCGGGTGATGAAGGACATCTGCCGTGGATCGGCCGTCTTCAATTCGTAGACCACCACCGTGGTCATCTTCTCCACCGGCCCGGCCACGTCGATCAGTTCGAGCGTCTTTTTGATTAACTCCTGTTCCTTGGGACGGGCGAAGGCGATCAATTGATACGGCTCCTCGCCGGGCGTCAATTGCACCTGCGGCACGGCCAGCTTCAACACCTGCATGGCGGCGCTGGCGCTGATCTCCTCCAAGGTGTAAACCACCGGCCGGGGGGCGTTCTCGCTCGCGCCGCCGCCGGTCATTTCGTCCACAAGCTGCTTGATCTTCTGGTGATCGTCGGGCCGGGCCCAGACGACCAGCTCGTAGGGCGTCGACCCGGTGGTGACTACCGCCTGGGGGGCGATCTGTCGGATCGCCGTCATCACCGACGTGGCCGTTGCCCCGCCCAGGTCGTAGACCACCGCCGTGGGCGCGTTCTCCCCGCCGCCGGTGATCTGGTCGATCAACTCCTTGATCTGCTGGTGGTCCCTGGGCCGGGCAAAGGCCACCAACTGCTTGGGCGACGCGCCGGGGACGAAGCGGGCCCTGGGGACCGCCTGTTGCAGAAAAGTGCGGATGTAGGAAAGCTCCGTGGCGTTGGTCGTTTCCAACTCGTAGACCACCGCCTTCTCGGCCCCCGTGCCCGCACCCTCCACGTCGATCCGGTCGAGCGTGTTGCGAATCTTCTCCTGATCCTCGGCCCGGGCCCAGGCAATCAATTGGTACTCGTCGTCGCCCGTGGTCAGCTCGGCGTCGGGCACGGCCAGCGCGAGCACGCCGCGGGCCGTGGCGGCAGTGATCTTCTGGAGCACGTAGTTGACGGCGAAGGGCTCCTCCTCCGGCGCCCCCGGGGCGGTCATCTCCTCGATCGCCTGCTGAATCTTCTGGTGATCCTTGGGCTGGGCCCAGACCACCAACTGGTGCGAATCGGCCCCCACCGAGGCCACGGCCTCGGGCACCACCGTGCGGAGGGTGGTCAACATGCTCAGCGCGTCGACCCGCTCCAGGGTATAGACCTTCATCTCCGGCTCCGGGCCGGCCGCCTCCAGCTTCTCCACGGCCTGCTTGATCTTCAGGTGGTCGGCAGGCCGGGCCCAGGCGATCAAGTGCTTGGCATCGGAACCGACGGAGAGATTCGCCTCGGGCACGATTTTTTGCAGCACGCTGATGGCGTTCACCGCGTTGCCCGACTCGAGGGCGTAGATTTCCATCGTGGGCGCCGTGGCAGAGGCCCCGGTGGTATCCAGTTTTTCAATCGCCTGCTTGATCTTTTCCTGGTCCTTGGGTCGGGCCCAGGCGACCAGTTGGCCGGCGTCGCTGCCCACGGAAAGCTCCGCGTCGGGGGCCACGTTGCGGAGAATCTGGATGGCCGTCAGCGCGTCGGTCTGCTGGAGCGCGTAGATCTCCATCCGCGCCGCCCGCTCCGGCGACTCCTCGGTGAGTTGCTCGACGAGCCTCTTGATCGTCTGGTGGTCTTCCGGCCGGGCCCAGGCCACCATCTGCGAGTAGTCGGCCCCCAGCGAAAGGGTCGCCCCCGGCACCGCCTGGCCGATCAGCCGAATGGCGTAAACCACGCTCCGCGAGCTGATTCCTTCCAGGTGATAGACCTTGGCCACGGCCGCTTTTTCGTCCGGCCCCTTGGTATCGATCTGCTTGACCGTGGTCTCGATTCGCTGCTGATCGGCCGGCTTGGCCCAGGCCACCAGTTGAAACTCGTCGGCGCCCTGGCTCAATCGCGCCTCGGGCACGATCAGTTGGATGACCTGGGTGGCCGCGGAGGCGGTGATCTTCTCCAGCGGGTAGACCTTGATCACGGGCGCCTTGTCGGGCGGCGGGGCCTTGTCGAGGGCCTCGATCAGCGTCTTGATCGTCTGCTGGACCTCGGGCCGGGCAAAGGCGATCAACTGGCTGGGGTCGTAGCCCACGGTGAAGCGGGCCTCCGGCACGGCGTTTTGCAGGAACTGGCTGGTATAGTAGTTCTGCCGCGAGTCGGTCGACCGGAGCGTGTAGACCACCGCCTTGGCCGTGCTCTCCTCCGGACCCTCTACGTCGATCTGCTGGAGGGTCCGCTGAATCACCTCGTGGTCCAAGGGCGAGGCCCAAACGATCAGTTGGTAGGGGTCGGAACCCTCGCTGATCTTCGCCTGGGGCACGGCCAACTGGAGAATCCGCGTGGCCGCCGCGGCGGAAATCGACTTGAGCGAATAAGTAATCGCCGTGGGAGCCGTCTCGGAGGTGCCGGCCTGGGCCATCTTTTCCACGATCGACTTGATCTTCTTCTGATCGGCGGGACGGGCCCAGGCGATCAACTGGCCGGGATCGGCGCCTACCGAAAGAGTCGCGTCCGGCACGATCGGCTGCAACACACCGCTGGCCTTGGCCGCGTCGCCCGAGGTGATGCTGTAAACCTCCATCGTGTACGCCTTGTCCGCGGGCGCTTCCTTCTCGATCTCGTCGATCAGCTTCTTGATCGTCTTATGGTCTTCGGGCTTTGCCCAAACGATCAGTTGGCTGGGGTCGTTGCCCACGCTAAAGCGGGCATCCGGCACGGCGCTCTGCAAAAACCGGCCGGTATAGTAGCTTTTCCGCGAATCGCCCGACTCCAACACGTAGACCGCCGGCTGATAGGCACTCTCTTCCGGCGACTTCACGTCGATCGCCTCCAGCGTGGAGGCGATGATCTGGTGATCGCGGGCACTGGCCCAAACGATCAACTGCTGCGGATCGGCCCCGATGGCCAACTGCGCCTTGGGCACCGCCAGGCGAAGCACCTGCATGGCACTGGAACTGGTGATCTCCTTGAGCGGATAGTTCTTGGCGATCGGCTTGCCCGCGCCCAACGCGCTGAGCGACATCGACTCGATCGCCGAGCGGGCCGTTTCCTGATCGTCCTTGGTGGCAAACACGGCCAGCGTGTTGGCGTTGGCATCCAACGTGACCTGGGCCTTGGGCACGATCGTGGTGAGCAACTGCTGGACCGCGGTGGCGTCGGCGTCGGCGGCCGGATAGACCATCAGGTAGCGCTTGTGGGCCTCGTCCGGGCCGGCCTCCATCTGCCGGATCGTCTCGGCCAGCAGGTCCTGGTCCTTCTGCCGGCCGTAGGCCACGATCTTGTTACCGCTGGAATCGGCAAACAGTTGCATGTCGGGCACCAGTCCCTGCAAGATGGGCAGGGCGGTGCCCACGCTGATCTCCTCGAGGGTATAGGAAACCGTGGTCTTGTTCGTTCCGCCGGACACGTCCGTGTCCATCGTTTTCAACGCCGCGGCGATCGCCGCCTGGCGCTGGGGAAGCGTCCACACCACGAGCCGATCGTTCTTCGCGTCCAGCCGGAAACGGACGTCGGGAAACAACTCCTGCAGCGTCTCCAGCACGGTGGTCGGGTCGGTCGACTCGATCGGGTAGACCGCAAGCTGGTACTTTTCTTCCGCCGGCGCCTCGCGGCCCAACTCCTCCAGCACGCCGGCGATCACCTTCTGGTCCGACGGCTTGGCCCAGATGGAAAGCTCCCCCGGCGTGGCGTCGGTAATCACCCGGATGCCGGGCAGTTCCTGGGTGATGCTGGGGAGCACCCCCTCGAAGCGGGTCCGCTGGGCGGGGGTGACCGGATAGACGACCAGCCGATTCTTTTCTTCCGGCGGCAACGACTGGGCGGCCTCGTCGATCGTCTGCTTCACCAACGCCTGGTCGGCCGGCGTGGCCACCACGGTGAGGTGCTTGCCGGTCGAATCGACCGTCACCTGGGCCTTGGGCACCAGCCCCGTCAAGATGGTTCGCAGGTCGGAGGAGAGTTCCTCTTTGAGCGTGTAGAATCGCACTTCCGGCCGCGTAGGCCCCGCCTCCTCGACCTTCTCGATGGTGGCCTTGATCTTTTCATGATCCGCGGCCGAGGCCATCACCATCAACCGCTTGTTGGCCGGGTCGGCGG
>CAYZWG010000200.1:0-8356 GCA_964481605.1 uncultured Planctomycetaceae bacterium
CCCAGTCGAGCCGGGTGGGGCCGATGGCCAGCGAAACATCGCCCAGCCCGAAGGTGCGTCCGCGGACAAAGCCGGTGAAGAGCTTCGTCCTGGGGGTGTCGGCGAGGAAATACCCGGCCCCCGGCTGGGAAAGGTCCCAGTGCAGTTGGCCGGTGTCGGAAACGAGCCGGGTGGTATCCTCCGGCAGCGTGGGGAGTTTGGCCTGGGCGGGGCCTTCCAGGTCGAGGGCCACCGCGTGCAGCAAGCTGATGCGTGGATCGAGGCCCAGTTGATCGGCGGTGAGGCTCCGCGGGGAGAGCGTTTCGTGGAGCTGCCGGCGTTCGCGCTCCGCCGAGAGGGAAACCGTGACGGTCTGCCGGGCCGGTGCCGCGTCGCCGCGGAGAAAAAGGGCCGCCGAGGCCGGCATGTGGACCAGCTTGGCGGTGTGGCTCTTGATGTCGAAGTAGCCGGTAATCCGCCGCGGCTGGAACTCGCGGCTGTGCGAATAGGTGAAGGAGAAGATGCCGTCCCAGTCCTGGAACCGCCCGAAGGCGGCGATCATCGGAAATCCCTCGGCGGCAAAGTCGTTGGGCGCGGGGTGGTTGTACTCGCTCACCGTATAGGCCATTCCCGCCACGCGACGCACGGCCAGGCCCGAGAGCGTGCCGCCGTCGGCCGCGTTGACCAGGGCCAGGTTGCGGACGTACCAGTTGCGTCCGTCCCAGGGCCGCCCGGGAAAGACGGGGTGGTTCCAATAGGCATGGGCGTCGATGTAGTCGAGGTGGGCCTGCACGTGGACCGGGCTGTAGGTCAACTGGGTGCCGGAAACCAGGCTGCCCACGCCCAGTTCTTCCTTGAGGTAGCGGTGCATTTCCCACCAGTAGTCGCGTTCGGTGTCCCAGAGGAAGTCGACGAAGTCGTGGCGGGCCGCCTGGGTGAGGTTGAGCCGGCCGCGGCGGAGCACGGGAACCGTGGCGTCTTCCAGGTTTTGGCCCGGCTCCAGGCCCACGATCCCGCCGGGCCGCAGCGAGATGGCGGCGAATTCGTAGGTGGCCGGCCGAAAGGAGGAGAAGGTAATGCGGACGGCATCGTCGTCCTGCTCGGCGACGAAGGTGACGCGGAAGGGTTTCCACTCGGGGCCCACGGCAAGGTTGGTGGAGAGTCCCAGCCGCTGCCAGGGTTGGTGGGCCATCATGCAGTTGAGTCCCAGCTTGCCCGGGGTGGTCGAGCGGAGGTAGCCGCTGACGGTGTAGGGAGTGCCTTTTTTCACCGCCAAGCCGGCGTGCCAGAGCTGCGGAATCCAGGACTGGCGTCCCAATCGGGTGACCACCAGGCGGAGCATCCGCTGGCCGTCGGGCCCACCGTCCTCGATCGTGGTGGTCACTTGGGACCAGTCGTCGCGCTGCAGGCTCCAGTGTTTTTCCAGCGGCTGGGAGAAATCGCCGTCGGCCAGCATTTCCTTGCCCAGCGGCCAGGCCCCGGCGTTCCAGGCCTTGCGCAATCGCTCCGTGGTGGGGTACTTTTTCCGCAGCCACTCGTTCCAGAGCCGGCGATAGGTGGCGGCGTAGGGCTGGGGCAAGTCATCCAGGCCGCCGCGGTTGAAGATATTGAACAGGGCGTCCTCGTTGCTGATCTCGATCATCGCCACGGCCGGCTCTTGGGCGTAGGCGGTTTTCGTGTAGGGATTCACGTGGGTCAAGAGATCGCGGGCGTACTTCTTTTGCAGTTCGATCATCCGCGGCTCGAAGTTGCCCAGGCCCTTGTCATACTTGGGCCTCTGCTGGCGGGCGGGAAAACCGTCTTTGGCGTCCAGCCAGCGGGAGACGTGCAAGTTGAGGTCCGTGTAGATGCCGTGTTGCTTGAGTTGGAAGATGAGGTTGTCGAGGCGTTCGAGCATCTTGGGATCGATGGTCGTGTGGTTTGGGCTATCGCCCCAGATATTGCGCGAGTCCATGTGGTGCATTCGCACGCAGTTGATGCCCAGGCTGGCCAGACGGGCGGCCACGCCCCGGGCCTCCTCGTGGCTGGGAAAGCAGGCCTCGAAGCAGAGGTTCGTGGCCCAGAGACGAATCGGTCCGTCGTCGGTGGCGAGGTGGCCGTCGGCCGCGCGGATGAATCCGTAGCGCCCCGCCGGACGGGGCAACCAGCCGGAGAGGTTGGTGACGTTGTCCGGGGTGTCGTAGGAGACGACGAAGGGAAACAGCGGCGGCGGGTCCTTTTCGGCAGCCAGGGCCGGGCCGATTCCCCAGGCCCCCCACAAAACGATTCCAACCAGGGCAGGCTTCGACATGGCAGGCTCCTTCTCGGTCGAGCCGCGGTAGAGGGTCCAGCAGACTTGCCGAGAGCGTAGCGGACCACGAGCGGCGATGCAAGCGAGCCGGGCGCAGGGCGCGCGCTGCTTGGGGCCGCACCGTAAGCGGCAGCGGGGGGCGTCCGCCGGGGTCAGGCCACGCGGCGGTGGCGAGCCACCCGCTGAAAAGCGGTCTCGATCGCCGTGGTCTGGCCGTCGGAGGAGAAGTTGTCGCGAACGCGGCGCCGCGCGGCGTGGCCCAACCGTTGGCGACGAGCCGGATCCAACAGCAGGCTGGACACGGCGGCAGCCAAATGGCGGCGACTTCCGGACGGAACGAGCAGGCCGTCCCGGCCCGAGCGGATGCACTCCGAGAGGCCGCCCACGTCGGTTGCCACCACCGGCAAGCCGGCGGCCATCGATTCCAGGATGGCCAGCGGCATGCTCTCCTCGCGGGAGGCCAGCACACTCACGTCCAGCGCCGGCAGGATGCGGTTGACATCGTCGCGTTGGCCGGCCCAGGTGATTCGGCCATCGACGCCCAGTTGCTCGGCCAGCGACTTGACCCGCCGCACGTACTCGCCGTTTTCGAGCGAGCCGATGATCACCAGTCGCACCCGGGGGATGTTGGACAGAATGCTCGGTAGGGCACGAACCAAGAGGAGTTGGTCCTTGCGAGGAATCACGTTGCCGATCGCTCCGATCAAGCACGTCTGGTCGTCGACGCCGAGGGAAGCCCGCATGGTCGACCGCACGTCCCCGGGCGGATCGAGCAACTGGTGCCCGTCCACGAAGTTGTGAATGGTGACGATGCGATCGGCGTGCACCAGGTTGTAGCTTTGATGGAAGCGGCGGGTGGCGTCGGAGACGGCGATCACCAGGTCGTTGAACATCCAGTGCAATTGGACGTGGCGGCTGTGTGCGGTGGCCACGCAGGGCACCTTGCCGAACCACCGCAGCATCACGCCGAAAAAGTGGGCCCGGCTCATGTGGGTGTGGATCAACTCGATCTGCTTTTGCTCCAGAACCGACAACATGCGGCGCAGGTCATCGAGCGGCCAGCGGCGCATTTGGGACTGGAACACATCGACCGGATCGTCGGCCAATTGGTCGCTGATCCAGGCGCCCGGCCGGCACATCAGGGTCACCTGGTGGCCGCGGCGAACGAGCTCGCGAATCAACAGGAGGCAGTGATAGGTGGCCCCATTGATGTTCACACCGGAGGTGATTTGCAGGATTCTCATGTCGACCTATCTTTCCGGTCTTTCCATCTTAACGTGCCATGGCGGTGCGAAGACGGCGATCCCCTATCGACGATATCGACGAGGCCGGTTCCGGGACTTTGCCGAAACTTTGCCCAGCGGCGGCAGTGGCCGGCCGGTGAGCCCATCCGGGGGTTGGCTCTCCTGCCAGGGACACGTTGTGCCCCCCACTTTACCCTCCCCGTCGGTTGGGTGGAACGGCAACTCGGCCGTCACGGCAAGGCCCGGGCTCGGCAAGCCCGCCCCCTGACGGCGCTCGGCGCGGGTCTCCCGACCCCGCCGAGAGAGGACCGATGGTCTCCTCATCGCCACGGCTGCCGCCATTGGGGAGACCTACGGTCGGCGGTTTTCGGCGGGGTCGGGAGACCCGCGCCGAGCGCTGGGGTCGGGTTGCGGCTCGGCGGCGGCCTCGCCCTGCCGGGGCGTCGCCGGGAGGGCCGGGCGATGAGGACGGGGGTTATCATGATGCCCACGTTGTGGTAAGGTGGGGTTCTCATTCGCGATGGATGAGGCCCGGGTTTTTGTGGTCGGCTGGGGCAGACGTGACCACGTGTCTCTTCTCACCGTGCCCGGCGCCAGGTCGGTCGCCAAGCGGTCGTCGACGTGCCCCGCCACCATGGATCAACCCCTGAGGATTGCATCCATGAAGCTGTCGCAAAGTGTGACCTACGCGATTCAGGCAGCGCTGCAGTTGGCTCAAACGCAGGACGGTCCCGTCTCCTGCGGCCAGTTGGCCGCCGCGGGCAAGATGCCCGAACGCTTCCTCCTGCAGATTCTTCGTGACATGACCAAACGGGGCATTCTCCAGTCGACGCGGGGGGGCGGCGGCGGCTTCATGCTGAGCCGTCCACCGGGGGAAATCTCCCTGCTGGAGCTGATCGAGGCGGTCGACGGCCCCCTGGTGGCGGGCCTGCCGATGCGGGTCCATTTTCCGGGCGGGTCGGGCCAGCGGCTCGAGACGGCCTTGGACCAGGTCGCCGCCGCAACTTGCACGCGACTGGGCGCCATCTCCCTGGCGGACCTCATCAGGCCGGCTCGGTAGGGGGGGTAGCCCGGGCAGTTGAAAATCTGCTTTTGACACGTGGTTTCGGGCGTAGGGTATCGAGTCACTCTTGTTTCGCTTCGGAGACGCACCGGGAGGGCAAGGCTCCTGCCGAGCCGGGAAATGCCGCCCCACGGCTCGGCAGGAGCCTCGTCCCGAGCGGAACAAATCCGGGATGAACGCCCTGCTGCCGCAACCCCAAGCTTTCAACTGCCTGCCCGCCATTCTCCCCTGACGGCTGGGTGGCACCCCGTCCACGTGGGGGTTTTGACAAGAACAGCCTATCTTTCCACCATGGATGCGGCCCCACCGTAACGGGTTGGGCCGGGGGCCAGCGGGGGGATCGCCAAGAACTCGCCCCGGCCACCGAATATCACGGTAACGAGGTTCCCCCGGCAGACTCGGCGAACCAAAAAAGCGAAGAAGGAGGATACGCATGGGCACGATATTTCTACTTTGCGCGACCGTCGGCGGCACGGTGCTCGTGTGCCAGTTTCTGCTCACGTTGATCGGTCTGGGCGGACACGGACTGGAGGGCGATTTTTCCGGGGACGTGGCGGATATCGGCAACCTAGACTTGAACGTGGATGTGGGCCACGTGGATGTCGGCTTCCACGGGGACGTGGACGTGGGCCACGTCGACGTCGTGGGCCACGTCGACGCCGCGGGGCATGTCACCGCCGACGGCGACCACGCCGACTCGACGAGCGGCTTCAAGGTGATTTCCTTCCGCACGGTAATTGCCGGGTTGACGTTTTTCGGGCTGGGGGGGCTGGGGGCCCAAACGACGAACGCCTCGCTGGTGATGGTGCTGGCCGTGGCGGTGGGGTCCGGCGCGGCGGCGATGTATGGTGTTTATTGGCTATTCCGCACGCTGTACTCGTTAAAATCCGAGGGAACGTTGCACATCAACAACGCCATCGGTTCGCAGGGAACCGTCTACTTGAAGATTCCCGCCAGCGATTCGGGGGCCGGCAAAGTCCAATTGAGCCTTCAGTCGCGCACGGCCGAATACCTGGCCATGACCGCGGGCGAGGAGTTGGCCACCGGGACCAAGATCGTGGTGGTCGGCGTGGTCACCCCGACCACCGTTCAGGTGGAACCCGTACTGGAACCGGAAAGGAACAATCATGTTTAGTCTACCCGTGTTTGCCGCCGCCCTGGACGAACAACGGATGATCGTGATCCTGGTTGCCGTGGGGTTGGTGGTGGCCATGTTCGTCACCTTCCTGGCGCTGGCGACCAAGTATTACAAGCGTTGCCCCAGTAACCGCGTGCTGGTGATTTTTGGAAAGTCGCAGCGGGGCAAGTCGGCCGATTGTATCCACGGCGGGGCCAAGTTCGTGGTTCCGCTGCTCCAGGACTACGCCTGGTTGAGCCTGGAGCCGATGCAGATCGAGATTCCGCTGCGGGGCGCGCTGTCCATGGAGAACATCCGCGTCAACGTACCCAGCGTGTTCACCGTGGCGGTGGGCACCACGCCGGAGTTGATGCAGAACGCGGCCATCCGCCTGCTGGGGCTGAGCAACATCGACGTGAAGAAGCAGGCGGAAGACATCATCTTCGGCCAGCTTCGCCAGGTGATCGCCTCGATGATGATCCAGGACATCAACCGCGACCGCGACAAGTTCCTCACCAGCATCCAGGAGTCGCTCGAGCCGGAACTGTTGAAGATCGGCCTGGTGTTGATCAACGTCAACATCACCGATATCACCGACGAGTCGGGCT
This sequence comes from uncultured Planctomycetaceae bacterium, assembly GCA_964481605.1. Classification (GTDB taxonomy): domain Bacteria; phylum Planctomycetota; class Planctomycetia; order Pirellulales; family Thermoguttaceae; genus CAYZWG01. Next base: position 6,302 of record CAYZWG010000200.1, read on the forward strand.
ACATCGAGGCGATCGGCAAGAAGGCGGCCTCGCTGGCGATTCAGAAGGCCCGGGGCGACGTGGCCGACAACGAGAAGATGGGTGAAGTCCGTGTGGCCGAGGCCGAGCGGGAGCAGGCCGTGCAGGTGGCCAACGCCAGAAAGGTGCGGGAAATCGGCACCCGCGAGGCACTCCGCGACCAGGCGGTCCGGGTTGCCGAGATGGACAAGGAGCAGACGGTGGGCGAGGAGTCGGCCAAGTTCGGCCGGGAAGCCCAGGTCAAGGATGCCGAACGCGAGATGCGAGTCAAGCTGGCCGACGCCGAAGCCCGCGCGATCGAGGGCGAAAACATGGCCAAGGCGGATATCGCCGCCAGCCGTGCCGAGTTGCAGGTCAAGGAAGCCGAGGCCTATCAACTGGGTGAATCGCGCAAACGCCAGGCGGAAGCCGCCGTGCTCGAGGTGGAGCACCACGCCCGGGCCAAGGCCGCCCTGGCCGAGGCCGAGCGGATCGAGGCGAAGCGCCGGGCCGAGCTGGAGGCCCCGGCCAAGGCCGAGAAGGCCCGCATCGTGGTGGAGGCCGAAGCCGAGGCCGACAAGCGCCGCATCGAGGCGGAAGGCGAGGCCTCGGCGATCTTCGCCCGGCTGGAAGCCGAAGCCCGCGGCCAGTACGAAGTCCTCAAGAAGAAGGGCGAGGGCCTGCTAGAGATCGTCAACGCCTGCGGCGGATCGCAAGAGGCCTTCCAAATGCTCATGTTGGAGCATTTCGACAATCTCGTGGAAGCTTCGGCCCGGGCGATCTCGAACATCAAGTTCGACAAGGTGGTGGTCTGGGAGGGGGGCAACCAGGACGGCACCAGCGCCACGGCCGGCTGGCTCCACAACATGGCCCGCACGCTGCCGCCGATGATGCAGGTGATGAAGGATATCGGCGGCGTGGAGATTCCGGAGACGCTGGCCGCCTTTGCCCAGGCCGGCAAGGGGTCGGCAGAATCGGCCCCGCTGGAGCCGGAAGAATCGGTCCCGCTGGAGCCGGTCTCACCGCAGCCGGCCGAGCCGGAAGTGTAGGGAGGCGTTTTCTCGCAGGTCGAACCACGGCGCCGGGGCCGTCCCTTGGGGGGCGGCCCCGGCTTTTTGCGCGTCGGACGCCCCGCGGGGAGCGGGAGCCAGTGGCTGCAAGCCAGCGTCAAAAGCGGTATCATGGCAGGCGTCTGCTCTGCCCGCCCCCGAAGGAAACCCGCCATGCCGCTGTTTCAACGCCTGAGGCGCTGGCCGGCGATCTTGCTGGCCGCCGGCGCGATCGCCGGATGCGGTCCGAAGCTGCCGCCGAGGGTCCCCGTGGAAGGCTCGGTCACGCTCGACGGCCAGCCGGTGGCCGGGGCCAGCATCACCTTCACCCCGGTCGAAAAGGGCCCCGCCGCCTCGGCCGCCAGCGACGAAAACGGCCGGTTCACCCTGAGCACGTTCAAGCAAGGCGACGGGGCCGTGCCGGGGCAGCACCGAATCACGGTCGTCCAGGTCGAGACCACCGGCCCGCCCGAGGACGAACAGGGCGAAGGGGAAGAAGGGGAAACCGTGTTCGGCGTGCCGCGGAAATACGCCCATCCCGAGACGTCCGGGCTGGAAGTGGAAGTGCACAAGGAAATGGGCCCGGTGCTGCTGCAACTGAGGTCCGAGTCGTCCCCTGGAGCGTTACCAGAACCATGAAATCGTACCGAGAGTATCTCACCTTCAACGTGCCGGCGCGGATGGACTTCCTCAACATCACCTCCCAGGTGGAAGCCTCCGTCGCCAAGAGCGGGGTCCGCGAAGGCCTCGCGCTGGTCAACGCGATGCACATTACGGCCAGCGTGTTCATCAACGACGATGAGCCGGGCCTGCACCGCGACTACAAGAAATGGCTGGAAGAGTTGGCCCCCTTCGATCCCTCGCCCCAGCGCTACCATCACAACCGCACCGGCGAGGACAACGCCGATGCCCACCACAAGCGCCAGATCATGGGCCGCGAGGTGGTGGTGGCGATCACCGACGGGCGGCTGGACTTCGGGCCCTGGGAGCAGATCTTTTACGGCGAGTT
>CAYZWG010000200.1:8456-9684 GCA_964481605.1 uncultured Planctomycetaceae bacterium
GGAGAGATCGGATACCACCCCCGCTCTTGCACGATCCGCGTGATTCGCTCGATCCGCTCGATGCTCGACCCCGGCATGGCGTTGTCGGCGATTCCCAGCATGAACGCCTTGCCGGGGGCAATCGTGCGGAAGAGGTCGTCCATCAACTGCTCAAACTGCTCCTCGGTGAACGGTTCTTCCAGAATCGCCGACGGTACCCCGCCGAAGATGATGAGGCGATCGTCCCACTCGCGGCGGGCTTCCTCCAGCGTGGTCTCGACCATGGGCGCGGTGACGAAACACTCGACCATGCCGAATCCGGCCCGCTCGATGTGGGAGAAGATGTGGCGGGTGTCGTTGTCGGCGTGCAACGCCACGACCTTGCCGCGCCGGCGCAAACCGGGCGTCAACTCCCGGTAATAGGGAAGGATGTATTGCTCGAACAGCGCCGGCGGCGTCATCTGGCTGGAGAGGTGATGGCCGTGCATCAACAGCCGGGCGGGCGAGTCGAGCATGTGCCGCCAGACGGTCGCCTTGAAGCGATCGGTGAGGACACGCAGCAGGCGCTCGACCCGGGCGGGGTCATCGTGCAGATGAAAGATCGCCTGGTCGTAGCCCACCAGGGCCCGCATCCAGTGGTGAAAGGGGCAGTCGCCGCAGTTGACCATGGGGTAGCCGTCCTGACCCACGTCCTGCTCGTAGCGCGCATACTCCTCGTAGGCCGGCCGGTAGTGCGTGTGCTCGATCAGGTACTCGACCACCGGGTAGTCGGCCGGGCGCTTGAGCAGGAACTCGACTTGGGCGTCCTGGATGGCATGGCGGCGGAGGCGATCGGTGCCGCGGAGGCGCGTGGTGACCGTGCCGACGGGCGTAATGTACTCGGTCACTGTCTCCAGGGGGCCGGCCTGGTGCGAGCGGACCTCGACGCCCTCGGTCTCCGTGTGCCAGATGACGCCGTCGCGGGCGGCCGTGCCGCCGAAGACGGCCCGCTCGACCTGGCGGAGGCTCAACCGGCGGTAGGCTTCGGGCAGGGTTCCGGCGAGCTTGTGGGCTTCGTACCAGATTTTCAGGCGGGGAATCCAGGGGATGCGGTCGGGGCTTTGGCCGTCGAGAATGGCCAGTATCCGCTGGCGATTGGTCATGGGGGCGGGTCTCTTTCTCAGCGTTCGGCGCGGGTCTCCCGACCCCGCCAGTGTTCGGCGCGGGTCTCCCGACCCCGCCAGTGTTCGGCGCGGGTCTCCCGACCCCG
>CAYZWG010000200.1:9784-9903 GCA_964481605.1 uncultured Planctomycetaceae bacterium
CCGAAAGCCGTAGGGCCGGCTGCCGCGCTTCGCAGCGCCAGCCACGTTTCGGCTCCGCACAGCCAGATCGGAAGAGCACACGTCTGAACTCCAGTCACATTCAGATATCTCGTATGCCG
>CAYZWG010000201.1:0-9887 GCA_964481605.1 uncultured Planctomycetaceae bacterium
CGGCCACGTCGCCCACGTTGTCGCCCACGTTGTCGGCGATGGTGGCCGGGTTGCGCTTGTCGTCCTCGGGAATGCCGGCTTCGACCTTGCCCACCAGGTCGGCGCCCACGTCGGCCGCCTTGGTGAAGATGCCGCCGCCGACCCGGGCAAACAGCGCCTGGCTGCTGGCTCCCATGCCGAAGCAGAGCATCGTCACGGTGGTTTCGACCAGCTCGAGGCCCACGAACCAGCGCAACACGATGAACCAGATGCAGATATCCAACAACCCCAGGCCCACCACGGTCAGACCCATCACGGCACCCGAGCGGAAGGCCACTTGGAGTCCCTGGTTGAGCGACTTCTGGGCCCCCGCGGCCGTGCGGCTGCTGGCCAGGGTGGCCGTCTTCATGCCGAACCAGCCGGCCAGACCGGAAAAGAACCCCCCGGTGAGGAAGGCGAACGGCACGAACGCGCTTTGCGCGTGCCAGACAAACGCCATCAGCGCCAGCAAGAAGCTGATCACCACGAAGAAACAGAAAACGATCTTGTATTGCTGAAAGATGTAGGCATTGGCCCCGGCACGCACGTAGCCGGCGATCTCCTTCATCTCGTCGGTGCCTTCATCGGCCTGCAGCATCTCCTGGAAGAATCTCCAGGCGAAGACCAGCGCCGTAATCGCCCCGGCGAAGGCCAACAGCCAGTAGAACTTGAAGATCAACGGATCGTGTTGGCTGCCACCGGCACCGTCCGCGGCCCATGCCGGCGCCGCGGCGGCAAGCCACACCGCCAGCGCCGCCGCCACCGGCAGCACCCGAGTTCCCAACATGTCGCGGAGTTGTCGCCAAGTCTTCATCCTTCACCCTCTTTAAGGTTCGAGTAACGCTGATGGGAACATGCTCGGCCGTATCCGGCCGTGCCCTCGGCCGAAGTCGGCGGCGGGAGGAACGATCCGCCGCTGTTTCGGGCCGAGACGCATGTCCCCGAGATGGTTCGTGAGAAAAGGAGCAGCCATAGCTCCCACTGGGGGTGGAGTTACGGCTCCGTAAAATTACGCAGTTTACAGAACCGCTTCCAGTCCTGTCAACCATACCACGCTGGTAAGCTATGTGCCGGCAACGGCCAATTCGGGGGGAGGGTTGTGACACATCCGGCCTGTAACGCCGTGAAACGCGGCCCGGCAAATCGGCAAGTTGTCGTAGGGCCGGCTGTGCCGGCCGGTTGCCGCACTTCGCAGCGCCAGCCACGTTTCGGCTCCGCACAGCCGGCCCTACGAGGCTGACCCCGCCGAGTGTGGGCGTGGCAGGTCTCAAACCCGTCCCCACCGGCCCTCTTCCGGCGGGGTCGGGAGACCCGCGCCGAACGCCAGGAGACCCGCGCCGAACGCCGACCTCAGCCGGGGGGGGGCGGCACTTTCGCGTTTTATTGATGGACATGACGGTTGCCTTGATTACCATGAAGGGAAGAGGCCGGTGGGCTGCCGCCGCGCCTGCTGACGGTTGCGCGACGGATGATGGATGGGGGCCGCGCCCGGACATTCAGGGCGGGGAGGAAGAAGCCGTGTCGCCATCGGCCGTCGAGGGGTCCATCGAAGATCGAGTATGCCCGTATCCCAGCGGAGGATCGTCATCATGAGGTCTGGATTGAAGTTCGTTGCGGTGGCGCTGGTGGTGGCCGTGTGCGCCGCGGGCGTGTTGGCGACGGCGGCGGAACGACCCACGGCGGCCAACGCTGGCAAAAGCGTGGAGATGTTTGCGGCGATGGAGAGCGGACAGATCGCCGTGAAGATGATCCCCAAGAACTCGACCCTCTGCCACGTGCTGATCGAGAACAAGACGGACAAGCCTTTGTCGGTGAAGCTGCCCGAGGCGTTTGCCGCCGTACCCGTGCTGGCCCAGCTTGGTGGGGGCGGTCTGGGCGGGGGCGGTTTGGGTGGTGGTGGTCTCGGCGGTGGCGGCCTGGGTGGCGGCGGCCTCGGCGGTGGCGGCGGCAGCCAGGGTCTGGGTGGCGGCTTTGGTGGTGGTGGCGGTGGTTTTGGCGGTGGTGGCGGCGGCTTCGGCGGCGGCGGTGGTCTCGGCGGCGGTGCCTTCAACATTGCCCCGGAGAAGGTCGGCAAGCTGGAAGTGGTGACCGTCTGCCTCGAGCACGGCAAGAAAGAGCCCCGACCCGCCATCCCCTACACGATCAAGCCCATCGACCAGTTCACCGACAAGGCCGAAGTCCACGAGCTTTGCCGCTTGTTGGGTTACGGACAACTGCCGCAGCGGGTTGCCCAGGCCGCGGCGTGGCACCTGAACAACGGCATGAGTTGGCGAGAGTTGGCGTCGAAGCAGGTTCGCCGCGCCAACGGTCTCCGCTATCCCTACTTCTCGCCGAGGGAAATCCAGGCCGCCGTGCGGGCGTCCGCCGTGGCCACCCGGCTGGCCGAAGAGCGCGACCGGCCGGAGCAGAGTTACGGCTCGCTGAGCCGGAACTGATCGAACGGACCGTGGGCCAGGCGCCGCCCGCGGACGACGAAATTCTCGCGCGACCCGAGGAAGCCCGGCGAACGAATCGTCGGGCTTCTCTTTTGCCCCAGGGGCGCAAATCGCTTGGCGGCGGGGTCACGAATTGCTAGGTTGAATCTTGCGGAGGGGGAGACGGGCTCTGCCGGCTCAACCGAGAGGAGGATTCGCGATGCGCCGACTTCGACGACGGTTGGCGGCGGGGATGCCCGTCCTGCTGATGTTGGCCTTCTCCGCGCCGCCAGCGGCGCCGGCCGCCGACCGACCCAAGGGCACCGGACCGTTCGATTCGGCGGCCCCCACGATCGCGTTGTTTGCCGGAATGGAGGAGGGCACGCTGCAGGTGAAACTGATCCCCCGCGATGCCAGGCAATGCCGGCTGCTGGTGCGGAACAAGTCGGCGGAGGCGGTCAACGTGGTGCTGCCGGAGACGCTGGCGGCCGTGCCGGTTTTGGCGCAGCAGTTTGCCGACAATCCGGGCCGGGCCGGCTCCGCTCCGCAGCGGTTGGGCCTGGGCAATCCCTTCGCTCCCGGAGGGCTCAATCAGAACGGTCCTGCCGCGTTGAATATTCCGGGCGGGCAGGGCCGCCGGGGGCCGTTGGGGGACCGCAACCGCAATCCCGGGCTGATGCCGTTCAGCATTGCGCCGGAGAAAGTTGCGCAATGGAAACTGCCGGCCGTCTGCCTCGACCGGGGCCATCCCAATCCTCGTCCGGCGATGTCCTACAGGATTGCCCGGCTGGAGGACGTCTGCGACAAGCCCGAGTTGGAGCAGGTGTGCCGCCGGCTTGGCCGCGGGCAGATCAGCCAGCCGGTGGCCCAGGCGGCCGCCTGGCACGTGAGCAATGAGATCGGTTGGCAGGAGCTTCGGGCGATGAGCGTTCGCAAGCTGGTGGGGCCGCCGCGGCGGTTGTTTTCTCCCCGTCAAGTCGACGATGCCGAAGCCATGCTGGCCGAGATTCGCGGGCAACTCGAGCGCTGCCGCGGCCGGGACACGCTCCGATCGGAACAACTCGGTGTGAATTGACCCGGACCGGGCGGAGACGGCCGCGTAGGCTCGCGCTGTCCGGCCGGGGGGACCGTTCCATCCGTTCTGGTCGGTTTTCGGCGTCGTGCAGCCGGCGACCTCACAAACGAAACGCGCCTGTCCAACCGTGCGACCGGCGCGACACGTTTTTCTGCTCCGGCCCGTTTCGATCGCTGCAATCCGAGCGGCGAGAATCGGTCTTTACCGGTTGTAGGAACTGGATGGCGAAGAAACCCTGGGGGTCGTTTGACCGCCCTGAAAACGTGTCCTATATTCTTTTCGGCCGAGGGTTTTCTCTGCGTGATCGGCCGCTTGCCTGACGTGAACACCCCTTGCCTGCGCTACTCGTGCGGCCGACCTGCCCTCCGCCGACGGAAAGGCTCGGATGCTCTGGGAGATGACGGTTGAAGTGATTTCGACCACGGCGCGGTGACGCATTCAGCGATGACGGAACGGACCATGCGACGCAAGAGTTTCTCCGCCGGTGTGATTTGCCTCTGCTGTGCGCTGTTTCTGGTGGGATCGATCCCCACCGCCCCGGCCCAGACCACGCCGGCCGCCCACGCCGGAGCCACGGAACTGGGCGAACTTTTGCAGGCGGGGCGAAACCTGGAGCTGGAGAACCGCTGGGGTGAGGCCCTGGCCCATTACGAAAGCGCCCTCCGCCGTTTTCCAGAGAACGGCAGCCTGGTCCGCCGGCTCGATTTTTCACGATTGCACTACGACGTTGTTCGCCGCTACAACGATCGCAGCTTCCAGGCACTTTTGGAGCGGAGTTCGCTGGGCGACGCCCTGGCACTCTACGGCGAAGTGCTGCAGAAGATTCACACGCATTACGTGGCCAATCCGAACTGGAAGCAACTGCTCGAACACGGGATGAACGCGCTGGAAGTCGCGCTCAGCGAGCCGGCCTTCCGGCAGAGGAATCTGCCCGACGCCGACGACGATGCCATCGACGCTTTCCGGCACGAAGTGCGAAGGGACCTGGGGCTGCGGGTGATCCGTTCGCGGAGCGACGCGGGCGAGGCCGTGCGCTACGCCGCCGAACTGGCCCGGCAACGGCTGCGGGCGGAACCGACGGCAGTGGCGCTGGAATTCACCAGCGGAGCCACCACCGCCTTGGACCCCTACTCGACCTACCTTACTCCCGACCAGTTGACCGACGTCTACGCCCAGATCGAGGGCAATTTCGTGGGGTTGGGGATCGAGATCAAGGCGGACGATGCCTCGCTGAGAATCGTGCGGGTGATTCGCGGCAGCCCGGCCGCGAAGAACGGCCTGATCGACGGCGACCGGATCGTGGCCGTGGACGGCCAGTCCACCCGTGAACTTTCCACCGAGCAAGCGGCCAGCTTGCTCCAAGGCGAATCGGACAGCCTGGTTCACCTCACCGTGTTGCGCCAGCAACAGCCATACGAGGTGACGATTCGCCGCCAGCGGGTGGAAGTGCCCAGCGTCGATTCGGTGGAGATCATCGATTCCCATTTCGGCGTGGGATACCTCAAGCTCACCTGCTTCCAAAAGACGACCTGCCGCTACCTGGACGCCGCGCTCTGGAAGCTGCACCGCGAAGGCATGCGCTGCCTGATGGTCGACCTGCGGGGCAACCCGGGCGGCTTGCTGGTGACCTCCGTGGAAGTGGTCGACAAGTTCGTCGAAAAGGGCACGATCGTTACCACGCGAGGGCGGATGCCGCAGGAAGACCTCACCTATTCGGCCCATGCCATCGGCACCTGGGGCGTGCCTCTGGTGGTGCTGATCGACGAAAACAGCGCCAGCGCCGCCGAGATTTTCGCCGGCGCCATCCGCGACCATCACCGGGGGACGATCGTGGGAACCCAGAGCTTCGGCAAGGGCTCGGTGCAGGGAATCTTTCCCCTCGATTCAACCAGCGCGGGGGTGCGGCTGACGACGGCCAAGTTCTATTCGCCCAATGGTCGGCCGTACAGCCACGTGGGCGTGGAGCCGGACGTCACGGTGCAGACCACCGCACGACCGATCGACGGCTCCGTCGAGGTGCCCGGTGGCGAAGCCGAGGACTCGACGCTGGAAGCGGGGCTGCAGGTCGCCCGGCAGCTCATGGCCCGCCGGTAGACGGCGGGGCGAAGGTCTCTCCCACGGCGCGGGTCTCCTGACCCCGCTCCCCCGTGCGTTCGGCAGTCTGGCCTGCCGCAATCCTCGCCTCCCGTGCCTCCGGCACCCCGATAGCAGAGCTGCGGCACCCCGATAGCAGAGCTATCGGGGCCACCCACCGCCCGGCTCAGTCGATCCAGTCGATTCGCACCAGCCGGGCCAGCCGCCGCAAGTCGTCGGCGTGGTGGCCGGCGACCACGGTGACGTGGTGCGGCATCCCCTCGTGGCAGAGGGCCTCGAACCAGCCGTCGACGTCGCCGCCGTCGACCAATGCCCGGCAACTGGCCCCCAACAGGGGCCGCGCCGTGGGCTCCGTGGTGGCCTGGCGGGCGGTGATCCGGTAGCGGCCATCGCACGACCAGAGGCGATAGATCGTGATCGGTACGTGCGGCAGCAACTCGGCGTTGAGCACCAGCGGCAGGTTGTTGTTGAAGTGGCGGCCCAGCCGCAGGCTCGGCGGCTGGCAGAGTGACGGCGGGGCGTGGCCGGGATGCCAGAGGGTGATCGCGCGGGCGTCGTGTTCGATCCAGTCGCTGATGTAGGCGGGGCCGGCGCCGAGGAGGTGGCCCAGCAGGCAGGAGATGGCCCCGTCGACGTCCCCTTCCAGGGCCACCACGCGGCCCGACTCGGCCAGCCGGGCCAGGGCCAGGTAGGGCCACTGCCGCAGCAGGTTGGGCAGCTCCGGCCAGCAGCGCAGGGCCACCGCGTCGAGGTGCTCGTCGGCCAGCAGGGCCGCCAGCGCCAGGTAGTAGCGGCAGTCGGCCGCCAGGTCTTCCCCGGTGATCGCCTCTTCGCGGGGCAGGTTCAAGCTCTCCAACCGGGCCAGTTCCCGGGCCACCGCCTCGGCCGGCTGCGACCGCACCGAGTCGATAAACTCGGCGATGCCCAGATGGTGGAGCACGACGCCCAGTTGTCGCATCAGGCGGGCCGGTTCCACGTGCATGTTGGAGAAGCCGGGGGCAGGGGCGCCGACCAGGCCGACCTTGGCGCGGCGCAGACGCGCGGCCACCGAGCAGAGTCGGACGGCCCGCTCGATCTGGCGGGTCGTTTCGTCATCTCCGGGCGGACCGTAGGCCAACTCGAAGGGGCGGCCCTGCTGCCGGTAGATCGAGGCGAAGGCGTGTGTCCCCACCAGCGAGCAGGAGCTGACCTTGCTGCCGTCGGGCCGTTCGGGGGTTGCCCAAAAGACGACCGGCCCGGGCCACGTCTGGGCCAGCACGGGCGCCAGCCGGCCGTCGCCCATGGTGGGCTGGAGCACCAACAGCGTTTCGCAGGCGGCCGCGCGAAGCTCCTCCAGGGCCTGGCGGAGAGTGTCATCGTCGACGGCCCGCGTTTGGGGGCGAAACACTTCCCAGGGGGTGCTGCCGACCGTCGTCCAGGCGGCCTGCTCGATCTGGCGGGCCCAATCCACGTCGAACCCGGGCCGCTTGCGGCCGATGGGCAGGAATCCGACACGGGAAGCGGTGGTCTGCAAGGCACGATCTCCTCGAAAGGCAATACTGTTGAATGAAGCGTTCGGCGCGGGTCTCCCGACCTCGCCGATGCCCCGACCGAAGGTCTCCCTAAACTTCCGTAAACGCTTGACGTGGGAGACCATCGGTCGAATTCAGTGCGGGATCGGGAGACCCGCGCACAGCGTGTAGTTTCCAAACCCGTCTTCCACCGGCACAGGGCCGGCGGGGAAGAGCCACTAAGGGTCGGTTCTCTTGCCGGCGTTGGGGTTTGGCCGTGGCATCTTGGCGTCGACCGTCTTGCGCCAGGCGAGCAGTTTGCGGTGCAACTGGCGGACCTTGCGGGGCATTTTTTCCGCCAGGTCGTTCTTTTCGCCCAGGTCTTGTTCGAGGTTGTAGAGTTCCAGGTGGCCGTCCTCGAAGAACTCGATCAGCTTCCAGGGGCCCATCCGGATGGCCCCCGAGGGCGTACCGCCTTGGGGGCTGTAGTGGGGGTAGTGCCAGTAGATGGCCTCGCGGCCGAGTCCGGCGGCGGGGTCCTTCAACAGCGGCACCAGGCTCAGCCCGTCGACATGTTGCCGGGGGCGCAAGGGCAAGCCGGCCAACTGGAGCAAGGTGGGATAGAAGTCGGTGCTCACCACCGGTTCGCGGCAGACCGTGCCGGGATCGACCAGTGGTGGATAGCGGACGATCAGCGGCTCGCGGTGGCCTCCTTCATAGGAGTATCCCTTGCCGGCGCGAAGAGGGCGGTTGTCGGTCACCCGATGGTAGCCGCCGTTGTCGGAGAAGAAAATCACGACGGTCCGATCGGCCAGTTTCAATTCATCCAGCGTCTGGAGGATTCGCCCCACGCCTTGGTCGAGTGATTCGACCATGGCGGCGTATCCGGGGTTGAACTTTCGGCCCAAGCTTTTCATCCGCTTGTTGTATTTCGCCACCAGTTCCGGCTTGCCTTGGATGGGCGTGTGCACGGCATGGTACGACTGGTAGAGGAAGAAAGGGCGGCCGGCGTTGGCGCGGATGAACTCGATTCCCCGATCGGTCAGGTGGTCGGTAAGGTACTCACCCTGGCGGGCCTTGGGCAGGCGCATCTTGTTGAGGAGAAAGTAGCCCCCGGCCGGCGAGCCCAAGTCGGTGCCGCCCACGTTCAGGTCGTAGCCCTGGTGGCGGGGCCAGTAGGGCTCGCTGCCGAGGTGCCATTTGCCCACGCTGGCCGTGGCGTAGCCCGCCGGCTTGAGGGCCTCGGCGATGGTCACCTCCTCCAGGGCCAACTCGGTGACAAACGGCGCGTCGAGCAGTTTGGCACCGGCGGGGCTGTGGCCACCCAGCCAGATGGTCAGATCGAGCCGGGCCGGATACTTGCCGGACTGGATGCTTGCCCGAGTGGGAGAGCAGACGCTGCTGGCGGCATAGGCGTCGGTAAACCGCATCCCCTGGCTGGCCAGCCGATCGAGGTGAGGTGTCTGGTAGAGACGATTGCCGTAGCAGTTCAGATCGGCCCAACCCAGGTCGTCGGCGAGAATGAAGATGATATTGGGCTTCTGGGCGGCCACTGCGGGCGAGACCGCCGCGGCGGCCACCCATGCCAGCAGAGCAAACCCCGCCAGTAAACGACCGGCGGGCCACGCGACGACTTGACGGCGGATCATGGGTGGTCTTCTCCTACGGAAAACGGCGACGGACAGCGCCGGCAGGGAATTCCCCCGAGTTCCCCCAGAATACCAGCCGCGCGGCGGGTGTCAATCGGCGACCAGTCTGTAGGCCGGGTCGCGACCCGGCCTACAAACTTCCGATCTGCCCACGCTTCAGCTTCGCGCCAGCTTGTGGAACCGCGCCATCAGGTCCTTGGTGATCGTGCCCGGCGTGCCGTCGCCGATGGGCCGGCTGTCGACCTTGACCACCGGAATCACTTCCGCGGCCGTGCCGGTGAGAAAGCACTCGTCGGCCACGTAGACGTCGTGGCGCGTCAGCGGCACCTCGCGGACCGTGATCCCCGCCTCGACGGCCAGTTCCATCACCGCCTGGCGGGTCACCCCTTCCAGGATGCCCGCGTTGTTGGGCGGCGTGAGCAGGCGACGATCGCGAACGAGGAAGATGTTGTCGCCGGTGCATTCGGCCAGCTCGCCTTTTTGGTTGAGCATCAGCGCCTCGATGCAGCCGGCCTGGAGCCCTTCCACCTTGGCCAGAATGTTGTTCAGGTAGTTGAGCGACTTGATTCGAGGGCTCAGCGCGGCCGGATCGTTGCGAATCGTGCTCACGGTGACGATTTCCAGCCCTTGCCGGTAGAGCGCGTCGGGATAAAGCGAGATGTGGTCGGTGATGATCACCACCTGGGGGTTGCTGCACTCGTTGGGGTCCAGGCCCAGGGTGCCGCAGCCACGGGTGACGATGGCGCGAATGTAGCCGTCCTCGATCCCGTTGACAGCCAGCGTGTGCTCGATCGCCCGGGCCATTTCCTCCTTGCCGATGGGGATTTCCAACAGGATCGCCTTGGCCGAATGCCAAAGCCGGTCGAGATGCTGCTGGAGTCGAAAGACCGTGCCGCCGTAGCTGCGGATGCCCTCGAAGACCCCGTCTCCATACAACAGGCCGTGGTCAAAGACGCTGATTCGGGCGTCTTCCTTGTCGACCAGCGTTCCGCTCATGTAAACCTTCAGCGACATGGTAAACCACACGTTTTGGTGTGTTTGGCGACCTGGTCTCTGCGGCCCCGTAGGACTGGCTATGCCGGCCGATACCGGGTGCAGGAACGGACTTTTTTGCAGGGCGGCAGCTAACGATGGGGGAAATGGGTTG
>CAYZWG010000202.1:0-6533 GCA_964481605.1 uncultured Planctomycetaceae bacterium
CGCTTCGGGTTAGTGTGGCCAAATCGCGAAACGTTGCGGTTTTTTTCGGACGGGCCATATCATGTCGGGTCGCGCGACCCGGCCTACAGGCTTCGGCGATACTCAAGGGGATGGAGGCGGGGAGCCTGCGAACTTGACGGCCAGGCGTCGGGCCGCCACGATGCGAACCGGTCCCAAAAGCCCCGAATCCAATAGCGGCGAGTCCTTTTGGAACTTACTCACGTTGGTGTGGGTGAAGCGTTGATCTGGAGGCAGGAATTGATCGCCGATGAGGCGGTTGGGCCAGAGATTGGTTACCGCGACCTCGAGCAAGTTGTCTCCCGGCCGCACGGCCGAGGTGATGGCCAAGCGAAAAGGGGGCTTCCAGAGGATGCCCAGTCGCCGACCGTTGAGGGTCACCTCGGCAAGGTTCTTCACCCGGCCCAAATCGAGGTCGAGGCAAATGTCCTCCTGGAGCAATGACCGCGGCAGGTTGAAGGTCTTGCGGTAGGTTGCCGTGCCGGAAAAATACTTGATGCCCGGATCGTGCTGTTTTGTCCAGGATTCGAGTTTTTCGAACACGGCGGACTCCGGAGCACCCCAGCCGGCGGGGAAGCGGATTTCCCACGGGCCGGCGATCGCCCGGGGCGGGGGCACCCGCCGGACGCGGACCGTGGCGGTCTTGCCGCTGGCCCTCTGGAGCCGGTACGTGCCCGGCTCCCAGGCTTGCAACGCGACGGCGCCGCCAAGGGCGGGAAGCACTTCGACGCCGGGGTGTTCCTTCGCCTGCCGCGGCGAGGGGGGGAGCCTTTCATCGTCCCTGTCGGCACCCGGGGCGACCGAGACGATGGGGTCTTTCTCCGCCTCGGCGCGAAACACCACGAAGACCGAGCCCTTGGACGCCAGCCGCAGCGGCACCCGGGTCCGCCCGCCGGCGACCCGGTAGACGGCCTGGGCGCGGATCGTGCCGGTGTCGGGGCTCCACAACTCGGGAGCCCTGCCGGAGACGCGAAACGTGCATTCGACCTCCTCGAAACGGTTGCCCTGGTTCGACACGAAGTAGATTTCCGCCGCGGGGCAACGACGGTGGATCCAATCCAGGCGGGTGTCGGCGCGGGCGCTCTTGAACTCGAAGTCGGGGGCAAGCCCCTCGGCCGAAAGGACTTCCGCCAGGGTCTTTCCGCAGATCACCTTTCCCAGCCCGAAGGGGTGCTGCTTGACCGACTTGCCGTCGCAGGGGCCCCAGAGTTGATCGGCCAGGGTGCGGACGACCTGGTCGGCCTGGGGGTAGTCCTGCAAGCCGGGTGAATGCGTGGGTCTGGGCCCCACCACGGTGGCCCCCAGCCGGACCAGCGTGCTGATCTTCTGCAGCACGCAGCATGACATCGGCTGATGCTCCGGCAAGACGAGCAGCCGATAGCTCATGCCGTCGGGCAAGGTGATCCGGCCGTTCTTGGAGGACATCCGCGTGGTGAGCACTTCGGCGTTGGTCACGTCGTGGTCGTATCCGAACGGCAGCGGCGGCGTGATCATCCGTTTGCCGGGCACGAAACTGGGCACGCCTTCGCCGTAGTAGTAGCAGACGTCGGCCACGAACCGCCCTTGTGCGAGCAGGAACTGGCAGCGGGCCAGGTAGTCGGTCCAGGCCCTGGCCTGTTCCCACCAGGTGACGTTGGGATTGAAATGGGTTCCGGCGAAATACTCGATGCCGGGCTTGCCGTAGTCCGGAGGTGAATGGGTAAAGGTGTGGCACATCGCCCGAGTCAGCCCTTGGCAAAAGGCAAGGTCGACAAGGTCCTTCAAATCGTAGGGCGACTTTTCCCAATGGGGCCCGACCGTGGTGCAGGCCTCCGCCTGCACGTGTTTCTTCCCGTAGATGTGGGCGGCGGAAGCGGCCTGCTTGACGCTGTCGCTGAGACGGTAGGCCGCGCGCCAGGGAACGCGCCCTTCCGGCTCCGACAGGCGGCCCCAAAATTCTCCCATGGGAATGTCGTTTCGCCCCAGGCACTTGAGGGCGTCGATGTGGGGAAAGAAGGGTCCGCCCGATTCGGGGTGGATGCCGATTCCGTGGGCGTGGGACAAATCGCGAAACCGGGCGTAGTGATTCTCGGCGATGCAATCGCCGATGGTCCGGCGAAAATCCCAGAGAAAGCGGTTGGAAATGTCGCGACTGTCGACGATCTTGCCCGCCAGCACGGGGAGATAAGGCCGTGGATCGTAGCCCCGGCGGCGGCGGAACTCGGCGGGAAAGTCGACCGTCCAGTTGGGCGAACCGACTTCCCAACTATCGTCGTGGAAATACTTCAGGCTCTTGCCGGCCAAGGGGCCCACGTCGGCCAGCAGCTTGGCAGCCATGGCGTCGAACTGCAAGTCCATCGCCTGGCGGCTGAGAAAATCGAGCATGTAGCCCTCGCCGCCCGGACTGGCGCAAATGACCCTGCTGTCGGTGAGCGTGTGGCCGATCCGCAGGATGGACCATTTCCCCGGCGGCACGTTCCAGTGGAGGCGGCCGGAGTCGTCCAGCTTGCCCGACAAGTCGACCAGGGCAGCGGACGCCACGTCCACCTCGCCCGGCTGTGGGGGGTCTTGCTCGTTCAGTCCGCCGGCGGGGATGAACAGCGAGAGCGTCTGGTATCCGGCCTTGACCCGCCAGTACTTGATGGGAAAGCGTTCGACGTATTTTTCCCCCTGTTTCAAGAGGGCAAGCTCCTTGATCTGCACGTTGCGGGGCGCCTGGGGCGAGCCGGCATCGTAGGAAGCCGTGATCAGCAGCCGGAAGAAGCGGGCAGCCGTCTGGGGAAAAGGGACGGTGGTGGGCTGGCCGTCCACCACCTCAAAGCGGCCCAGCGGGCGAAAACTCTTGCCGTCCTGGGAGCATTGCAACTCGCACCGGCGGGGACCAAAGGAACGTCGTGGCAGAAGATACAAGGCGGCGGCCGAATAAGGCGTGGAAAATTCGAGCCGCAGCCACTCGGGGTGCTCCGGGCTGGGGCCTTCGCCCGGCTCCATTCCCCGGGAGACCCAGAAGGTGGACGGGTCGCCGTCGATGGCGTTGCTCGGCTGGCCCGGCTTCTGCTCCTGCCCGGAACTGGCGGTCAGCTTGGGCGACGCGGCGGCCATGCTGATCGTCCGCGAGATGCGGGCAGGAAACGCCTGCACGGCGACGTCGCGGTAGTAGACGGGCCGCCCGGCGGAATCCGCCGGGACACCGGCCGGCAGGGGAAGGACCTGGGAGAACTCGCGTGGGCCTTTCACGGTGATCTCGGACCAGACCACTTTCTGGCAGGCGTGTTGCGGCGTGACCCAAGGCCCGCCCGAATCCCAGCCGCTGCAAAGGTTCACACTGAGTTCCAATCCCAGACGATGGGCCTCGGCGACCGCGTGCCGCACCATTTCTCGCCAGCGGGGTCCCATGAAACGGGGACCTTCCGGCGTGGGTCCGGCGGGCATCCCGGCGTCGAAGATCATTGCCCCGCCGATCCCCTTGCGTTTCATCTCCTCCAGGTCGCGGGTGATGCCGGCACGGCTGATGTTGCTGTTGAGCCACCACCAATAGACGCGGGGCCTGGCATCCGGCGGGGGATCGAGGAAGCCGTCCTCCAGTGCCGGTTGCTTTGCTGCTGCGGAGGAGCCGTGTTTGGGAATGGGGAGTTTGTCGCCTTGGTCGGCCGCCCGAACGGACGCGGCCGTGGCGGCGAATAGGAAGGCGGTGGCCAGAAGCAGGTTGGATCGCCGGTTCATGGGCGGAGAATCTCCTTAGGTTTGAGCCGCTGGTTTCTCACCTTCGAGCCGGCGCCCCCCGCGAAAATTGGGAAGAGACGAAAAACGACCGGACCGACACCACGGGGGCGCCGATCCGGTCGATGCCGGCCAGGGGGACTTGCCCGGTGGGAGCGGGGATGAGCTTCTGTTGCGGAAAGTCGGGAGGGCGAGGCTCCTGCCGAGCCGCGGGGGCGGCATTTACCCTGATTTCCCGGCTCGGCAGGAGCCTCGCCCTCCCGTGTACGCACGAATATCGTCTTTCCGCAACAGAAACGAATCAGACCTGCTCGGGCACCACGAACGGCTTGCGGTAGTCGCGGGTGAGTAGCTGGTTGGCCTGGTCGTTGCCGATGAACTGCTCCTTCTGGGGGTCGAACTCCAGCAGCGCACCGAGTTGGTACGTTGTTTTGGCCAGGTCGATGCCCAGCGCGTCCTTGAGGCCCTGTTTAACCGCATCGCACGACTTCCGCACCTCGTCGTTGTCGGTAAAGGCCGGCGGCACGGTGGTGCCCGCCACCTGGCTCCCCACGCGGTAGGAGATATTTCCCAGGTGGCAATGGGCCGCCGAGAGGTGGGCCACGCTGATGTCGGCGTCGAGGTTCTCGCGTTTGCGGCTGCGGACACAGTCGATGAAGTTCTGGAAGATGCTGCCCGGCTGCATCTCGATTTCCACGTCCAAGGGCTGGCCCTGGCCGGAGCCTTTGGGATAGAACTTGCCGTCGGAGAGCATTCCCTCGGTGGTGTAGAACTCGTTGGTCACCTTGCGGGGCGGGGCCTTGCCGCCGGGGACGATCGTCTTGCCGCAGAGCCCGGCCACCTCGAAGATCATCAGCACGTCGCCGTAGTCGAACACGGTCACCTGCATGTTGGGCGTCTGGCCCTGGTCGGTGTAGGGGGGTTTCCCCTCGGTCGAATTGACCCAGCGGCCGCCCATGCTGAGCACCCGCTTGGGGAGGGTGGCGCCGGGGATGCCCCAGCGGGCGATGTCCATTTGGTGCACGCCCTGGTTGCCGATCTCACCGCAGCCCGTGGCCCAGTTCCAGTGCCAGTTGTAGTGGACCAGGTTTTCGTTGTAGGGCATTTCCTGGGCGGGTCCGAGCCAGATGTTGTAGTCCAACTCGGGGGGCGGCTGCTTGTTTTCCTTGAAACCGATGCTCCAGCGGGGCTTAGAGGCGAAGCCCTTGGAAACCAGCAGCTTGCCGTACTTGCCGCTGGCGATGGCCGCCACGGTCTTGGCCCAGGCACTGCTGGCCCGGCTCTGCGTGCCGTGCTGTACGATGCGGGAGTATTTTTCGGCGGCCTCCACGCACTTGCGCCCCTCGAAGATGTTGTGGCTGCAAGGCTTCTCGACGTACACGTCCTTGCCGGCCTGGCAGGCCCAAATCGTGATCAGCGAGTGCCAGTGGTTGCAGGTGGCCACGGTCACCACGTCGAGGTCCTTGTCGTCCAGCGCCCGGCGAATGTCTTGCACACAGGTGGGCGTGTTGCCGGCCATTTGCTTGATCCGTTCGGCCCGCGACTTGTGCAGCCGGCTGTCGGGGTCGATCAGGTAGGTGACCTGAACGCCGTCGATGCCGGCGAACTGTTTCATGTGCTCTTGTCCCCGGCCATGAATCCCGGCCACGCCCACGTGGATCGTGTCGTTGGCGCCGAGAATCTTGCCCGAGGCCTTGGTCCCCGAAATCGCCCAGCCGGCCCCGATTCCGGCGACGGTGGCGTGCTTGAGAAAGCTGCGGCGGGTATGACGTTTCATGGACGACTCCTTTTGGTGGAAAGATTGCGGCGGGCGAAACGGCAACGCATCCGCCGTCGGTGGGAGAGGTTGGTATGGGGTGGGCGACCCGTGAGCCGGCACCCGGCAACACGGCCGCGCGCACCCATTACAACAGACCGCCGGGGGCGTGTCCAGCGCGGCGGGGAACCGGCCCGGTGGCGAACGGGACCGCGCCCGACGGGGGCCTGCCGGCAACGCTTGGCCCCGCCGCCGGTGCAGGGGTCGGGCGTGAACTACACTTGAGATGGACCGGCGGGGGAACACTCCGCGGCCGATCCCCTCTTGTGTGCTATGCCAGGACCATCCGCATTGGCTATTCCGCTGGACAGGGCATCACATGATGACCGCCGCAAACCGACCGGCCCAACGCGATCGCTCGAAGGTGGTCCACGACCGCGCGCGGCGACAGCGGCTGCAAGCGGTGCTGGTGGTGGGGGCCGTGGCGTCGCTGGTGTTGGTGTTGGTCTCGGTGGCCGCCTACGGTGCCTACGCCAGTCGCCGCACGTGGCGCGGGTGGCTGGGCGGTGCCCCGCGCGAGGGCCTGATCGGGGCCATCGGCGGGCGGACCACCTCGGAGGCGGCGGCCGCCTTTCGCTCGGGCGAGTTGGCCTATCGCGATTCCGGCTATGCCAAGCTGGGGAGTTTTCGGGTGGGCCGATTCGACGCCTTGACGGAGACCACGATCACGCTCGACTTCCACCTGGAGGGAATGACCACCTGCGCCGACCGGGCCGAATTCGAGCAGTTCATGCAAAACAACTACCAGTCGTTTCGCGAACAGGTGATGCTCACGATTCGCGACTGCCGCGCGGCCGACCTGGTCGATTCCCAAGTGATGGGGCGGCGGATTCGCGTCCGCATTAACCGCGCGTTCGGCCGCCGGTTGCTCGAATCGGCCAAGCTCGAGGACTTCGAGGCGTTTGAATCGATCGGGCCCTACGGTAGCGAGCCCCGCACGCCGGCCGGCAACGACGAGGCTCCCGCCGAGTTGGGAGGGTGAGGCTCCCGCCGACCCGGC
>CAYZWG010000202.1:6633-9876 GCA_964481605.1 uncultured Planctomycetaceae bacterium
CCCGCTGGCCGACCTCTTGCCGGCTGCCGCCAGCCGTGCAAGCATTCCGTAGGGTGGGTGCTCTGCACCCACGCGATGCGCCGGCGTAGTTCCTGCGTGCGTGCCGAGCACGCACCCTACGAATCTGGAGCTTGGGAACCAGGTTGCTGAGGGAACCAGGTTGCTGAGGAAACCAGGTTGCTGAGGAAACCAGGTTGCTGAGGGAACCAGGTTGGCGAGGGGGCGGGGGAGGATTAGAACTCCGGCGGCAGGGCGAAGGCCTCGGCCAGGTTGTCGCCGATGGTCAACAGCCACCGCTCGCCGTCGGACTCCAGCACCAGGTCGAGATTGCCGATTTCGCTCACCGTGCCGATCTCGCTCAGCGGCTGGGCGAATGCGAGAAACTCCACGGCGTCGCCGTTGGCGTTGATGGCCGGCTGCCAGAGGTGGCCGGACCAGCGGACCAACACGCTTCCGCGTTGAATCTCGCTGAGATTTCCGATTTCGTCCCGCAGGCCGTCGAAGCGGAGCCGCTGGAGATCGTCGACGTCGCGGAGCTTGAGAATCTTGTCGCCGGCTTGGACAAGTTGATCGCCGTCGCGAAGCTTGAGTACGGTGTTTCCGGTGCGGAGCGTGAACCAGGCCTCCGGCCGGTCGCCGACGTAGGTGATCGAGGTGAGGTAGGTGTGATTGGTGGGGTCGGCGCTGCCGCCGCCGCCGACGGCAAAAAGATTGCGCTGGGGGATGGGCTGGTAGTCGTCCAAGGCGGCCGAGGCCAGCCGATAGACCCGTTGCGTGCTGAGCCGGTCGCGGCGGGTCGCCCGGGGCATCACCAGGGCCTCGATGGTGATGCCCAAGTCGAGATCGTTCGTCCTGGAAATGGGCGTCATGCTGATCGAGCGGACCTGGTGCAAATGGCCCGCGTTGTAGAACTCGAAGAGGAATTTCGTCAACTGTTCGAGATTTCCCACGCCGCGGAGGCTGAAGGTGATCGAGGAGAACCTGCCCTGGTGGTTGACCGGCTCGCTGGAGTTGACCGTTTGCCGGCTCAGACCGACGTAGTCGGCCAACTCCAGCAACCACGCCTGGTAGAGCGATCGGGCCACCTCCGTGTCGGAGGGCAGGGACTGCGACTCCCAGAACTGGAGCCACTGAGATTCCTGGCGAACGACGGCGATCTGCTTATCGAGTTTCTGGATATTCGCCTCCAGCGCGCCGATCGTGGTGAGGCGGTCTTGCTTGGGCTTTTCGATCAGGTTCTGCCGCGCCCAGTCGCCTCCGTAGAGCACGGCGATCATGCCCAGGGCGGCCAGCAGGAGTTTCTTCCGCCGGGGGTTCACGGTTGGCCTCCCTGGGCAGCGGAGCCGGCCGTCCGGGGCGCGGGCTGGGGCAAGGCGCCGGCGGCGGCCTGGACGGGTCCTCGGGCGGCGGGCGGCGAGGTGGATAGCGAGGGCGAGGTTTTCGCAGTAGCCCCGGCCGCCGTGGCGGAGCCCGTTTGACCGGGGGCCGAGGCGGTCGACGACTGGGCCGGGCCGGCATCTGGCTGGGCCTGCGCGGCACCAGAGCCGGCCAGCGCGGCGGGGGTCGCGCCGGCGGGCGGCGGCAGGTGGGCGAGGTAGTCCTGGAGGGGACGCGGCGCCACGGAAATCGATGTCTCGAACGACCAGGCGTAGCTCTGCTGGGTTCCCCGTTCCTGCACCCGCTTGCTCCGCACGTCGTGGTAATAGTCGCGGACCGCGGCCTCCATCTGGGTGACGATCTTCGGGTCGCGGGCAAGGCCGTTGAAGACCACGCTGCCGCCGCCGCGACGGCCGGGCGCCAACGACATCCGCAGCACGACCACGTCCTTGCCCGGCGGAAACCGCAGCGAGAGATCGCGCATTTCGTCGAGCCAGTCGATCTGCGAAGCCTGCCAGGCGGCCACGGCGGTGTAGACGCGATGCTCCACCATCGCCCGCTTGGCCAACTGCTTGCGGTCGGCATACTGTGTCTGAAGGTCGGCGATCTGGGAGTCCAACTGGGCCAGCTCGCCCGACTGCCAGTACCAGATTCCCGTCCCCGCGATGAGCACGAGGGCCGCCACGGAGGCGGCGAATCGGGCCCGGTTGGGTGGCTTGGGAGGTCGGCGGGGGTGAAGGAAATCGACGGCGTGGCGGGGGCCCTGGACCTCGTCGAGCAACATGCCCAACAACGCCGCGAACCGGCCGGGGGCGGGGGGAATCGCCTTGCGGCGGACGCTCACCGCCTGGAAGGGATCGAATGGCTGGACGGTCAACTCGAAGCGGGTTTCCAGTTCCTCGACGAGCGGCCGGTGTTCCTCGGCCGAGCCGAAGACGTACGCCCGCTCGATCGTTTCCGGGCCGAACGATTGCTCCAGGGCCACGGTCAGGGTTCGGCCCACCTCGGCGACAACGCGCCGCAGCGTGGCCGAGGGATCGTCGCCCCGGGGCAGACGGGCGGTTCGCGAGAAGGCCACTTTTCCGCCGGCCAACACGGTCAGGTCGACCTCCTCGGCCACCAGGTTGACCAGCAGGCAGGGCTGCTCGACTGCCTTGGCGGCGTGCAGCAAAAGGGAGGCCGAGGCAAAGGGGCGCAACAACATGCGGGCGGGCTTGTGTCCCAGTTCGGCACAGCCGGCGGTCAGCCGCTCCATTGCGTCCGAGGCCAGGGCCATCGCCTCGACCTCGCGCGGCTGGCTGGGGTCGTCGCCGGTGACGAGGAAGTCGAGGGCCGTGTGTTCGCTGATCGAGGGGGATTCCCGCATCGCCTGGTTGAGCACCAGGTCGGGCAGCTCCTTGTCCGCGGCCGGGGGGACGGTCATCTGCAGCAGCTCGATGCTGCCGCGGTCGATGGCGACCAGGGTTCTGACCCGGCCCAGCACCTTGCGCGAGGCCTTCGCCCCCAGCGCCGCGGCCAGGTCGACCCGCATACGGTTCGCCCCGTCGGAGACGGTCTCCAGCGGCACGGCCTCGGCCTGGAGCACCTTGAGATGTTGGTGGGTGACCGAGGCGACGACGAATCGGGCTTCGTGCCGGTCCCAATCGATAGCCAGGAGTTTCGGCATTTCTCGGGGTTCCGATACGGTTTTTGCCCGGCGGCAAACCAACGAGGGCCGGCACGGCCGGCGTTAGGCAAGTTCCGGGAAATAAGCTACCCGTCTAAAGGAGACCTGCGGTCGGCGGTTTCGGCGAGGTCGGGAGACCTGCGCCGAACTCCGTGGTCGGCGGTTTCGGCGGGGTCGGGAGACCTGCGCCGAACTCCGTG
>CAYZWG010000203.1:0-9864 GCA_964481605.1 uncultured Planctomycetaceae bacterium
ATTTCCCCCATCGTTAGCTGCCGCCCTGCAAAAAAAGTCCGTTCCTGCACCCGCCCGCCGTGATTCGTGTCTCGGTCCGCGGCACTGGAGAAGAATCCCCGCGAAGCCGTGCCGCGGGCGGACCTTCCTGCCGCCGGGCATCCATTATTGACCGGCCGGGCCCGGTTCGATAAACTGTGTAAGCGTAACGCTTTGTGTTTTCCGCAGGGTTTACCGGCCACCCCGGCGAGAGACCGCCGGTGGCTCGGGCGGTGTCGTTCTGCCCTCCCCAAGCCCCTCCCCAAATCGCCATGGAAGTTCTCGAACGCGTATTTGACGTCTTTGCCGACGGGGTCAACGTTTTCACCCGGCAGATCGAGCGCGGGGTGACCGCGGTTTTCGGATCGTCCAACGCACGATACCTGCGCAAACTCCAGCCGCGGGTCGAGGCGATCAACGCCCGCGAGTCCTATTACCAGGAAATGACCGACGCGGAATTGCGGGAGCAGACGGAGAAATTCAAGCGGCGTCTGGCGGCGGGCGAGACCCTGGACGACCTGCTCACCGATGCCTTCGCCGTCTGCCGCGAGGCCGGCCGGCGGGTGCTGGGAATGCGGCATTACGACGTGCAACTGATGGGGGGAATGGTCCTTCACAGCGGCGCCATCGCGGAAATGGTCACCGGCGAGGGAAAGACGCTGGTGGCCACGTTGCCGGCCTATCTCAACGCGCTGGAGGGCAAGGGCGTTCACGTGGTCACCGTCAACGACTACCTGGCCCGCCGCGACATGGAATGGATGGGCCCCCTGCACATGTCGCTGGGACTGACCATCGGGGCCATCCAAAGCAACATGCCCACCGACCAGCGGCAGGCGGCCTACGACTGCGATATCACCTACGGAACCAACAACGAGTTCGGCTTCGACTACCTTCGCGACAACATGCGCCCGGCCGCCAGAAACGACCCCCACTATCCCAAGCAATTGCAGCAGTCGCAAGGCCCTCTGCACTACGCCATCGTCGACGAGGTGGACAACATCCTCATTGACGAGGCGCGAACCCCGCTGATCATCTCGGGGCCTGCCCACGACGACGTCAGCCGCTACCGCCAGGCCGACCGCATCGCCCGCCAACTCAAGCGCGACTTGCACTTCGAGGTCAACGAAAAAGAGCACTCGGCGCACCTCACCGACGACGGCGTTCGCCGGGCCGAGGAGCTGGCCGGAGTGGAAAGTTTCTACACGGCCGGCCACATGGAATGGCCCCACCTGATCGACAACGCCTTGCGGGCCCACCACCTCTACAAGCGCGACGTCAACTACGTGATCCAGAACGGCGAGGTGGTGATCGTCGACGAGTTCACCGGGCGGCTGATGCCGGGCCGTAATTGGAGCGACGGGCTGCACCAGGCGGTGGAGGCCAAGGAGGGTGTCCGCGTCAAGGAAGAAAACCAGACGCTGGCCACGATCACGCTGCAAAACTTCTTCAAGCTCTACGACAAGATCAGCGGGATGACCGGAACGGCCATGACCGAGGCGGCCGAGTTCTGGAAAATCTACGGGCTCGACGTGATTGCCATTCCCACCAACCGGGTGCTCAGGCGAATCAACAACCCGGACG
This sequence comes from uncultured Planctomycetaceae bacterium, assembly GCA_964481605.1. Classification (GTDB taxonomy): domain Bacteria; phylum Planctomycetota; class Planctomycetia; order Pirellulales; family Thermoguttaceae; genus CAYZWG01. The sequence continues at coordinate 1,600 of CAYZWG010000203.1, forward strand.
TGATCTATCGCACGGAACGGGAGAAGCATATCGCCATCGTGGAGGAAATCGAGCGGATTCACAAATGGGACGTGCTGCTGCTCGACTCCGGCCAAGAGCGGTGGGGCATCATCCACGGAGAGGATGACGACACCGTCGAGTTCATGCCCAAGGGATCCAAACAGCGGGAAAAAATCCCCCGCGAGTCGATCCGGCGAATCGAGCGCCGGGGCCGGCCCATCCTGGTGGGAACCGTCTCCATTGAGCGGAGCGAGCTGATCTCCAAGATGCTCGACAAGAAGGGTATCCCCCACCAGGTGCTCAACGCCAAGCATCACCAGCGGGAAGCGGAAATCGTGGCCCAGGCAGGGCGAAAAGGGGCCGTGACGATCGCCACCAACATGGCCGGCCGCGGTACGGACATCGTCCTTGGGGGCAACCCGGAAGCGCTGGCCTGGGCCCAACTGCAAGAGAAGTACGCCACCCGGCTGGACGTTCCCCAGGAGGAATGGGACGCGCTGGTGGAGGAGATCGAACAGCAGGAAAAAATGAAGGCCGAGGGCCGCGAAGTGGCCGAAATGGGCGGCCTCCACATCCTCGGCACGGAACGCCACGAAGCCCGCCGAATCGACCTCCAGCTTCGCGGACGCTGCGGCCGCCAGGGCGACCCCGGCTCCAGCCGGTTCTTCCTCTCCCTGGAAGACGACTTGATGCGAATCTTCGCCGGCGAGTGGGTGAAGAATATCCTCACCCGGCTGGGAATGGAAGAAGGTCAGGCGATCGAAAGCCGGATGGTCTCTCGACGCGTCGAAGGCGCGCAAAAGAAGGTCGAGGAGCGAAACTTTGAAGTCCGTAAAAACCTGCTCGAATACGACGAAGTGATGGACGAGCAGCGGAAGCGGGTATACGGCTACCGGCAGAAAATCCTCGACGGCACGGATTGCAAACAACTCATCCTGGAAATGATCGAAGGCCAAATCGATCACCACCTGGGCCAGTTCCTGGCCAAGGACTACGGCCCGGAAACCTTCGCCCAGTGGGCCGGCAAGATGCTCGCCACGGAGCTGGACCCCCGCGATTTTCGCGATATGGATATCAGCGTGGCCGAGTCCTACGCCAAGGACGCCGCGCAGAGGGCCGCCGAGGGCCAGGTGCTGGACGCGATCGAGGAAAACCTTCCCGACGACGTCGACCCCAAGGAATGGAACTGGCAGGCATTGGCCAAGTTTGCCAACACCCGCTGGCACACCAACCTGCGGGATCGCGACCTGAAGAAGGTCGGCCACGAAGGCGTGGCGGAAATGCTCATCGAGAGGGCACACGCGGCCATCGAGAAAATCGACCTCCGCGAAGGCGCCCGCTTTCTCTCGCCCGACTTCGGCCTCCGCACGACGTGCGCCTGGGTGCTGCACAAGTTCGGCCTGAAACTCGATCTGGAGGAAATCGACTCGCTCGAACCGGTGGAGATCAAGGAACTCATTCGCCGCCGCGCCGAGGCGGCCTATCACGAAAAAGAAATCGAGTTCCCGGTCATGGCCGGACTCTACCACTTCACCATGCGCGACGCCGGCGGCCACAAGCGCTACGATCGCCAGAAGCTGGCCGCCTGGGCGAAGGAACGCTTCGGCGTGGAGCTCTCCAGCGACGACCTGAAAAACAAGCAGCGCCATGAAATCCACGCCCTCCTGGTGGAGCACAGCCGTACCTGCGCCGATCAGGCCCAAGCCACCCTGAAGGAAGCCCGACGACGCGTGGACGAGCTGTTCGAGGGCCAACTCGACGACAACGAGCCCCCCCCCGCGGCGACATCCAACGGGCAGTTGCGAAGCCTCTCCGAGTGGCTCCAGACGGAGTTGCACGTGCAACTCTCGGCCGACGAAATGGCCACCATGAATCGGACCCAGTTGGACTACCGCCTGAGCGAAACCGTGGAGGATCGCTATCGGCCGGAAATGCGAAAGATGGAACGGGCCCTGGTCCTCCAACTGCTCGATACGGCCTGGAAAGACCACCTCCTGGTGATGGACCACCTCCGATCCAGCGTGGGACTGCGGGGCTACGCGCAAGTCGACCCCAAGGTGGAATACAAGCGGGAAGGGATGCGGATGTTCGAGTCCATGTGGACCTCCGTGGGGGAGCGGGTGACCGACCTCATCTTCCGCATGGAGCAACTCGACGAGGGCTTCATCGGCTCCACCTGGACGGAGGCCGAGGCAATCCACCAGGATGCCTCCGAAATTGCCCAGCAACAGCAGGCCGCCATCGACGCATCGGAAGCCGACCAGAAGCGGGAACCGATCCGCAATCGCGCGGCCCGCGTGGGCCGCAACGATCCCTGCCCTTGCGGCAGCGGAAAGAAGTTCAAGAGTTGCTGTATGCGAAAGACCGGATGATCGCTGATCCACGATCGCCGATTGGGCTAAGCCCCCCGGGGAAAGGAATCCCATCGTGCCCTACCTGTTGAATCTGGTCTACCTGCTGGCGCTGGTCGCCGCCCTGCCGTGGCTGGTTTGGCAGTCGATTCGCAAGGGAAAGTACCGCCGGGGATTCGCCGCTAAGTGGCTGGGATGGGTGCCCCGCCGCGAGGGCGATCGGACCTGCCTCTGGCTGCACGCCGTGAGCGTGGGCGAGGTCAATCTGCTGGCCCCCCTGCTAGAAAAAATCGCCCTGGCCCGGCCCCACTGGGAGTGCGTGCTCTCCACCACCACCATCACCGGGATGGACCTCGCCAAGCGAAAATACCCCCAACTGACCGTCTTCTATTGCCCGCTCGATTTCTCCTGGGCGGTCCGCCGGGCGATGCGACGCATCCGCCCCCGCCTCCTCGTGCTCAGCGAACTGGAACTCTGGCCCAACCTGATTCTGGCCGCCAAGCAACAGGCCGCGCGGGTGGCCGTGGTCAACGGCCGGCTGAGCGAGCACAGCGCCCGCGGCTACCGCCGGATTCGCCCCCTGGTGGCCCGGCTGCTGGAGCGCATCGATCTGGTGGCGGTCCAGAACGAAACCTACGCCGAGCGTTTTCGCCGGCTGGGAGCGCCCCCGGCGAACCTGGTGGTCACCGGTTCGATGAAATTCGACGGCGCCCGGACCGATCGCGCCAACGCCGACACGCAGCGGCTGGGCCGCCTGGCCGGACTGGCCGACGAGGACCTGATTTTTCTGGCCGGCAGCACGCAGGAGCCGGAAGAGGCCCTGGCGTTGGAGGTGTACCGCCAACTGGTCTCCCGCTGGCCGCGTTTGCGACTGATTCTCGTACCCCGCCACCCGGACCGTTTTCCGGCCGTGGCTCGGCTCGTCGAGGCTTCCGGCCTGCGCTACCAACGCCGCAGCCGCCTGGAGAGTTCGCCGGCCGGGGACGACTGGCAGGTGCTGCTGGTGGATGCGGTGGGCGAGTTGGCCGCCTGGTGGGGCACGGCCCAGATCGCCTTTGTGGGCGGCAGCATGGGCCGTCGCGGGGGGCAAAACATGATCGAGCCCGCCGGCTACGGGGCCGCCGTCTCGTTCGGGCCCAACACGGCCAACTTTCGCGACGTGGTGGCCGCGATGATCGCCCAACACGCGGCGGTGGTGGTTGGCGATGGCCGCCAACTGGCCCGCTTTGTGAGCCGCTGCCTGGGAGACGAGGCGTACCGGCACCGCCTGGGCCACCACGCCCGGCAACTCGTGCTCCGCCAACTCGGGGCCACCGATCGGACCTTCGATCTATTGGCCGACCTGGTCGAACGCCACGAGCCGGCAAAAAAAGGAGGGCCGCGCCCCAAATTCCCTTTGGGACACGGCCACAACCGGGAGGGGACGAAAAGGCCGATCTCCACGACGTAGACGGCCAATGAGCATTCCCACCGTGGGACCCGTTTCAAGCCACCCGTCACCGACATGTTGTGTGCGGGTCTCCCGACCCCGCACCAAACGCTGTCGACTGGCACGACCCGCCCGGCGAGGATTCAGGACGACTTCTCTTCCTTTTTCTTCTCCTTCTTGATCTCAAATGCCTTCTCGAAGGCGGCATCGCTGAAGACCATCGCCAGCCGCTGCTCGGCCGAAGCCTTCCCCACCTTCGACTTGCACTTTTCACAGCAATAGGCGACCTTCACGTCCCCCACCTTCGACGTCACCTGGGGATTGCACTTGTTGCCCGACAGCGGACAGGCCTTCTGCTTGGCTTGCCCCGAGGCCACCAACTGGTAGTTTGCCTTGGTGGCGAACTTCTCCGTGTGCTTGGCAAACTTGCCATTGCAACCCGCGCAGCAAAAGTAGACCTTGCCCCCTTTGTACTCGGCGAAGACGCTTTTCTTGGCCGGCTTGTTCGTCACCGGACAGAACAGTTCGGGCCCTTTCTCTTTCTTGCTCCTCGTGTCGGAGCCCTCGGCTGCCGCCGAAACCAACTGGAACGTCGCCTCCGACCGGTCCTCGGCGGCAACGCTGGCGTCGCCCTTCGCACCGCAACCGGCCGTCTTCCCGCAGCAAGCCGGCTTGTTTCCACAGCAACCACCCGCGGCCGTGTCCCGGCAGCAGGCCGAGGCGGCCGTCTGGCCGGTGGCCGGGCAAACCCCGCCCGGACAACCGCCCGCTTCCTGAGAAAGCGACGCCGGCTTGGCTTCCACCTTTGCGGAGCAGCATCCCGGCTCTTTTCCACAACAACCACCCGGGGAGCACCCTGCGGCCGAGCAGGCTCCCTGGGCGCCGGTGGTCGAGGCCGCCGCGAGACTTTCGGCGGCTTGGCCGCAACACGCGCCACCCGCCGCGGACGGGGCCGAGGAGCCGCTCCCCAAGGCAGTCTGCGAGGTGAGCGGACGGGTTGTGTCGCCCGGCTCGTCGGCGCTCATCCAACCGGCCACGGTGACGGCCGAAACCAGCAAAAACGTAAGCATCAGGAACCGCGTCATCAAGTTTCTCCTTACTCAATCTCGCCGGGGGGGAAATCGCCATCGTCCGCCAGAGGCCCTTTTGCCCAACGGTTGGGGCGGCGTGGAATTCTCCGCCCGGCCGCGGGGGAGTCAAGCCACGCAGAAACATGTCTTTTGCGATAAGGTTTTCTCGCCCCCACCAGAAAAAACGCCGCGGATTTGCGACGCGAATCCGTTTCCCTTGCCTCAGGGGAGTTTGGCGGACCCGCGCCCGCCGCCAGAGCACCGCAACGCCCAGTGCTCGGCGCCGATCCCCTGGACCGGCGCCGCCGGCGGACTTCGTCCGTTCGGCGGGATTCTGAAAACCCGGACGGAGGCCCCCCCGCGTGGAATCGGCGACAATTTTTTCGCCACGGCGGCTGCCAAAAACCGGACACCTTGGAATCCCGCACGCCGGCCGGCCCTCTTTTGCACACCTGGTTGTTTGCTTACCATGGGGGGCCGCGGATGCACTTGGCAAACACCGCTGCCTCGCAGGTCCCACCACCGGAGTCGAACATGCCGCGACTGATCGACCTCTCCTTTCCCTTGGTCGACGGGCAGCCGGGCTTTCCCGGCGATCCGCCCATCGAGGTCACGACCCATTGTTCCTACCAGTCGCACGGGTATCTCACCAGCCGTGTTTGCCTCAGCACCCACCACGGCACCCACCTGGACGCTCCGTTGCATTTCCTGCCGGACGGCCTGCCGCTGGATCGGCTCCCCCTGGAGCAGTTTTATGGGCCGGCCCGTCTGGTCGATCTGGCCCCCGGAGGGACCCTCCAGCCAGGCACCCCGCTGACGGTGGAGCGATTTCGGGCCAGCGCCTATGCGTTCCTCCCCGGGGGCAAGGTGATTTTTCGCACCGGTTGGTCCGCCATGGCAGGCAGGCCGGAGTACTTCACCGATTTGCCCTCCCTGACCGTCGAGGCGGCCGAGTGGATCGCGGCGAGGCGGATCGGGCTGTTGGGCATGGACCTGCCCACGCCCAGCACCACCGACGCGGCCAAGTGCCACCACCTGCTGCTGGGGGCCGGCACCGTGCTGGTCGAGGGCCTCACCAACCTCGCCCGGCTGACCAGCCACTTCACCTGGATCGGATTTCCCCTCAACCTGCAAGGACGCGACGGTTCGCCGGTTCGGGCGGTGGGGGTGGTCGGGTAGCCATGGAACAATACGAAGAAGACTATCGCCGCAAGGTCGCCCAGGTGGGCCCCACGGAATTTCTCCCCGGCACGGGGATCGAAATTATCCGCCCGCCCCGTCGAGGCTGCCCGCCCCAGCACGTGCTGTTCGATTTCGACGGCACCTTGAGCCTGATCCGCGAGGGCTGGCCGGAGGTGATGGTGCCGATGATGGTGGAGGTCCTGGCGGCCACCTCAAGCGGGGAATCCCCCCAGCAGCTTCGCCGCCTGGTGAGCGATTTCATCATGGAGCTCAACGGCAAGCAGACGATCTACCAGATGATCCGCCTGGCGGAGGAAGTGGACAAGCGTGGGGGCCGGCCCGAACCGCCGCTGGCCTACAAGCAGAGATACCACGACCGCCTGATGGAGCGGATCCGCGGCCGCCGGGAGGCCCTGCGGACGGGTCGCACCCCGGCCGGCGAGATGTTGGTGCCCTCTTCGCTCGAACTACTCGACGAACTGCGGCGCCGGGGCGCCGCACTCTACCTGGCCAGCGGCACGGACCAGCGTTACGTCGAGGAAGAGGTCGAGCTGCTGGGACTGGACGTCTATTTCGGCCCCCACGTGTACGGCGCGCTCGACGACTACAAGGCCTTTTCCAAGGCCATGGTGATCCGGCGGATTCTCCAGCAGCACGGCATCGCGGGCGACTCGCTGGTGGGGTTCGGCGACGGCTACGTGGAGATTCAAAACATCAAGGAAGTCGGCGGCACCGCCGTGGCCGTCGCCAGCGACGAATCGGGCCGCAGCGGCAAGCCCGATCCCTGGAAACGCGACCGCTTGATCGGCGTGGGGGCCGACCTGGTGATTGCCGACTTCCGCGACTATCGCGCCCTGGCGGCCTACCTTTGGGACGAAGGACCAGCCTAGCCAGTGAATCCACCGACGTTGTGCGCGGGGCCCCGCCGGCCGGCGGATGAATCCACCTGATCCACGGGGGAAGCCGATGAAAACGTTGACGGAAATGCCCCAACGTCGCCTGGTCGAGATTCTCGCCGCGTTCGGCGACCTGCGGGTGGCGGTGATCGGCGACTTCTTTCTCGACAAGTACCTCGACGTCGATCCCCGCCTGGCGGAAACGAGTATCGAGACGGGGAAGACGGCCCACCAGGTGGTTTCCGTGCGGCACAGCCCCGGGGCGGCGGGCACGATTGTCTGCAACCTGGCCGCCCTGGGGGCCGGCCGGATGCACGCCGTGGGCTTCGCCGGCGACGACGGCCAGGGCTACGAACTGGACAACGACCTCCGCGGGCTGGGCTGCTCAACCACCCATCTCCACCGCACGCCGGAGCGGATGACCCCCACCTACCTCAAGCCCCGCGACACCGACGACCCCAGCCTCGCCGGCGAGCACGACCGCTACGACACGAAAAACCGGCTGCCCACGCCGCGGCCGCTGGTGCTGCGGATGATCGCCTCGCTGGACGCCTTGCTGGATGAGGTCGACGCCGTGATCGCCATGGACCAGGTGGAGGAGGCCGAGTGCGGGGTGCTCACCAGCGCGGTTCGCCGGGCCCTGGCCCAGCGGGCAGCGGACCGGCCCAACGTCGTTTTCTGGGCGGACAGCCGCACGCGAATCCGCCAGTTCCGCCACGTGATGATCAAGCCCAACCAATTTGAAGCGGTGGGCATGGACAACCCGCCGCCGGGCCGCCAAATCGAAACCGATCGCCTTCTCGATGCCCTGGCCGTCTTGCGGCAGCAAACCCGGGCACCGATTTGCGTCACCCGGGGCAGCCAAGGGATGATCGTTAGCGACCCCCAGCCGACCCTCGTGCCGGGCGTTCGCGTGGAGGGTCCCGTCGACCCCACCGGGGCCGGCGACAGTGCCACCGCGGGGACCGTGTTGGCGCTGGCCGCCGGCGCAACCCTGCCCGAGGCGGCGCTGGTGGGCAACCTGGTCGCCTCGATCACGGTCGAGCAGTTGGCCACGACCGGCACGGCACGGCCTGAACAGGTGCTCCACCGCCTGGGCCTGTGGCAGGCGCAGCGCGCCCAAAGCTGACGCCGTTTTGGGAGGGCGAGGCTCCTGCCGAGCCGTGGGGGCGGCGTTCACCCTGATTTCCCGGCGAGAGCGGGAGCCTCGCCCTGGGGTGACGAAAATCTCTGCTATTGATGAAAGCCGTTCATCCCGTTTTTGTTTCTGGATGGAGCTACTATGCCGGGTCGCGAGCCGGTCCACGCGCTTGGAAAACTCAAAACTCAAACGTCAC
>CAYZWG010000204.1:0-9859 GCA_964481605.1 uncultured Planctomycetaceae bacterium
CGGTGGCTTGCCGATTGAGCGTGGCCCGCCGCCGAGATCGTGCTACTCCCCCTTAACCACGTCGAAGAACGTTCGTCGCAGGAGCGTGGAGCCCATGGGAAGAAGGACCACGGACTCGGGTCGGCCGCCGGCCCCGATCATCCGGCCGCGGAGCACGAGCGGCGGGCGATCCCACGGATAGCGTGGATCGCCGTCCGCGTCTTCGACCACGCGGAAGCCGAAGCCGGGCCTGTCGGCGATGAGTTTCAACGGCCGTTTGGCGAAGGCCAGGTCGGCCGGGTCATACTGGTAGGCGCAAAAATCGCCCGGGCCGTGGGGACCCACCGGAGGAAACCGCCGCACAATCTCCGTCTTTTCCGGGATCGGCAGTGAAAAGACCAGTGGTCCATAGGCCACGGCCGTCGTGCCATCGACCGCCGTGAGTCCGTGAATCGTCGGTTTGAGCGTCAAACGCACCGTGTCGCCGGTCTGCCATTTCTTGGCTACCACGAGAAAGCCTCGTGCATCCCGTGTCACCACGGCACCGGCAGCGGTTACCTCCGGCTCCGCCGACCAGGACGGCACGCGCAGGCGCAAGGGGAATTCGACCTGCCGCTTGGTCTCCACGGAGAACTCGACCTCGAAGGAGAAGGGGTAACCCGTCTTCTCCAGGATTTTCACCGTGGTGTCGTTGATCTTCGCGGTGACGCGGCTGGGCCCGTAAAGCGTGGCCACCAAGCCGTCGCCGTCCTCACCTCGGCTCCGCATCCAGAGGGCCGAGATCGCATAGGGATAGACGCGAGCCCCGGAGTCGTGGCAGCAGGACGGATAAAAGGCGGCCGTGTAGATGTAACGGTGATTGCCTTGGCCCTCGGGCGGCTTTTGCCTCACCCACAGCCGCTGGTCGGCGGAATAGTAGGTCAGCGCCTTGCCGTTGGCGAATCGCGCTCCCTGCGCCGCGTTGAACAGCGCCCGCTCGAACATATCGCCGTATCGGGCTTCCCCCGTCTTCTGCATGGCCCAAGTCAGTGAGTGCATCAGGTAGAAAGTCGAACAATACTCGTAGGGCATGTCCGGCGTCTGGCCCGTCTCCTTGATTTCCTCGCCCTGCCCGGACAAGGGCGAGCCGCCCACGCCCAGATGGTGCCGGGTTTTGAGGATCGCGTTTTCCCATGCTTTCCGGTAAACCTGCTTGCCGGAAAGGTAATAGCACAGCAAGGGAACACGCAGGAATCCCATCACGTCCGGGCCGTGCCCGCTCAGCCGACTCTTCGGATCGAGTAGCCTGGCAAGTTGCGCGTCCCGGTTCTTGACCAAGGTCGACGCGTTGTAATCGTCGTAGAGAGAAAGCGCCGCGCGGCGATAGGCGTCGTCGCCGGTCAACCGATAGAGCCACTCCAGCACGTCGAGGAACATCAGGCCGTGAGCAACCCCGCAGCCCACCTGCCCCGGGTTGTCGAAGTAGTTCTTCTTGCCCGGTCCGTATTGGCCAATGGTCAGTTTTACCGCCCGCTGGACCGCGTCAAGCACGTCTTCCCTGCCCGTGAACTCGTAATAGGCGAGCAATCCGAGCATCACGCACCGCTGTGTCCACAGCTCGGCGTCGGGTCCGGAGAAGTGAAAACGAAACCCCTTGGGATAGATTCCGATGTACCCGTCATCGTCTTGCGACTTGAGAATCGCCTCGACAAAACGGTCCGCCTTCTGGCGCGCCGTCGGTTCGCCGGTGAGGTAGGCGGCGCGTATCAAGCTGTCGTGCCAGTCGCCGATCATCTCGGCATCCCACCAGCGGTGGCGTCCCGGCGGAATCGAAAACCCCGCGTCGTCATGGCGGGAATCCTTGTCGTTGGCGCGGGTGACGAAGTCGTTGTTTTCCGGCCGCAACAGGTACTTTCCCGAGCTTGGGTCCTGCAACAGATCGTCCAGGTGCCCGGCATACCCCGAGATCAGGTCGCGCTCCAACACGGCCCGCAACCAACCTTCAGGCTTCACTTCCCCCAGGCGCAAAGGCAAGAACGCCTCGGCCGCGGACAAGCTGCCGGCGCTAGTCAAGACCAGTCCCAGCACGATCAGCAACCGCGGCACCGCCAAGGCCGTCCGGCGGAATGTTCTCTTCATGGTGTGCTCCCCGGAAACCCTACCGCTGCATGAATCCCCTTGGCGAAACACGGACTCAGCCTCGCTTTTCGATGTTATCAGCCTATCGAGGCCATGTCGACAGGGTGCCCAGTTCGTGAACCGTGCCGGCAGGCCAGAATATTGGCTTTGGAAATCTCCACCGCCTTGGTCACCAGTTGCCGTAGGGCCGGCTGTGCCGGCCGGTTGCCGCATTTCGCGGCACCAGCCACGTTTCGGCCGGCCCTGCTTTCCGGCGCGATCGACCGGCCGGGCCTCTTGCGCGGCGGCCGCCACCGTCGCCGTCAGCATCAGACCGGCCACCAGACACACTACCCGCGTGGCAAACCGGTTCATGGTGGATTCCCGTTTCCGTGCGGCCTTCTGAAAGAACAACCAGGGCGTTCTGCTCCGATTCAGACTCTCTCAGGCTTTTACCCTCCCAACGACCCGATTGCAAGCGCCGGGCGCGGTGCCGGCCGAGGGGATTGTGGGGCAACCCTGGGGGGCAAGTGCCGCGTGCAAGCCGCTACGAAATCGGCTATCATGGGTGGCCGAAGACAAGCCTCTTGCGGAGGAATCCCGTCCATGCCCGACCACGAAATCACCCGCCGCCGATTCGTCGGTCGCTCGCTCGCCGTGCCGCTGTTGGCCGGGGTGGCGGCGGCCTCGCCGACCGGCGGCGCAAGCCGCGGGCCGTACACCATCGAGCGGATCGACCTCTACACCCGTCTGACCCCGCCGCCGAGGATGGAATTCGCCATCGGCAAGCAGGACGGCAAGCCCAAGAAGCCGCTCAGCAACCCCATCGGCCACGTGCGGATGATGATCCGCGACTCGCGGGGCAATCGCACCTTTGGCTGCTCGGGCGAACGGCTGAGCGTGCGCTGGCTGGACAAGCGTCACGGATTCAGCCGGCATGAGAAACTGTGCGACCTGGTGGCCCTGATCGAGCGGGCCCGGCAGATCTACCTGGAGCGGCCGGAGTTTGGCACGCCGTTTGACAAGTGGCTCTCCTGTTACAAGCGGATTCAGCAGGCCGGCCGCCAGGCCGCGCAGGTCGACCTCACCAGCGGGTTCGCCTCGTCGCTGTTGGAGCGGGCGATGCTCGACGGCGTGGCCCGGCTGGCCGGCGAACCGCTCTTTCGCATGGTTCGCCACGATCGGCTGGGCGTTCGGCCGGAGGCGGTTCACCCCGAGTTGGCCGGCATGGAAACGACCGACTACGTCGGCTCGCAGCCGGTCACCCATTTCCACATCCGCCACTGCATCGGACTGACCGATCCGTTGGTCGACGCCGATCTGCCGGCTGCCCGGCGGGTCAACGACGGCCTGCCGGAAACGCTGGAAGAATACGTGGCCACCGACGGGCTGACCCATTTCAAGATCAAGCTCCAGGGCGAGCCGGGCAAGGACCTGGCGCGGCTGGAGCGGATTTGGGCCGTGCTGCCGAAGGGGCCCGACCTGCTGATCACCATGGACGCCAACGAGATGTTCCCGGACGTGCGGGTGTTTGGCGAGTTTATCGAGGCAGTTCGCCGCCGGCTGCCGAAGATGCTCGACGCGGTGGCGTGGTTCGAGCAGCCGATGTCGCGAGCCAGTTCGCTCGATCCGGCAGCGGCCCAGGGCGTTCGCCGGCTGAGCCGCGTGAAGCCGCTGATCATCGACGAGGCCGACGGCACGCTGACCGCCTTCAAGCAGGCCCACGCCATCGGCTACGCCGGCACCTCCCACAAAAACTGCAAGGGATTTTTCAAGTCGCTGTTGAACCGGGCGCTGGTGGCCTATTACCAGGCGCGGGGCGAGAAGGCCTTTTTGAGCGGGGAGGACCTCACCTGCCTGCCGATCGTACCCCTGCACGAGGACTGCGTCTCGCAGTCGATCCTGGGCATCGAGCACGGCGACCGCAACGGACATCACTATCATTTCGGGCTGTCCTCGTTGAGCCCCAGGGAGAAAGCGCAAATCGCCCGCCACCACACCAGCATGTACGTCCATCGCCACGGTGAGTGGTTTTTGAACATTCGGTATGGGCAGATCGACTGCACCAGTCTGCAATGTCCCGGCTACGGCGTGGCCGAGGAGCCGGATTGGGAGTCGATGGACTCGATGCGTCACTGGCTGGAAACGCGGGATCGGAGTTGAGTGGGCGTCGGCGGTGCGCCGTTGGCCAGTGCAACCCGGTTCCAGCCGACCTGGTTCCAGCCGACTTAACAACCTGGTTCCCAAGCTCCAGCTTGGGAACCTGCTGGAGCATGGTTTCAGTTGCTCGCTGTCGAAGCGGAGCCGGCGGGGAAATGCGGTCCCAAGCTGGAGCTTGGGACCGAGCGTGAAGGGCGTGCGTGCGGAGCACCCACCCTACAGCTTCAACATGGGGGAGAAAAACATGTCGCAGGGGGAACTGACTCGGCGCCGATTCGTGGGCGGATCCCTGGCGGGCGCGATCCTGGCGGGCATGAAAATCGAATCCCACGCGGAAGGCGAGCCGGACGGCGCGAGGTATCAACTGTTTTGGGGTGATCTGCACAATCACAACGCCGTAGGCTACGCCAAGGGCTCGCTGCGGCGGTCGATCGACAACGCGCGGGAACATCTCGACTTCTTCGCCTTCACCGGCCACGCCGCCTGGCACGACATGCCCAAAATGCCCGGCGATCGGCAGATGAAGTGGGTCAACGGCTTCAAGGTCCAGGCCGACCACTGGCCCAAGACCAGGGCCATGTTGCGGGAGGCCAACACGGACGAGTTCGTGGCTTTTCTGGGCTACGAGTGGCACAGCAGCCGGTTTGGCGACTATTGCCCCATTTTTCCCCACGACCAGCCCGACCTCTTTCTGCCCGACCACGTCGACAAGCTGCTCGATTTTGCCGAGGCCAAGGGGGCATTGGCCGTACCCCACCACGTGGCCTACAAGCAGGGCTGGCGGGGGGCAAACTTCCACTACCTCCGACCTTCCGTGTCGCCCATCGTGGAGGTCTTTTCCGAGCATGGTTGCAGCGAGAGCGTCGGCGCGCCGCTGCCTTACATCCGCCACAGCATGGGCGGCCGCGACACGGCCAACACCATCGGGCGGCAGCTTGCCAAGGGGCTGCGGTTCGGGTTTGTCGCTTCCAGCGACTCCCATCGCGGCTATCCCGGGGCCTACGGCGAGGGCGTGTTGGGGGTCTGGGCACGCGATCTTTCCGCCGGGTCGCTGTTCGAGGCCTTTCGAGCCCGACGCACCTACGCCGCCACCGGCGATCGAATCGTGCTCGACGTGACCCTCAACGGCCGGCCGATGGGCTCCCAGCTTCCTTTCGTGGCCGACCGCCAGATCGACGTCCGTGTCCGCGGCGAGGACGCCCTGGCCTCGGTCGAGGTGATTCGCGGCGGCAAGGTCATCCACCGCCACTTTTCCGAGGATCACCTGGCCGGACCGCTCAAGTTGCCGGGCCGGGCGAAGTGCCGCGTGCAATACGGCTGGGGGCCCTGGGCGGCGCTCGACTTGGGCAACACCTGCCGCTGGGACGCCACCATCCGCATCGAGAACGGCCGATTCCTGCGCGCGGTCCCTTGCTTCCAGTCGGGCCCATTCGAGGAAGACCTGCGCGACCGGCTGCGGGTGGTCTCGCCCGGCGAAATCCGTTTGCAGTCCTACACCTCGCGAGTGAAGTGTTTTGGCGAAGACCCCACCAAGGCGATCGTCTGCGAACTCGAAGGCGGACCGGACAGCGTCCTCAGCGTCGAGCTGGAGAAGCCCTGCCGGCAGACGGTTCGGGCCCGGCTGGCCGACCTGGCCAAGGACAACGTGGTGACCTTCACGGGCGTGTTCACCAGCGAGAGTTACATCGTCCACCGGCTGCTGGCGTCGGGAGAGTACCAGGCCGAGTTTCGTTTCGAGGACCGTCGCCGGCCAAGCCAGGGTGGCGACTGGTACTACGTTCGCGTGACGGAAAAGAACGGCCAGATGGCTTGGTCCAGCCCGATCTGGGTGGCCTGAGGCGGCTGCGTCCTCAACGGAAACCACTCGCGCGTTCGAGTGTAGCGATCGTGCCGAGTTTGCGGCTTGTGGCTGCAACTCGTTGGGCGGCTTGGCTTTGGGGTTTTTTCCGTCCAAGTGCCTCGGAACCGGCCGAAGAAAACTTCAAACTTTTTGAATTTTTTTAACCCCTTGTGTGCCATCGAGTAAGGGCGATGACGGAGCACCATGTTAAACCTTGACGTTTGCCGCGTGAGCTATTCTTCGGCAGACTCACGTAAGGAGGTGTGTTGGGCGCAAGCCGCGCGCGGAGGGAGCCGCGGAAGAGTTTTGGACGCAACCTTTCTTCGACCCGTGACCGGCACCGAGGCCGGCAAGGCAGGCGTGTTATGAAAACTCGCGCGCGAATCCTTTCGACTTTCGGCCTCATCCTTTCGGCGGCCTTGCCCGCCTGGGGTCAAATCTACTCTCCCTCCTCGCCCTGCCTGACCTGCGCCGGCGGCCAGCGGTATCGCATCGTCTACCAGACGGTCTACGACAAGAAGGAAGTGACCGCCTACCGGATCGAGCGACAGACGGTCTGCGAGGAGCGGAAGGTGACTCGCTATCGGCCGCAATGGGAAACCCAGACGCACCAGCGCCGCTATCGGGTTGGCCGGCCGGTCAGCGAGACCAGCTTTCGCGAAGAGCACTACACGGTGCGCAAACCGGTCTGGGAGACGGTGATGCGGGATTGCAGCTACGACCGCGTCCGCTACGTGCGGGAGACGGCCGAGCGGGAACAACGCACGACCGTCTGCAAGCCCGTCTGGGAGACCCACCAACGCCAGGTCTGCCAGACGGTGCGCAAGCCGGTCACGCAGGTCGTCTATCGCAACGAGAGCTGCGTGGTCCAGCAGCCGGTGACCACCTGCCGGACGGTGTACGAAGACCAGGGCTGTTACCAGAACCAGACGGTCTACAAGCCGGGACGCACGCGGACCCGTCTCCGCTGGGTCCCCCGCACCAACGCCTGGGATCCGGTGCGGGGACGCTACGTGGACCAGCGGGCCGGCCTCTATTGGGTGCCGGAGTCGACCGGCCGCTACCAGACGCAGCAGGTCTGGCAACCGAACCTCGTCGCCCGGCAGGTCTCCCAGACCACCATGGTGCCCAAGGTGGTCACCCGTCAGGTGCCCGTCCAAATCTGCACTTACCGGTGCGAAAAGGTCTGCCACACGGAGCCTTACCAGGTCTGCCGGATGGTCCAGGAAGAGGTCGTCCGCAAGGTGCCGTATACCATTTGCCGGCGAGTCGTCGAACGGGTGGAAAACAAGGTGCCGGTCAAGGTCTGCCGCTGGGTCGAAGAGCAGCACGTCCGCAAGGTGCCCATAACCACCTGCCGAACCGTCTGGGAAGAGCGGGTGGAAGAGGTGCCGGTGCGGGTCTGCAAGATGGTGGCGGTCGAGGAAACGATCCGGGTGCCGCGGTGCGTGGAAAAGCGGGTGCCGGTGACTTACACGTGTTACCAGCCGCGGACCGTCTGCTGCCGGATTCCGATCGACGCTTGCGGCCGGCCCTTGGCCACGGTGACCCCCGCGGAGACGACCGCCGCCAGACAGGCCGAACAGCAGCCCACCCCAGCGCCGCCCGAGGACCAGGATCGGGCCAACCGGCAACCCACGCTGCCGGGCCCCGAAGCGATGCCGGGCCCGGTCGACGTGGAGAAGCCGTCCGAGTCGCCGGCGACCTGAGTCGGTAAGGCCGCCCCGGTGGATCACCAACGGGTAGCCCAGGTTCTTGAACCTCCGCCGGCGGTAGCCGGCAAGAGGCACCGTTCGGCGCTCGGCTAAAATGTGGCGAGCCGGGTCGGTCACGACCCGGGCCAGCGGCAACGGGTAGCCCAGGTTCTTGAACCTCCGCCGGCAGTAGCCGGCAAGAGGTCCTGTTCGGCGCGGGGCTGCTGACCCCGCCGAAGCCTACTGGCTGGCCCCGGCAAGATCACCAGGGGGTCCCCCGAACGACGGCTCGTCAGGTGCCGATTGCCCTTGAGCCGGAGGGCGATTTTCGCTAAAAGCCGGCGGTCTAGCTCATCAGGCGCGCCTCCCGTGCCTTGCGGTCTCGTCGAACGACTCCTCTCTGGAGGGCTGAACGATGCGTTATGCGCTCGTATTCTGCTGGTCCGCGGCAGCCCTTGCCGCCTCCGCCGCCGGTTCCGCGGCGGCCGAGCCTTCTACCCCCTACAAAGCCTACGTGGTGGCCGACGATGTTTACGTCCGCTCCGGACCGGGCAAGAACTATTATCCCACCGCCAAACTGAAGAAAGGCGATACGGTCGAGGTCTACCGCCGCGATCCGGGAGGATGGCTTGCCCTGAAGCCACCGGGGGGGAGCTTCGCCTGGATTTCGGGCCGCTACCTGGAGTTGGGCCAGGACGGCCTGGCGACCGTTACCGGCGACCAGGTGGCCGCCCGGGTGGGCAGCCGGTTCAGCGACGTTCGAGACGTGATCCAAGTCCGTCTGCACCGTGGAGAAATCGTCCAAGTGCTTGGTAAAAAACGATTTGCAGCGAGCACCGACCGCGGCACCTGGTACAAGATCGCTCCGCCTTCGGGTGAGTTCCGCTGGATTTATGGCAAGTACGTCGATCCGGATTACCTCACGTCGGGCGTTCGCCGGGCGCCCGGCCGAGAGAGCCCCCTGCTTGGCCGGCGGCATACCACCGGCCGGGATCAGGCCTCCGGGTCCGAGCCGCACCTGTTGCCGGGCCTGGCCCCCGATGCTCGGCAGCCCGACAGGCTGGATGCGGCCCAGACAGGGTCACGCCGGCAGTGGACCGAAGTGGCGGAAAACACGGCCGCTTCGGCGGCTGAAAAACCTGCATCGCCGGCGGCGCAACCGGCAGTGCAACCGGCGGCGGCAACGGACGAGGCGAGTGGCGGCGCGGCCAAGGTGGTCCACGCGGCGGCCGTGGGATCGGAGATCATGCAGGCGGCAGCCCGACAGTCGGACAGCGTCACCTACGTTTCACCTCGAATTCCCGAACTCAAGGAGGACGCGGCCGATCGAGTGGCCCCGCCGCGGAAATCGTTCGCCCGGGAACTGAGCGACATCGACTTCGAGCTTTCCGTGATGCTGGCCGAGGAGCCCACGGTGTGGTCGTTGGAGGAGTTGCAGATTCGCGCCCAGTCGCTCTTGGGCCGAGCCGAAACGGCGCTCCAGCGGGGGCGGGCACGATTGCTGATGAATCGGCTTGCCCAATCGGCCGACATCAAGCAGCGTTACGATCGTGTCCACGGCATTCGGCAAGAGACCGAACGAGAAAACCGGCAATTGGCCGCCCTCGGCCGGAATCGAGCCGGGCAGATCGACTCGCCGCAAGAAGGATCGGCGGCCCCGGCGGACGACCGCTTCGACGGCAGCGGTCGGCTGGCCCGGGTGGTGACGCCCGAGGCGGGCGCGCCGCGGTTCGCCCTGGTGGACGAAAAGGGTGACGTCGACTGTTACGTCTCGCCCGCACCGGGAGTGAACTTGCGGTATTACGTGGGCCGCCGGGTGGGCATCAGCGGCATTCGCGGGTTCCTTCCCGAGCGGAAGGCGCCCCACGTAACGGCCAAGCACGTGACCCCCCTGGACGCCCCCTGGCTGCGGTAGTCGATGAAAAGAGGAAAGGGGACGGGTTCACGACGTTGCAGCTACGTCGCAGCAAGCCATTCTTTCGGTCCGCGGGGAAACAGAAGCCTTTCGTAACTCGTTGTCACGAAAGGCTTTACAAGTCGGGGCGGCCAGATTCGAACTGGCGACTTCCTGCTCCCAAAGCAGGCGCGC
>CAYZWG010000205.1:0-9851 GCA_964481605.1 uncultured Planctomycetaceae bacterium
TGCCACAAGAGGTCAGCGCAAATCACTCCACCCATCGAATAGGAACACCGCCTGAGCGTTGCCACCCGCTCCCCTGACCTCTTGCCGGCTGCCGCCGGGTGCAGGTTCAAGAACCTGGGCCACCCGCGCACAGCGTGCCAGGCGGGGCGATCGTTGGCGGGCCGCTAGAGCCAGCCTTCGGCCCGGTACCATTGGGCCGTCTGCCGCAGTCGTTGGCCCAGCGGGACGCTCACCTGGAAGCCCAATTGTTCTTTTGCCTTGGCGGCCGAGCAGGCCCAACTTCCGGCCCTGGCTTCTCGGGCCTTGTCGATGGACAGGTACGAGGGCGTACCCCGCAAGCGACCGAGGCAATCGCTCACCGCGGCCGCGGCCCAAACGACTAAGGGGCCGGAGGGAACGCTGAGAACGAAGCGAAGCCCCAGGGCCGCGCCCAGCAGGTGCCCCAGTTGGTGGAAAGTGGGATGCTCGCCGCTGTCGGCAAAGTAATAGCCGACGCCGTCCGGCGAGGCGTCCTCGGTGCCGTTCCCGCTTTTCGCCTCAGCCGGCAGCCGCTCCCCTCGCTGGGCCGCCAGGATCAATAGCCCGGCCAGGTCGGCCGCGTGGATGAACGAGTAGGGCTGGGGGACCAGCGTGGGCGCGAAGTGCAGTCGCCAACGCTTGACGGTCTGAAACATCTCCAGGCAGGCCGGGTCGCCCTCGCCGAAAACGATCGGCGGCCGAACCACGGTGATGGGCAGGCGGCCGCCGTACTGCTCGGCGACCAATTCGCCCGCCCGCTTGCTCCGCCCGTAATTCGAGACCGGGCCGAGGGTGTCGGTCTCGGTGCGGAGACAGCCCGGCGGGGCCGGGCCGGCCGCCGCCAGCGAGGAGACGATCACCAACACCGGCGGCGCGTCGCGGGCCGCACAGGCGGCGGCCAGATTGCGGACGCCGTCGGCGTTGACCCGCATGAATTGGTCCCGGCGAAGCACTTTCACCAGCCCGGCCAGGTGAAACACCACCTCGTGGCCCGCCACGGCGCCGGCCAAGCCCTGGGCGTCGGTCACATCGCCGGAAATGCAGGACACGCCCAGCGGTTCCAGCCGCCCGGTGTCCGAGGTTTTCCGCACCAGGCAGGTGACCCGGTCGCCCCGGGCGATGAGTGCTCTGACCAGGTGATGGCCGATAAACCCACTCGCTCCGGTAACAAGAATACTGGCCATCGTCGTTCCGACACACCGAGGATACAAGATAGACCGGCGGTGTCGCGACCGCGACCGGTCGGGCGGGGGGGGCGGAGGGCCAAGCCGCAGCCGCCCGGGGCCAAAGCTGGCGAAAAGCTGCTCCCCGGCTGGGGACGATTCTACTCCAAATGGGGCAGGCGGCAAACGGGTTTCCCGATAACCTGGGGCGACCGGGACGAGCGAATTGCAGCCGCTACTGCTTGACCTCCCGCTCAATGGGGGGCTAGAATTTCTTAAGTGGACGTAATACCGGGCGATGGAGTGCCGGAGGGGGGCGGCCGCGGGAGCTGGGCAGCTCGTGTAAATGCCCGCTCAACCTGCCTGGTTTCTCCATTTTTCCGACTGGCCGCGACCTTCCCGGAGGCTCTCGGTGGGAGGAGACTCACCCTGTACCTTGGATTGAATGACTCGCCGTTTTGGCGAGATTGCATAGGTTACGAGCAGACTTGCCATGGGCGACGTCCGCGTTTACCCGGTTTCTTCGCGTCGTGATAGAAAACGGTTCCTCCAGTTCCCCTGGACCCTCTACCGGGACGATCCCTATTGGATCCCGCCGTTGAGGGCGCACCAGAAAGAACAGGTGGGCTACGCGTCGAATCCGTTTTACCAGCGGAACGAGGTGCAAACGTTTCTGGCCGTTCGCGACGGGGAGTGCGTGGGCCGGATCGCGGCCATCCTCAACCTTGGGCACAACGAGCGTTATCACGAACAGCGCGGGTTCTTCGGCTTCTTCGAGTGTGTCGACCAACAGGAGGTGGCCGACGGGCTGTTCGACGCGGTGAACGAGTGGTTCGCCCGGCGCGATGTTTTGCTCCTGCGGGGGCCGGTGAATCCGTCGCTCAACCACGAGGTGGGGTTGTTGATCGACGGTTTCGACTCGTCGCCTTTCTTTATGATGACCTATAATCCGCCTTACTACGAGCGGCTGATCGAAAACAGCGGCTTCCGCAAGAGCCAAGACCTTTATGCCTACTGGGGCCACGTGGACATGCTTCCGGCGGTGCAGGAGAAGTTGCAGCCCATCGCCGACCAGATCATCGAACATTGCGGCGTGACGCTGCGGCCGCTGGACACGTCCCGCTTTTACGAGGAGATTCGCGCGTTCTTGTCGGTCTACAACCGGTCGATGAGCAATACATGGGGATTCGTGCCGATGTCGGAGGGCGAGGTTCGCCACCAGGCCAAGGGGTTGCGCCACATGCTGGTGCCCGAGTTGGCCGTGGCCGCCGAGATCGAAGGCGAGATGGTGGGGGCCATCTTCGCCCTGCCCGATTACAATCCCCGCATCAAGCAGATCGACGGGCGGCTGTTTCCCTTGGGTTTTTGGACTTTGCTGCGAAAGAAACGAGAAATCAAGGCGGTCCGCGTGATCAGCACCAACGTGGTTCCGGAGTACCAGTTGCAGGGCATCGGGCTGGTGCTGTTGAGCGGCCTGATTCCCAAGGCGATCGAGTGGGGGATTCAAGAGGCGGAGTTTTCCTGGGTGCTGGAGTCGAACGCGTTCTCCCGCGGCAGCCTGGAAAAGGGCGGAGCGAAAAAGACGAAAACCTATCGGATTTATGATCGCCAGTCACCGTCGTAACGGTGCGGCGAAAGAAAAACCCGGGGCCGGCGGCAATCGCTGAAATTGCTGCCCGGTCCATCCCAACACAAATCTGTCAGATGAGGACAACCAGGGTATGCGGGAAGTCGTTATCACCGGAATGGGCGTGGTCAGCCCGATCGGTCTGAGTGTGGAACAGTTTTGGGCCTCGCTGCTGGAGGGCCGAAGCGGCGTGGGGCGATTGGAAGAGCTTGGAGGCACCAACCTGCGAGCGCAACTGGGTGCCCGCGTGGGCGATTTCGAACCCCGAAAATACGTCAAGCCACGCAAGAACATCAAGATGATGAGCCGCGATATCCAAATGGGCTACGTGGCGGCCGAACTGGCATGGACCGACACGGATATGGCCGATGGTTCCGTCGATCCCGAACGGTTGGGAGTGATCTTCGGCGCCGACCTGATCACCATCAACCTGGCCGACATGGTCAACACCTACCGCAGTTGCATTGTCGACGGCCGTTTCGACTTCAGTCGCTGGGGTACGGCGATGACCAAGCTGTTCCCCTTGTGGATGCTGAAATACCTACCCAATATGCCCGCCTGCCACATCGGCATCGGCCGCGATGCCCGGGGCCCCAACGACTCGCTCACGCTGGGGCGGGTTTCGGGCCTGGCGGCGATGGCCGAGGCGGTCCGGGTGATCGAACGAGGGCAGGCCGACGTGATGATCACCGGCGGCACCAGTTCGCGGCTGGCCCCGTTGATCTGGGCCCGCCAGGAAAGCTACGAGTTGTCGGGCCGGCTGGACGATCCGGCGGCGGCCTGCCGTCCCTTTGCGGTCGATCGCGACGGCACGGTCCACGGCGAAGGCGCCGCGGCCTTCGTGCTGGAAACCCGCCGCCACGCCGAAAACCGTGGTGCCAAGGTCCTCGCCCGGGTGTGCGGATTCAGCAACGCCTTCGCCGCCCGTTCTCCCGGCGGGGGACCCAAACAGGAGGTCATCGCGCGGGCGATTCGGGGGTCGCTGGACGCGGCCCGAATGGAGCCCCACGATATCGGCCACGTCAACGCCGATGGGCTGGGTATGGTCGAGGCGGACCGGATCGAAGCGGCGGCCATTCATCAGACCCTCAACACGGTGCCGGTCACCGCACCGAAGAGCTACTTCGGCAATCTGTTCGCCGCCACCGGGGCGGTCGAGGCGGTGGCCAGCCTGGTGGGACTGGGCAAAGGGCTGGTTCCGCCCACGCTCAACCACGTTCGCACCGCCCCCGAATGCCCTGTGAACGTCGTCCACGGCGAACCGCTGGCCGGCACGCGGCCCACCGCACTGCTGCTGAACCAGAGCCGAGCCGGGGGCTCGACGGCAATCATCGTGAGCGGGCCGTAGGGAGTTTTTCCGGCCGTTTTCGGCTCAGGGGAAACGGATCTCGATTGCGATGTCCTCGCCGAAGGGGACGCCCGTCCCCTGGGCGTACTTCCAGGTGCCCGGCTGGGTGTAGATCGGCACGGTGATCTCGGAGGAGCCGATCCGGCCGTCGGCCCATTGGAGTTCAATCCAGGCGCGGCGCATCTTGAAACAATCCTGGCCGGGGTTGGCAACGGTGAGGTGATTCCATCGATCCAGCGAGGCGAGGGCCGCCGGCGGCAGCGGCACGGCCACCTCGCCCCAGGTGCCTTGCTGTTGGTTGCCGCCGGCGCCGGGAAGTTCGCCCAGCGGCACCCCGTTCAGATCCGCCGTGGAGATGTAGGGCGCGCCGTGCTGCAGGCCGATCGCCTCGAAGTGGAGGGTTCCCGTGCGGGCGCCGCGCAACTGCTTGGGCGTGAGGCCGGGCAGGCCGTGGGGACCCGGGCAGCGGCGAAGTTCGACCGGACGGTCGTGCACGGTGACCAGCAGCACCGGGTCGGCACTTTCGATCCGCATCCCGGCCCAGCGGGCCCAGTCGCCGCTGGTGTTGTCGGCGGGACCGGGATCGGTGATCAGTTTCAGCTTCACCGATTGCCCGGCCCAGGGCGAGAGGTCGGCCCGCAGCGGCGTCCAGGCGTGCTCGATCCACTGCTTTTCGGCGACGGTTGTTTCCTTGCCGGCGGAATCGACGATGGCCACGCGGAAGAGAATCCCGTCGCCGGGATCGCTGCCGTCGCCCTTGCCGATCTCGCATCGCAGCACCGCCCGGGGAGTTTGGGGCAATGCCACGGGGCCGAACACGGCGAAGGTGTAGCCCGGCCCCGTCTTATAGGTCGGGTGCATGGCCAGGCATTTCTTGGTGACCCCGCCACAGGGCAGTTCGCTCCAGTAGGCGCCGCCGCCGGTGGCGCCGTCGATCGCCTCCTCCCGGCCGCTCTTGCGCAGGCACTGGCCCGACTCGAACGCCGGGGGGAATTCCGCCACGGAGACCATCGACTCCTCGGCCTTCAGCCATGCCCGTTGGGTGTGGACCAAGGGCCCGGCGGTCACCTTGAGCGAGAGTTCCCGCACCGCCTCGCCCGGCGGGAGATCGAGCGGGAAGTCCAACGTTGTCGCGACCTGGGGCGACAACTCCGCCGTTTGCGTTTGCCCGTTGAGCGAGATTTCGGCCTCGCTCGTCCGGGGCAGGTGGGACGCCAGTTTCAGGTGCAAGGCCTTGTCGACGGTGAACTGGGCGTCGACCAGGGCCACCACCGAGAAGTCGATCCATCCGTTCTCGAAGGTGTGCCAAAGCCGGGTGCCGGGCACTGCGTCGGCCGGCACCTTCACCTCGTGCTCGCCGTGGCCGGCAACCTGGACCGTCTCGCCGGGAACCACCTTCGTGCGATCGCAGCGGAGCGAAACCGCCGGCGCCGGACCGGGGGTGAGCAGATAGCTGAACGCCTTGTCGACGGGCACGACGTAGACCAGGCCGCGGCTGAATCGCGTTTTGGCCGGCCCCAGCTCGTCGCCCGCCTCGTCCAGCGCCACGGCGGTGGCGGTGGCGCCGTCGAGCGACACGCCGAAGGACGTGCAATCGCCCACGGGAATCACTTCCACCCGGCCGTTGGGCCGGGCCAGGGCGACCACCTGGCCGTCGGCGGCCGCCTTGGCAAAGCGGGTGAACCGGCCGCGGCCGTCGGCATAGACATACTCGGGCGAGTCCACGTAGTCGGCGCGGTGGCCGTCGACCAGCGCGCTGAACGCCAGCAGCTTGCCCTCCCGTGTGTCCTCGGCAAACCAGCCGAACGGCGGCAGCACCGCCTCGGCGATCTTCCAGGTTTCCGTGGGGTGCCCGTTCACCACGACCTTCATCCCGTTGCCGTAGCGGGTGGCGATCTGCCGGCGGCGGTAGGCCCCCGTGGCCACGGCCGCGCTGGTCTTGAGCAGGTTGCCCTGGGAATCGGCGTAGCGGATGTCGGTGGCGATTTCGCGGGCGTAGCGGGTGTGGACCTGCTCGAGCGCGTAGTAGCTGCGGACGGCGCCGCCGATGCCGTTTTGCATCACCAGGAAGCCGGTGTGCCCAAAGGCGAGAGTCGCCGCCAGAAACTGGTCGAGGCTGGCGCTTCGCTGTTCGGGCGTGGAACCCATGCCGACCTTGCGGCCGAAGAACATGCCGGGATTGCCCATGCCGAAGTTGCAGCAGAGGGGGTGCATCTTGCGGAGATCGAAGTCGACCAGCCAGGGACTCTCGGGCAGGCGGGCCACCTGGTCCTGGCCGTAGTTGCCGTCGGTCAGGCCGCAGTAGTACCAGTGGTTGTTGCCCTCGCTGTAGACCGGCCCGCCCCAGGTCTTCTTCTGGTGAAGCATGATCTCGCCGTAGGCATAGAACGTGGCCGCGAAGGTTCCCGCCCCCGGCACCCGGGCGTCGAAGTCGCAATAGGACCAGGGCCGCACCGCCGTGTGCACGTCGCAATAGGCCGTGTTGAGGTGGAATTTCCGCTGGATGATGGGTGCCAACCGGGCCTCGAATTCGACGGCCCGGGCCGGCTTGGGATTGTAGCACCGGGCCCAGGCCGTGCGCCACTCGCCCGTGGAGGTTCGCGTGACGCAATCCTCGTCCCAATACTCGTTCACCGGGGCATAGTCGGTGTAGTTGTTGTAGATGCCGTAGACGAATCCCAGCGCGTGAATCTTGCGGGCGTAGTCGGCCTGGCCCTGGTCGCCGCCCTTGCCGGGCGCGGCGCGGGTGCGAAAGGTGAAGCTCTCGCCGCCGTCGCGCCAGCCGGTCTCGTGGTCAGTAATCACCACCTTGGTCATGCCATAGCGGGCCACCCTTTTCCAATAGGCGTAGTCCTGCTCGCGGTTCGAGGCCCCGTGGGCCCGCCAGAGACGATCTCCGGTGACCTGCATCCAGGGCGACTTGGGATTGGCGATGTTCGGCAGGACCTCCTCGAAGCGAGGCGAAATGGTGAGGAACAGCCGCTCGAAACAGTCGTTGCGCCGGCCGTCCGTCTTGGGCAGATAGCGTGAGCCGCCGTTGTAGACAACGCCCTCCTCGGCGATCGAGTTTTCCGCGAACAACTCCGAGGCGTTCGATCGGTAATGGTCGACCAGGCCGAAGAGAAACAGCGGCTTTTGGGCCGGGCCGCCGACCAGCACGGCCGGCCGCCGCGAACCGCCGGTGAGGTAGGGCAGCGTGACCAGTCGCGGCTGGTCCACGCCCACCGCCTTGCCAAAGCGGACCTCGCTCACCCGGCCGCCGAGGCAGCGAACATCGACGACCAGGGATTTCTGCCACAGCCGCAGCGTGTAGGTGACTTCGGCCGGCTGGTCGCCAAACAGGCACTTCCAGGTGGAGACGACCGTTTCACCCACCCGCCGGCAACGCGACAGCTTCCAGCCGCCGGTGGCCTCGATCGGCTCTCCCCGCGGGGACAGACCGCGGATTCCACCCTCGGCCATCGGCTGGAAGGGGTCGCCCCGGCCGACCCATTCGGCGGTGATATCGCCCAGCGTGCCGGTGGCCGGCTGGTAGCGATAGACCAGGTGCCCGTCGTCGCCGCGGTAGTGAAAGGCGAACTGGCCGTGGGACTCTTCCAGGCTGACCTCAAAGGCCTGGCTGAGGTTGTCCGGCAGGAGGGTTTCTTCTCGCGTGGGAAAGGGCAGCTTGCCGGGGCCGGTGTTCGTGCCGGCGGACTGGCCCGCAAACGGCTCGATGCCCCGCTTGGGCCGCGGCTCGAAGGTCAGCGGTGGCAACGTCTCCCGGTAGAAGGCCAGGTTGTCGAACCAGAGGGTGCGATCGTCCTCGTTGCGGCCGTCGCGCACTTCGATCGCCTCCAGCACGGCGCCGTCCTTGAGGAGGGCGATTTGCTCGGGCGAGAGACGCCGGTGCATCACCCACCACTCCTTCCAGCGGACCACGCCCAGCGACACGTCGACCACCTGGCCGCCTGGCGAGCGGAGCCGCAGGTGGATCGCCACCCGCGGCGTCGAGCGGTCGGGAGCCCAGGCCCAATTGTTGCCGTAGACCCAGAAGTTGACCGAGTCGAACGGCTGGGGAATTTCGATCGGCGCCGGGGGCAGGCATGTCACCGCGGGATGGGTGCCGTCGCCTCGATAGACCAGCTCGCCCACGTACTTGCCCCAGAGTTGTTGCCGGCGGGAACGGGCCAGGGTGGCCGCCGCGTCGTGCGTTTCGACCGTCCAGCCGTCGAGGTTCTCAAAATCGATCAGCGGTGCGTGCGTGTCCTCGGTGCGGTTGGCCCAGACCATCTCGTAAGGCCGCTTTCCCACCGTCTCCTCGGCGGCCAGGCTCGTGGCCCCGGCGGCCAGCAATGCAAACAGCGCCAGGAAGCGGGGAATCGACGCCGCCCGGTCCTTAGGCCGGGTTCGCGCTGATCGGGGCGCAAAATCGCCACCGGCGCCATGCGTACCGCGGACGAGCGAGACGTTCCATCCACTGCATTCGGTGTTCCCATCGGTCATCGGTGTCTCCCTTGCGTAACGGCGACTCCCCGGAAATATCCTACCCACACGTCGTAGCGAAAGTCGCAACATTTCCAACTCCGAACTGGACTTTTGCAGAATGACGACACAAGGTCCCCTCTCCCTCTGGGAGAGGGTTAGGGTGAGGGCGATTGGCGGAAGAATGTCTTGCCTTGCTTGCGTGCCTCCTCTCACCCCTCACCCCCGGCCCCTCTCCCAGAGGGAGAGGGGCGGAGTTTGCAAAAGTCCAGTCTGAACTCTCGCGAGTTCGGCTAGGGCACTTGACTTCTGAAAGTTGTTGCAAAGGAGTCAAGTTTCCCGGGAACCGCGTTCGGCGCGGGGCTGCCGACCCCGCCGGCGGCAGCCGACAAGAGGTCAGCCAGCGGGTGGCGACGCTCAGGCGGTGTTCCTATAGGTGCAGGAACGGACTTTTTTTACAGGGCGGCAGCTAGCGATGAGGGGCCTTGCTTGGGCGTTGGAGGGAAATAGGTTGCCCAAAGCGGCTGCGGAGGTGGCGGCCCGGCCCACGCGCCTCGCTTCTCCCCATGCTTCCACAACTTGGAAAAACTCAAACGCCACGACCCTACCCTACTTCCTTCGTGTTCTTCGCGGGCTTCGTGGTGAACACTGCCCGCGGTCAACGCGGGTTTTGGAACCATTTCACCACGAAGCCCGCGAAGAGCACGAAGAGCCGGTTCTACGATGCCGGGTCGCGAGCCGGCCTGCAGGCTCTCAAAATCTCCCACCTGAAACCGCCGCCTCGAACAACATCCGCAAGTCCGCTGCTGCCCCCGTTACGGAGAAGACAAGGGGCCAGGACCCTTTGTTTTGGGCTTTCAGGTAGGTGCTGGACGCGAGGGCGAAGGGTCGACTCCAAAATGGAGCCTTTGCGGGGTCGATTCCACCCATTGCTGGTGGCCCAGAGGACTGCCCCATTTGCGGCACCGTCGCACCGCGTCGAGTTCCTTTTCGCTCAGCGGCTGATCGACTGGCCCGACCCAATTCGACAGCCGCGAGATCGGCCAAGGGGAAAGCACCTGGGGTTTGGGCTCCGGCTTTTCAAGCCATCGCCACGGAGGTCTTGGCATGGAGCCAGCCGAACACATCGAACCATCCGAATCAAAGAGTCCTGCCCCCCCTTTTCTTGCTCGCTGCCGTCGAAGCACACCCCGCCCGACTCGAACGGGCAACCTTCGGTTCCGTAGACCGA
>CAYZWG010000206.1:0-2239 GCA_964481605.1 uncultured Planctomycetaceae bacterium
CCTTCAACGCCCGCACCCGGCCGTCGCTGCCGGCCACCAGGATCAGCCCCCCGGCGGCCACCGGCGGCGTGGGCACGTTGGGCCGCTGGGGCGAATAAACCCACGCCGCCACGCTCGGCGGCTGGCCCTGGCCAGCGGGCCGGGCCAGTCGCACCGAGGTGGAGGCACTGCGGCGGTTGTCGGCCCGATAGGTGGGCCAGTCGCCCTCGCTGATCTCGAACTCGGCCACCGCCAGAAGATTCCCCTCGCCCAGCTCCAGCCGCTGGGCGTTGGTCGCCTCGCGATCGAAGCGGAAGTCGCCCGCCGAACACTCGCCAATCGCCCCGATCAGCGAAAGGTTGCAGTCGCAGGCCCAAGGACCCAGGTAGAGAAGCCCGTTGGCCGGAATCGCCCCGTCGTTGCAGGCCGGCCGGGCGCCGCCGTCGATGAGCACCTTCTTCGTCGCCCGGTCAAACCGCAACGTCCCCTCCCCCCGAACAAAGAACGAATCGGGGCTGGCGGTCAGCCGGGTGCAGGACGTCTTGCGAAAACCGAGATCTTCCAACTCCGCCCCGGAGACCGGGTCGATCACCACGTGGCTGCCCCCTCGCCCGATCCCCAGCACCGCCTTGCCGTCGACGAAAATACAATTCGGGTTGTTGGTGACTTTCTTCTTCTTCCAGAGCAGGTAGCCGTCGTGGGTGGAAACGGCCACCACGTTCATTCGGGTTTGGCCCTGCAGGATCAGGGCGTCGGGCGTGGCCACGGCCAGGCACCCGCTGCGGAAGCCGGGCGTGGAGACCAGCCCCCGCCCCGGCTGCTCGATCAGTTCGGCAACCTCCTTGTTCGCGTTGGTCCAAAGGACCTCGCCCGTCTTCGCGTCGAGACAGCGGAGGTGTTTTTCAGGGCAATAGAGAAACAGCTTGCCGTCGCGCAGGGCCATCGCCCGGGCGTCGATCAGGTCGTCCTCGCCGTGCTTCCACAAGAGGCGTTTTCGTCCGAGATCGAAGGCGGCCACCACCTTGCCGAAGCCCCACGGCACGTGGGGCCGATGGTAGTAGCCAACGCTCAGATCGGCCCAGCTCCAGCCGCCGAAGCTGCGATCGCCCTTGATGATCCTGGCCTCGCCGCCGCGGGGTCCGGCCATCACGTACAACACGCCATCCTCCATCGTCATCCACTTCCAGTCGCCGTCGACAGCGGGAATCTCCAGGCGGCCGAGCTCCTCGCCGGTGGCCGCGTCGAGCTTCAGACAGCCGTCGCCGTCGAGCAGGTAGAACACGTCCTCGGTGGCCACGAACGCCGAGCGGTGCGAAAGAAACCCCGCCGGCAACGCCCGCTGCCAGAGCACCGTGCCGTTGTAGCCGTTTCGGGCGATCAGTTGATTGAGCATGTCCCATTCGCGGCGGTGATGGGCAATATGGCCGGTGGCCAGAAACGTGCGCCCGCCGGCCGCCGTGGTGATCGCCGGCATCCCGATGTAAAACGGCTGGGCCAAGAACTGGGTCATGTAGGGGGCCTTGATCACCGTGTCCTTGGAGACGGGATTGTTGTCGGGTCCATGCTCCCAAACCGACCAGGCGTCGACGCCCTTGGCCGCCGGCTTTCGCACCAGGATGCCCGCCCCGGTCGTGCTCTCCAACAGTTCCGCCCCGTCGATCCCGTCGGCCCAATCCTCCAGCTTCTCTTTCAACTTGTCGCCCACCTTGCCGGCCTGGCCCACCAGGGCCACGCCCTCCGGCCGGAGCACGCGGAGCACCTCCTCCGGCTTGAGTTGATCCAGCGCCGCGGCGTCCACCGGGGCGACCAGCAGGTCGACCACGCGGTCGGCATAAGGCAGCCGCTCCAGCCCGCCCCGTTCGGCCACCACGCGATCGATGCCAAAACCGGCCTCGTCGGCCGCCCGCCGCACCTGGGCCACCCCGGCGGCGTCGGCCCGGCGAACGTCGACTAGAAACTTTGTCGACCGGGCCAGTTCCACGGCCAGCCCGGCGTCGCCCCCCAGCAGCGCGCAAACCCCGCGGTCGATGCCCGACGCCTCGACCATCCCGGCCACAAGCTCCTGGTCATCGGCCCGCGCACCGGCGACGGAAAAGACAACCACTCCGATCAGCGTTCCCAGCACGATCGCCACCATCCCCGCCGGCCGGCGGAATCGATCCGCCCGGCAGAACAACTGGCCTCGGCAACCCATTATGTTCCCCTTTGATCTCGGTCCCTATGTTTTTGTCTCGGTCCCCGTGTCTCCTCTCGGTCCCTG
>CAYZWG010000206.1:2339-9846 GCA_964481605.1 uncultured Planctomycetaceae bacterium
CGTCTCCTCTCGGTCCCTGCGTCTCCTCTCGGTCCCTGCGTCTCCTCTCGGTCCCTGCGTCTCCTCTCGGTCCCAAGCTCCAGCTTGGGACCGCACACCACCTGGGAGGGCGAGGCTCCTGCCGAGCCGCAGTGGCGGCATTCACCCTGATTTCCCGGCTCGGCAGGAGCCTCGCCCTCCCGTGTTGCCTCCGGCGCGAAGCCGCCCGGGCGAGCCTCCCTCTCTTTGCACGACCCAAAACCTACTTCCCCGCCGCCGCCAGTTGCTCCTTGCGCTCTTGGCGAGCCCGCCGAACCCAGCAGGACCTGCACTCGCACGGCTGGCGGTTGCAGGTGCCGGCCACGTCGTGGGTTTCCAGCGGGGTGAGCGAGTCGGCCACCAGGCGGACCATTTTCCGGTAGCCGGCCTCCTCCGTGCTCTTCCAGCCGCCTTGGGCAATCTGCCCCCATCCCCCGGCTTCCACCGCCAAGGGCGCCTGGAGAATCCGGCTCTCGCCCGGCAGCGTGGCATTGACCAGCGCGGCATAGGGCTGCTGGGCCAGCTCGCTTCCAAACACGCGGCCGATCTCCTCTCGCAAGGCCTTCTCGCCTTGCGGATCGGCCGGCTGCCACTCCGGCTTGTTCCAGGAATAGTCGCCGTAAAACTCGGCGTTCAGGTCGAGCCACTGCACCACCCGCCGCAGGCTCTGGCCCTCCAGCGGCCGGTGGTTCGCGTCCCCCTCCAGCAGTAGCCTGGCCAACCGCCCGGCATGAGAGTAATAGTCGTTGGGCTTGCTCCGCGGCGTCTCCTGATCGCGCAACGCCTGGGAGACCAACCCGGGGCGCGAAATCAACGCGTTGTAAGCCACGCTGGCCCGAATCCTGCCCAGCTTCACCGGCTGGGGATCCATCGTGCCCAGCAGGTTGATCCCCCCCGCGGTCTTCTCCAGGCCGTGGCAGCCGATGCAATAGTGGTCCAAGACCGGCTGAACCGTGCGGGCAAAGCTCAGCCCTCCCGGGTAGCGGGGGCCCAGCGGCGGCGTGATCTGGTGATAGACCACGCCCGCCGGCGCAGCAATCGGCACGGGACCACGGTTGCGAGGCTCGTGGCAGCCGCTGCAGCCGACCGACTCGCCCGGCTGAAGAAACACGAACGTCCGCATCCCCATCACGGCCATGCCGTTTTTGTCCAGCAATTGAAACAACAGCGGCTCTCCGGCCGGCGCGTGGAAGGCCACCGAACCGTCCTCGCCGACCGGCACCGTCCCCAGGATTTGCTTGGCCGTCTCGAACAGCACCCGGCTGCGGTCGGGCACCCGCTGCACCGGCTGCGGAATGACCCGCACCACGCGGAGGTCCTTGATCGTGCCCCGCTCGATCTGTTCCGTGCTTTGATAAACGTCCTCCACATAGAACGTGCCGCTCTTCTTTTTTCCCCCCGAGGCCACCGCCGGCGGCAGCACCGGCGGCACCCGGCGCGACACGATGGGAATCGGCGAAAAGCAGGAATGGTCCGGATCGCGGTAGATCAGCTCGCGACCGCCCAGGGTGTCGACCAGGTAGATCGAGTAAGCGTTGTTCACCTGATGTCCACCCTGCTTGGCGTGGGGCAGCGGTGAATAGGCCGCCAGGAAGAGGTCCTCGGTCAACGGATACGGCGTGGCAAAGGTACTCGCCGGCCAGCCCTCCGTCTCCGGAAAGACAACTTCCGGCGTGATCCGCTCCAGCGGCCCCTGGCCGTCCTGACCCGCATGGGGATCGATCTCCAGGATCGAGCCCGCCGTGTAGCTGTGGTGGGCCGTGGCCGTGGCCACCACCTTTCGCGAGCCGGGAATCGCCCGCGCCTCGGCGATGCTGCAAGGGTTGCGGGTGTAATTGCCGTAAAAGCTGGCCGTGCCCGTGCCGTCCGGCCGGATCGTCCACAGGCTCTGATAGAGCGTGTCGTGGCGGTTGATGTAATCCCAGCGGGTCCAGATGATCCGGCCGTCGTGCATCACGCTGGGGTCCCACTCGTTGGCCTCGCCAAAGGAGAGCGGCCGAATGCCGCTGCCGTCCCCCTCCGCCCGGTAGAGCAGATAGGTCGGACAATACCGCCCGCCGTGGTGGCAGCGGACGCCCCCCTGGTTCCGCGTGCTCACAAAGGCAAACCCACCGTCCGGCAGATAGCAAGGGTCGAAGTCCTCGATCAGCACCGTCTGCCGGCCGTCGGCGCCTTCCAGCGGATCGCCCGCCCCGCCGGTCAACCGCCGCAGCCCGGAACCGTCCACGCCGATCTCCCAGATCGAGAACGCCCGCAACTCGGGCCGCGGCTGGGTATGGTCGCAATAGGAAAACAGAATCCGGCGGCCGTCGTAGGAAAGGTCCGGGTGCAGCACCGAGCCGGGCGGCAGCTTCTCCTCCAGCAGCACGGTCTCCCGCGGATGCTCCTTCCACCCCTCGAGCACCACCAGCCCCGGCCCCCGCCCGCTGTAACGACCGAGGTACTGGTCCGACTGATGCGAATACCCTGGTGGCGGCCGCTTGTTGACGAGCAGTTTGTCGAACCCCAGGGCCGGATGGGAAAGGATGATCGCCCGCCGCAGCCGGCGAACCTCGGCGTAGAGGCCCTTCCGCCCCGCCTCGGTCAATTCGCCCGAGCGCTTCACCCGCTGTTGCATCTCGGCCAGCCGCCGGGCCAGCTCGGGCCGCGGGGCCGCCTCTTGCACCAGGGCCAGCGTCTGCCGGGCCAGCTCCAACGCGCCCTCCACCGTGCCGTCGTCCGCACCGGGCACCGTGCCGGTGATGTAGCTCGGCTTCGGCCCCGCCGTTCCCTCCGTCCTGAACCGAACCCCCGGCGAAAGAATGTTCAACTCCGCCACCGAAGTGTACGGCTTGCCGTTGACCTCCGAAAGCGCCCGAAAACATACGTAGCGGCCCGCCGCCGGCTTGGGCAGCCGGATCGTCTCTTCGGTCAGCACCCGGCCGATCGTCCCCGTTGCCACCGGCTGGCCCAGGCGCCGGGGATCGTCGCCCACGTAGAACTCGAACCGGCCCACCGTGCCGTTACCCCCTCCCGGCCGGGCCAGATAGCCGAAACCCTCGATCGGATAACGGCCGCCCAGGTCGACCACGATCTGGTGCGGATGGCCGGGAGTGCTGCCGCGAAACTCGCTGTGCCACATCGAGTTCGCCTTGCCGTCCAGGGCATTCACCCCTTCATAGCCCGAGGCCTGGCTGTCCACGGTCACCTTGACCATCACCGTCTTGACCTTGGCGGTCGCGGGCGGCTTGGCCCACGCCACGCTCCCCACCAGCATCAGGCCCAACCCCACGCCCACGCACCAGACAAAGCGGTCCCATGCTGCCATCGGGGTCCCCTTTCGACCTTCTGGGAAGTGGGGAGGGCGAGGCTCCCGCCGAGCCGGGAAATCACGGTCAGCGCCGCCGCACGGCTCGGCGGGAGCCTCGCCCTCCCACCTTTCCGCAGCGGAAACAGATTAGCACAAACGCGGGGCCCAAACAACAAGAGCGCGTCCTGTGGAACCGTCGCCTCACCGGCCGGCCTCCGTTGTCCGCCGGCGAAACCACTCGCCCAGCCGCTCGACTGCCTCTCGCTCCACGGCGTCCAATTGCTCAAACAGGCGGCCGTCGCGGAGATCGAACGAGCGGCGAGGACGGTGCCCCTCGGCCCGCCGCTGGTCCCCGTTGTGAAAACACCAGCCGGCCGCCCCGCCCAGGAACGCGCCCTTCGCGTCGGTCAGATAATCGTCCACCCCCGGCTCCCAACCCCGCGAGAAACCCCGCCGAAACGGCTCCTGGTAGATCACCGGCACGACCCGCCCCAACCCCTTCATCGCCGCCAGGTAGCCCCGCGTCTTCGCTTCCGTCCGGGCCGCCGATCGCCCGTTGCGCGGCCGGTGCGGGCTGATGAAATCCACCTTCACCTCCAACAGGTACCGCCGCAGGTCGGCCCCCGGAATATCGCCCGCGTGCGACGCGGTCACCAGCCGCCCCGGGTCGATTTTCTTCACCATCCGGCGGAGCTTGCACAATTCCTCGAACCCCACGAACCGCGCGTCGCGAATGTTCCGTTCGTTGCCCAGGTCGACGTACCAGTTGCGATAGTCCTTCAGTCGCCGCGCGACCGTCTCGATCGCCCGGCGATAGACGGCCGCTTGATTGAGTCCCACGTTGCCCACTGCCGGCCCATCCCGCGTAAAGGTCACGTCGACGACCATTCCCCGCCGGTCGCAGTCGGCAACCAGCCGCTCCAGCCGCCCCAAAAAAGGCTCCCGAGGGCCGCCCCGCTGGTCGACCACGGTCAACGGGTTGTCGAACGCCGCCCAGGTAGCCCAAACGCGAATCCAGTTGAACCCCAACCGCTGGAGGTCGTCCAGGTCGCGCCGCGGCGTCTGGCCCTCGACACCCAAGGCGCCGTAGTAGCTGGCGCCCAAGAGAAAGCGCGGTGTGCCGTCGAGCGTGAACTTCGACCGCTGGATGCCCAGCTCGGTCGCCGCTGCCGGCACGCCAACGGCCACCAGCAGCAACACGGCCGACCATCGGGCCATCCCGCGTGTGTCGCAAACCATGATGCTCCTCACTGGAAAAAAGTGCGGGAAAAAGAGTCCTGGCCCCTTTTCCCGCCGGGTTCACCGGCACAACAGCACTACCAGCACGGCGAAAATCACCATTCCCGCCGCGAAACACAGCCCACCCAGCAGGCGTCTCGGCCGCCGCGCCCACAAGTACACCCCCGAGATCGCCCACAGCCACATCGACACCGCCACCGTGTCCACCACGGCGGCCCAGGCAATCGTGTCGACGTACGGCTGGTTGTAGCCCGCCCGGAAGTGCAGAAAGTGAATCAGGCGAAAGGTCGAAAACGGCTTCTGCCTGGCCACGATCAGCAGCGATTGCCGCCGTCGCCACGTGACCCGATAGTTGCCCGTCCCGCAAATCCGCATCACCACCATCTGCCGCGGATTCGGCTCCCCCTGAATCCGGTGCGGCCCATCCAGATCGAGATACTCCAGGATCGCCCGGGCTTGTTGTTGCGGCCGGCGGGGAAAGGTTTCGTCGGGCGTGAATTTCACCTCCCGGACCGTCTTCCATTGCGGCGGCGCGATGTGAAACCACTGACCGAAGCCTTCATGGTGGTTCAACACCAACGCGCTGGTGCCGTAGACCAGCATCCAGGGAACGAGGAACAAGCCCGTGTAAAGGTGCAAGGATCGCATCAGCCGATCCAGGCGTATCCATCCTCGTGCGGCCATCGTAGCAGGGGTCCTTTCGCATTGGTGCTTTGCCGTGGGGAGCAGAAAACGGGACGCGCGACCGAACAAGGACGGCCCTTCCCGCCACCCTCCCGCCTCACGACCCGGCCAGCGGTGCCAAACCCGTAAACAGCACGTTGTACAACACGGCCCCCGCCACCCCGCCCAGGATCGGCCCCACCACGGGAATCCAGGCGTAGCCCCAATCGGAGCCGCCCTTGCCGGGAATCGGCAGCAGCGCGTGGGCCAGGCGGGGGGCCAGGTCGCGGGCCGGATTGATCGCGTAGCCGGTCGGTCCTCCCAGGGAAAGGCCGATGCTGAACACGAGAATCCCGATCAGGTAGGGCCCCACGCCGCTACCCAGGTCGTTGTTCGCGTTGAGAATGCCCAGCACCCCCAGCAGCAGCACGGCGGTGCCGATGATTTCGCAAATCAGGTTGCCGGCCGTGTGGCGAATGGCCGGCGCGGTGGCAAAAACGGCCAGCTTCGCCGCCGCGTCCTCGGTGGGCGCCCAGTGGGGCAAATAGGCCAACCAGACGAGAACCGCTCCGATCAGCCCGCCCAGGAACTGCCCCGCCAGATAAATCGGCACCTGGGCCGCCGGCAGCTTGCCGATCGCCGCCATCCCGATCGTCACGGCCGGGTTGATATGCCCGCCGCTGGCCCAGCCGGCCACGTACACGGCAATGGCCACCGCGAATCCCCAGCCGGTGGCAATCACGATCCAGCCCGAATGGTACCCCTTCGACTTCGCCAGCAGCACGTTGGCGACCACGCCGTCGCCCAACAAGACCAGCACCATCGTGCCGATCAACTCACCCACGAAGATGTTCATCACCGCCGCCTCGCTGGGGTTCCCTCGGCAAAGCCCTGCCGGCTGCATCCGCAAGCAGATCGTCAAACCTCAATCAATTCGTATCCCTTTCGCCGCGACCGCCGGCGCAAGGCGTTGGCTTCGTCGTCGCCGAGAAACCGCTCCCGCACCGGGTCCCACTTCAACCGGCGGCCCAACTCGCGGCAGATGTTGATCAAATGACAGATCACCGTCGAGCGGTGACCGATCTCGGCTCCGGCAGCCGGCTTCTTGCGCGAGCGCATACAGTCGACCCAGTTTTGGATATGGCGTCCCGCCACACTGGCGTAAATGTTGCGGTCGTCCGGCTCGGGCGCCCCCTCGATCAACTCGGGCGGATTGCTGGCCAGGCGATTGCGATTGATCTCGATCTTCCCCTTGTCGCCCACGAAGATCGCCCCCAGCCCCGGCCCGGTCCCCTTGGGCAGCGCCAACTTCAACAGCACCCCGTTGGGATACCGCATGGAAACGCGGCAATTCGCGCCCGGCTCTTCCGGCCAGATTTCCTCCGGATCCGTATCGTCCGTGCCCAGCGCCCGCTGAACCTGGTCGAAGGCGTGCGCTCCCCACCCGGTCACCCCCCAACCCAGTCCGCCGCCGTCGTACGCCCGCCAACGTCCCCATTTGCCCAACCCCGGGTGAAGGTCGTTGCTGAAAGGCACCAACTTCGTCTGGTGGCACCACATGTCCCAGTTCATCGCCGCGGGAGCCGGCTGGCCCGGCGTGGGCGGCCGTCGCTCGGGTCCAATGAAGTTGGGACACAACACCGTGTGGACCTTGCCGATGGCCCCGTTGCGAACCAGGTCGCTGCCAAAATTGTTGATCGGCACGGATCGCTGCTGGCAGCCCACTTGCAGCACGGTCTTGTATTTCTTCTCCGCCCGCACCAGGTATTGCCCCTCCTCGATGGTCAAGGTCAGCGGCTTTTCCGCATACACGTCGAGCCCCGCCTGCATGGCGTGAAGACAGGTCAGCACCCGCGCGTGCGTGGTCGTCGGCACGAACACCCCGTCCAGCTTCTCCTCGTCCAACATGCGGCGATAATCCTGGTACCGCGAGCATCCGCCGCCGGCAATCTCGGGGCGGGCCTGCCGGGCAAACTTTTCGTAGCTTTCCGCTTGGCGCAAGTCGCAGTCGGCCAAGGCCACCAGCTTCAACTCGGCCGGGCTCTCCTTCAACAGGTCGTGGGGCCGATACCCGCAGCCGATCAATCCCACCACCACGCGGTCGTTCGCCCCCCGCCTTCCTCCGGCGGCCAACACCCCGGACGGGACGAAATAGGGAACCGCCGCCGCGGCCGCAACCGCGGATTGCTGCAAAAACTCGCGCCTTTTCATCGGGTATCTCCTCTCGGCTGGGCAGTGCGATCCGAAGCAGACCTACGCCGGTCGCTTGGGGCAAACCCCTGAGCGTGGACAGTATGG
>CAYZWG010000207.1:0-9802 GCA_964481605.1 uncultured Planctomycetaceae bacterium
CCGGAGCTTGGGAACGAGAGCATACTGAGAGCCGGAGCTTGGGAACGAGAGCATATTGGAGCTTGAGAACGAGTAGGAAAAACCATGCCTCTGAAGACCCATATCGACGAATTCCCCGCCCTCAACCTCACGCCCATGATCGACGTCGTCTTCCTGTTGATCGTGTTCTTCATGGTGGGTACGAAGTTCACCGAGTTGGAACGCAAGATCGGGCTCCGCGTGCCCGAGGTCTCCAACGTCGAGGCGCTCACCCCCGCCCCCGAGCCGCGCGTGGTCAACGTCTTCGCCGACGGCCAGGTGACCCTCGACCGCACACCCGTGGCCAGCCTCGATCAACTCACCCGCCGGCTTGCCGCCGCCAAGGCCCAGTACAGAGACCTTGGCGTGCTCGTCCGCGGCGACGCCAACGGCCGGTTTCAGCGGGTGGCGGAAGTGCTCAATGCCTGCCGCCGGGCGAAGGTCAGCGAACTGGGCATCTCCGTGCGACCCGCGGCCCCCAAGAGGTGAGCGATGAACCTGCCGCAACTCCAGCGCCTATGGCCGTTTCTGATCAGGATCGATCCGTGGCTGGGCGTCCTCTGGCTGGGCTTGGCCGCGCTGACCGTGACGCTGGTGATCCTCTCGCGGACAAAATGGGGCCAGTCGAAACCGATCCGAAAATGCCTGGTCCTCTCGATCCTCACGCACGTGCTCCTGGCCGCCTATGCCACCACGGTCAATATCGTCACCTCCCTGCCCGAGCGTACGTCCGAAACGGCCATGAACGTGACGATCTACGAAGGACTGCCGCGGGAACCGGAGCCCACCGGCTCGCCCGCCAAGCCGCTGGAGGCCTGGGAGAGCTTCCATCATGACCGGCCGGTCCAGCCGCCCGCCGTCGAGTTGGCCCGGGCCGACGTGGTGGAAACCGTCGAGATGGCCCCCACTCTCCGGCCGGACCCCCCCACGGACACGCCCACGGACGCTCTCCACCGGCTCCCGCTGGATCCGCTTCCCCGGCCCCAGCCGGAGCCGTTGCCCGAGGCGCCCTCGCCGGTCCCCACGTCTTCTGACGTGGCCGCGGCAGGGATCGTTGTTCCCCAGGCCCGACGCCCACGGGCCTCCAGCCCGTCGCTTCCCTCGCGGGCGAAGATCGAGCATGCCCCCCCCGAGCCGGACAGTCCGGCAAAGCGGGCACCAAACCGTCGGCCGGGAACACCCTCGACGCTGTTGGAGCGGCCGCTGCCGTCTCCGCAACTGGCCGAGCCGGCTGTTTCCCCGCAGCCGCAACCCGCGCTGGCCGCGGCGGCCGACGTGCTCACCGCACCCGGCCACGGACGGCCGGTCCACTGGGCCGAGGAGACCGAAAGCACCGTATCCGGCACCACCTCCGGGGGGGAATTGCATCCGGCCGCGATCATCTCCGACACCGGGCCGGGGGCGGAATTGGCTCGCCGGGCCGACCTCTCGCCCTCCGAATTGGTCGAGGTGGGCTCCGCCCAGCCGCCGGCCGTGGAGGTCGGTGCGGTGTTGCTGCCGGCCGGCCGCCGGATGGAGTCGAACCGCGAGATTCCCCGAATCTACCGCCTTCGGGTGGCGCCCGACCGCTCCAAGATCGCCCTCCGCCACGGGGCCACCAGCGAGAGCGAAGAGGCCGTCCGTGCCGCCCTGCAATGGCTGGCCGACAATCAGGCGGCCGACGGCCGCTGGGCCGTGGGGCTCCACGAAGGGGGCAGGGAACGATACATCCTCGGTCGCGATCGAGACGGGGCGGGCGGCCAAGCCGACACCGGCATCACCGGGCTGGCCCTGTTGGCCATGCTGGCCTCCGGCCATACCCACCAGGACGGCATTTATCGCGACAACGTCCGCCGTGGCCTCGAATTCCTCCTCCGCGGGCAGGCAACCGACGGCGGACTCAGCGGCCAGGCCGGCACCTACGCCTCGATGTATTGCCATGCCATGGCGACCTTCGCCCTCAGCGAGGCCTATGGCATGACCGGCGACCACCGGCTGGAAGGGGCCGTCCGCAGCGCGATCGGCTACACCATCTCGGCACAGAACCACTCGTCCGGGGGATGGAGATACAATCCCGGCGACGATGGCGACACCAGCCTGTTGGGCTGGCAATTGATGGCGCTGAAAAGCGGCGAATTGGCGGGAATCCCCATTTCGGAACACACCCGGCAGGGGGCCCTCCGCTACCTGAATGCGGCCTCGTCGGGGCAGCACGGGGGTCTGGCTGCGTACCGCCCGGTGGAGCGTCCCAGCCGTCCGATGACTGCCGAGGCCCTCGCCTGCCGCCAGTTTCTGGGGACCGGCCCCCACGCCGCGGCGGCCCGGGAGGCGGCACAATACCTCCTCGACGAGCTGCCCGGTGAAGGCGAAAAGAACTTCTACTACTGGTATTACGGCACGCTGGCGATGTATTCGCTTCAGGGGGACCAGTGGCAGCGGTGGAACGCGGCCCTCCAAACGGTCCTCCTGCGCACCCAACGCAAGTCGGGTCCCGCGACCGGCAGTTGGGACCCCGACACCGTCTGGGGAGGCTACGGCGGTCGCGTCTACACCACGGCCATGGCCACCCTCTCGCTGGAGGTTTACTATCGCTACTTGCCCCTTTTCGTCGAAGCGGCCTCCCTGGATCGACGCTGGCGCTAGAGACGTGCCGCGGCGGAAACGGGGGCAAGATGCAGCGGGCGGGCCAGTGGTCGTTTGACAGGTCCGGCAGACCCATTAGAATTGAAGAGAGCAGGAAGCCGCCGCCCCCATCGGACACATCATCCCTCCAAGGCTTGGGCAGTGGCGGCGGGTTTCCGCCAGCGGGGCATCCTTCCCTTTGTGCCCTCCGCTTTCCTCGGCCCTCACCTCGCGAGAACCGTGCTATGTTGGCCCCCTTGGCGTTCTTTACCGGTATGCCCGGCCCCACGGAATTGCTCATCGTGGCAGCCCTCGGCCTGTTGTTCTTCGGCAACCGGCTGCCCGGCACGATGCGATCGCTGGGGCGCAGTTTTGTCGAGTTCAAGAAAGGAGTACAGGGCATCGAGGACGAGGTAAACCAAACGGCCCATCCCAAGGAAAAGTGATTCTCGGCCTCGTCGTGCGTGGCCGAGATTCCTTTCGGTCGGCGGTTGATCGCCGGCGGGGTGTCATGGGCTTGATCGATTCGTTAGCTTGAGAAGGTGAACACGGTGTCCCTACCATTTGCGTTTTTCACCGGTATGCCCGGCCCCATGGAGATGCTGATCATCCTGGGACTGGGCGTGTTGCTGTTCGGCAAGCGGCTGCCCGAGGTCGGGCGTTCGTTGGGCAAGAGTATCGTGGAATTCAAGAAGGGGGTACGGGGGATCGAGGACGAGATCGATACGGCTTCGACTTCCACGCCCAACACGACGTCGACGGCCGCTTCCGCCGATCACGAGGAAGCCACCGCGCCCAAGTTCGAGCTGCCGCCCAGCGGGCCTTCCGAGACGGGCGAGACCGGCAACGCTTGAGCCGCCGATACCGTGGACATTGCTCCCGGCCGACCAGCCCAGGGCTTCCCGGCAAGGTGCAGATTTCCAGGCACGGCCGGAGCGGATCGATCGCCGCAGCGTCCCCCCCCCCTCCTCCTCTTCTCCTACGACAAGGGAAGTAGTAGTTCAGCGGTCGGCCGGTTTTTCTCTTTTGGGGCGATTAGCTCAGTTGGTTAGAGCGCAGCACTCACATTGCTGAGGTCACTGGTTCAAATCCAGTATCGCCCACTTGGTCTCGAGCCGAACGCCGGTGTGGCCGCACCGGCGTTACCGCGCATGGCATCCTGATGCGTCCGCTTGGTGGGTTTGGCGTGGGTGGGGGGCGCGTGGGCGCGGTAGTTCTCAAAACTCGCCCCGGCGGGAAGGAGCCCTAAGCTTGTAGGCCGGGTCGTGAACCCGGCATGGTAGCTACCAGCACCTGAGTGTCCCTATCGGACCGGGGTCGTTGACGCCGGGGTCGTCGACGCCGGGGACCATTCCAACGCCGTGCGGAGACCCGTGATGTCGCTACGGCTAACCCGTCGTCAAATGCTGCAAGCCGCCGGCGCGGCGGCTTTCTCCACGGTCGAGATCGGCAAGGCCGACGAGCCGCCGACGACCGAGCCGCCGACGACTGTCTACCCGGACGGCCGCCCCGTGGCCGGGTTGCGGCTGCCGGCCCGCGACCGGGGCATCGTGATGCGTCACGGCGACGGGCCCGGGCAGTGCGATCTGCTGGGTGCTCGCGACGTTTGGGTGTTCCAGGCCGGGGGCACGTACTACATGCACTACGACGCGGCGGGGCCGCGGGGATGGCTCTGCTCGCTGGCCACGAGCAAGGACCTGCGGCACTGGAAAAAGCACGGCCCGGTGCTCGACTTCGGCGCGGCGGGAACCGCCGACGCCAAGAGCGCCAGCTACGGCGTGACGTTTTTCGATGGGCGGTCGTGGCAGATGTTCTACATGGGCACACCCCACGTCAGCCCGCCGCCGGACTTGGTGCCGGCGTTTCCGTACCTGACGATGAAGGCCGAGGCCGACTCCCCGGCCGGACCCTGGCGGAAGAGGTACGACGTCGTCCCTTTTCGCACCAGGCCCGGCACCTATTATTCGGTCACGGCCAGCCCGGGCCAAATCGTCCGGGCCGGCGACCAGTACCGGATGTTCTTCAGCGCGGCCGTCGACTCGCCCACCAAGCGAACGTTGGGGATCGCCCGCACCGGCGACCTCGACGGCCCCTGGCGGATCGACCCCCGGCCCCTCTTCTCGCTGGAGGAGCAGATCGAAAACTCCAGCCTTTACCACGAGCCGGACAACGACACCTGGTTCCTCTTCACCAACCACGTCGGCATCGATCCTGGTGGGGGTGAATACACCGATGCGATTTGGGTCTATTGGACCCGCGATCTGGACCGCTGGGACCCGGGGCGAAAGGCGGTGGTGCTGGACGGCCGCAACTGCACCTGGTCGCGGTGTACGATCGGGCTGCCCTCGGTGGTGCCGATGAAGGATCGCCTGGCGATTCTCTACGACGCACCCGGAGGTCGGAGCAAGA
Organism: uncultured Planctomycetaceae bacterium; assembly: GCA_964481605.1. Taxonomy (GTDB): domain Bacteria; phylum Planctomycetota; class Planctomycetia; order Pirellulales; family Thermoguttaceae; genus CAYZWG01. The sequence continues at coordinate 5,029 of CAYZWG010000207.1, forward strand.
GTCACATGGGGCGCCACGTCGGCCTGGCCTGGCTGGACCTGCCGCTGGCGCCGCCGGAGATACCGGGCTGACGGCCGGCCCGTGCGCGACGCCCCACGAGGGATAGCAGGAGCTGACTCCATGAACTCCCGCGAAAGAGTCCTCAGCGCCTTCGACCGGCGCGGCTACGACCGCATTCCCGTCAAACATGAAGGAACGCCGGAAGTCAACCGGGCGCTGATGGATCACTTCGGCCTGGCCAACATGGAGCAACTGTTGCGGGTGGTGGGCGACGACTTTCGTTACGTGGAGCCGATCTATCGCGGGCCGGAGTTGCGGACCTTTCCGGACGGCAGCGTGGAAGGCTATTTCGGCGAACGCTACAAGTATGCCCGGTTCGAGGCCGGCAAGTACCTGGAAGCCTGCTACCTGCCCTTTGCCGGCGTCGATTCGCCCCGCGAGCTGGACCGCTCCCATTTCCCCCGGGCCGACTGGTTCGACTATTCCACGATTCCCGAGCAGTGCCGGCGGCTGCACCCGGAGTTTGCCGTCTGTTGCGGCACGGCCGGCGACATCGACCTGATCAACGGCATTGCCCGGGCCCGGGGCACGGAACAGGTGCTGATGGACCTGATCGACGACCACCCGGTCTACCTGGAGATCATGCAGGCCCGCTTCGACTTCTACTACGAGATGCACCGGCGAATCCTGGAGGTGGCCGGCGGCCTGGTGGATTTCACTCACGTGGGCGAAGACCTGGGCAGCCAGCGCGGTCCGATGATCGGGATGGATATCTTCGAGCGACACTTCGCGCCCAGGTACGGCAAGTATTTCCAGATGGTGCACGGCTACGGCGCCAAGACGATGATGCACATGTGCGGTTGCTGCGTCGATTTTCTGCCCCGCCTGATCGAATTGGGACTGGACGTCTACGACGTGGTCCAGCCCACCACCGCGGAAATGGATATCGGCGTCCTCAAGCAGCGGTTCGGGGATCGGCTGACGTTTTGCGGCACCGTCTGCGTTCAGTCCACGCTGGCCTGGGGATCGGTGGCGGAGGTGGAGGGCGAGGTGGCCCGCCGCCTGGAACTTTTTGGCGACGGCGGCCTCTTCCTGGGCCCCACCCACGCCGTGCAGGTCGGCTCGCCCTTGGAAAACGTGCTGGCCATGTATCGCCAGGCGGGCAGCCTGTGCGAGGTCGTGGACGATTCCATCCGCGCCATCCGGCAGGAGCACGGCGAGCCGGACAAGATCAACATGTCGAAGCTGTTCTGAAAGGCCTTGCCCGGTTGGACAGCGCCATTTTGGGCTCCCCCCCGCCGGCCCCGTGCCGGTGGGTTGCGGGTTTGAGAACTACCACGCGCACGCACGCACCCAAAGCCACGGCTCGGCGAGAGTCTCGCGCTGCCGCTTTTTCGGCGCTGGGTCTTATTCCCCCGCGGCGGCGATCACTTTCCCCTCGCCGTCCAGGCGGACGACCGCGATCCGGCCCCGCAGTGGGCGGGGGCCCAGCGTGACCGCATGGCTCTCGCCTCGCCGGGCCACGTAGACCAGGTCCGTCCCCCCGCTGCCGGTCACCGTCACCACCGTCCCGCCGTCGCGATCCTCCCCGCCGGCCTTGACCGCCGGACGCTCGTGGGGATAGGGCGTCAGCACCCACGCCAGCGTGACCGCGCCGGTGGCCCGGGCCGTGTAGTCCAGGACCGGGATCGGTCGCTTCCGGGCGGCCGGGGCGAACCCCAGCACGGGCTCCTCGCGGCCCACCACGATCTCGAGCTGTAGCCCCTCGGCGGACGCCGGCGTGACCATCAAGTTGGCGACCTGCCGGTCCGTTCCCCAGGCGGCCAGCGTGCGCGGGTCGCTGGCGGCCGCGTGGGCATTGAGGTGCCAGAGAATGTCGTAGCCGTGCTCGCCGTCCGCGTGGAGACGATCCACGACCACCCAGTAATCGGGCCGGACGAAGACCACCGTTCGCTGGTGGCGGACGCGAACGTCACGATTCGGGCCGTAGCCGCTTTGGTAAACGCCGTCCGCGGCGTCGAACAGCGTGTCGTGAATCCAGAGGTTGTCCAGCGGCGCGTCGGTCTCGTAGGTTTCGCGCAGTCCTCGGCGATGCTGCTGTTGGGAGTCGACCAGGATCGTGTTGTGCGCCCACGTGCCCAGCACGTAGCGGCGGTACTTGCTCCGGTCGTAGGGATAGGTGCCGGCCTCGGTCAACAGCACCCGCGCGAATCCATAAAGAAACATCGACAGCTTATCCTCGTGCTGATGGCCGATGCCGTAGGGACCCGATTCGAACAGCAGGTAGCGATCGTCGCCGTTCCATCCCGAGCGCATCACGTATTGGCCGGCGTAGGGAAAGGCGACGGACGTGTAATCGGGCGCCTTGCCTTCCGTCCCGCTGGTGGCAGCCCAGCGGAAGTCCTCCCGCCCGAACAGTTCCGCGCCCTCTTCCAGCGACGGCAGCACGTTGGTGTATCCGGCGTCGTTCAAGGGCGGCAGCCGGCCTTGGGGCGTCATCGCCTTGAGGTTGTAGTCGTACATCCGCTCCAGCCGGTCGAGGTACTCCTTGGGCAGGGGAATCTCGTTGAGGTGGGCGATTTGATAGAGCCTCACGAAGTTGCCCCGCGCCACCTGGTGATAGCCGGTGGTCAGTTCCTTCTGGGCACCGTCGGGATAGACCTGCCTGTCCAATTCCAGCAGCAGGCGATCGGTCGCGGTCTTCAGCCAGAGGGGCGCATCCTTGCATTCGGGCAGCAGAATGCCCAGGTGTCCCAGCCCGTTGCACTCCATCGTCACCCAGTTGCCACCGTGCTCCGGGTGCTCCACCGTGATCCGCATCAGGTGATGGGCATGTTCGATCCACGACTTGAGGAACATGACCAGATCGTCGGGCGCCAGCGAAGGCGAACCGAGGAAATAGTAGAGCGAATCGGGCCAGGAGCCGGAGCAGCGGATGCCCGCCTCGATGGTCCGCCAGGTGAGGGTGTTGTTGCCCGTTCCAAACTGGGGCCAGGGGTTGTCCTCGACCCAATCCCGCATCTGGGCGATCCACTCTTGGGCATACTTCTCGTCGCCCGTGGCCCAGTAGGCCCGCCCCAGCGTTTGCCAGGGACCAAACCGGTTCAGACCGTAGGTCCACTCCCTGGTGAAGGCCGGATCGTCGGGAGCGAACTTGTTCGCTTGCCAATTGATGTCGTCGCCCAGAAAGTATCCGTCGTAAACGTGTTTCAAAACCCGGTCCGCCCGCTCGGCCACGGCGGGCGTGTCGGAATCGGCGGTGAGGGTAATCACGTCGCCCGTGGCCTTGGCCGAATAGGCCCAGAAGTGGAGCGCCTCGAACCCGCTCCAGTCGTGGGGGAGGTCGGCCAGGCGCAGCCCGGGCCGGGCGGGCAGATTCGACCACAGCCCGGCCCGCGCCCCGCGCTTGACGAATTCGCTCGTCGGTTGCAGGCCGCTCCAGCGGCGAAAGTCCTCGGCCTCCTCGAAGTCGCCCAGCCTCGCCGGCGTCTTGCCGGTCAACTCCACCGCGTCGAGGATCAGCAGGGTCTGGGGACTGGGCGTGCGGTCGCCGTAGGTCGAGCTGAACCCCAGGTGATTGATCCATTGCCAGCCGATCGGTTTGCGCGAGCGGCGCCACTCGCGCAGCGGCAGCGTGAACTCCTTCCACCCCGTCCAGTCGATGGTGATCGCCGTGGCGAAATAGTCCCAACCCGGGCTGCCGCCGGCCAGCGGGGCCGTGCGGGTGGGCCGATCGCGCCAGTCGAACCACCAGCGCGGCCGCCGCCGGGCACGCAGGTGGTCGAGCAAGGCGGACTTGGCCGCCTCCAGGTCCGCGGCCTCGACCGCCCCGCGGACCGCCTGGAGATCGTCCCGCGAGAGGTCCAGGGCCTGGAAGAATTCGGCGTCGGTCAGCCGCGGCCCCGGGCGAGGCGGATCATACACCAGGCGAACGTCGTCGATCACCACGTCGGCTTCCGGATGGGGTGTATTGCCCCAGCCCGAGGCAGTCAGGCTGAGGCCGTCGATCTGGTCCCAGCCGCGCGGCGACCGCGTGCCCCCCCGCCGGCCCAGGGGCAGCACCAACTCCTTCCAGCCGCGGAATCCAAGAGAAATGCCATAGCCCCAGTAGTCCATGCCTTCGGTGGCGGGGTTTTCCGAGCGAACGATCACCATCAGTCGCGTGGGAACCGGCTGGGCGTTGTAAAGCCAGAGCCGCAACTCGTTGTATGGGCTCCAATCGCGCGGCACGTGGGGAACCGCCAGGCCGGTGACCCGCGGGTGATTCCGCCAGCGGACCGCGGCCCGGCCCTGCTTCACGTGGTTCGTGTCGCGCTGGAGGCCGGCGATTCCCGCCGTGCTTTCGCAGTCCCAGACCGACAGCGTCTTGGGGATCGCCTCTTCCCCGGCGGCCGGGGACGAGGCAACACAGAGACTCACGAGCCAGATGCCGACGCGAAGCATGGTGGTTCTCCCCGAGGCGGTTGCCGTGGATCGATGGCAAGGCACACTCTGATCGAAAAGCGGTTGCTTGTCAATCGACCCGGATCAACCCCGCCCTGGTGACGGCTCGCCCGGGTGCAGGAACGGACTTTTTTTACAGGGCGGCAGCTAGCGATGGGGGGGAATGGGTTGCCCAAAGCGGCTGCGGAGATGGCGGCCCGGCTGAAAGGCGAAGCCATCGTGTTCAAGCAGATGCCTCACGGAATCAAGACCACGTAGAGAAGAGACCGCGAAAAAGCGAAAGGGCGAAAACGCGAAAACCAACGAGGATCACCGGCACAATCACTGCCCG
>CAYZWG010000208.1:0-9746 GCA_964481605.1 uncultured Planctomycetaceae bacterium
GATTGGACGCGGCGGCCGGTCCCACGGACACCAGGAAGACGGCGGCACATGCCACCAGGATGGAGGGGGTAATCGAAGCTCTTCCCATGGCCTTTTGCCGCCCGCGTTCCTTCCGCCGAAATCCAGGCCCCTCAAAGGGGGTAACGCCACTCGCGCTCGGCGCGGGGCTGCCGACCCCGCCGCAAACGCCGACTGCGGGTCTGCTAAGTGGCGACAGCCTGGCAATTGCTACCGTACCCTATTGTACGTCGCGGCGGTCGGCTTGGGGGCAAGACCGCGGCCGGAACCTCTCCCGCCCGCTGGGGCACGCGCCGGGCTGCGTCACTTGCCCCCCTTCTCGCGGGGGGAAGGACGGTTGATGGTTGCCCGCTGCGACGACGGCGGAACCTTTTGGGCAGCCTGGGCAGCCTCGCCTCCGGCCGCTGCCCGCTGGTTGGCCGCGTCCGGTTTCGCCTTGCCCTGGCCGGTCCCCTTCGGTTTCGACTCCTTTTTGCCCCCATCCGTTCCCTTCCGAGACACCTCGGCCGGCCGGTTGGAAGTATTTTGCGGGCTGTTCGGAGCGGGGGCTTGGCCCAGCGCGGCCCGGCGGAGGGCGTCCCAGATCGCCATGATCGACGACTTGGCCGCCTCCCCCTCGGCCGCCTCCTCCATTTCCGAAAGGGGTCGATCGGTGAAGGTCAACTCGACCGCGTTTCGGTCCAAGGCGATTTCCACCGTCTTTTTTTCCGGGTCGCCGCTGATCTGGAACCGGTTCGCCCGATTGGGAAACCGCTGGCGGCAGACCACCCGGCCGGTTCGCGTGTCGACGCAGAGAATCGAAGTCTCCGGCCGCGTGCGAACCTGAGGGCGATTCTCTTGAACCGTGCAGGCAAAAGTCAGCACGGGGAGTTGCCGGGGCTGGTTGAGGGGGAGGAATTGATCTTCCACAACCACCGGCTGCGGCCACAGCTTCTTGCCGTCGGGCCCGAATCCGTAGACCTTCGCCCGCCCGATCCGCCGGCTGGCCACGTGCAGGGGATAGAGCCGCCGCCGGGGGTCCCCGGTTGCCGTGCCGTGGTTGACGATCAACAGGTACTGTTGCCCCATGCGGAAGACGACGATTTCGTTGGGTGGTTCCTCCGCCTCCAATTGCTGGTCGACGATCGGTGCGCCGTCGGCAAGCTTCAAGAGCACGAAATGCCCGCCCGGCTCGAACACGGCAACGGCCTGCCGGTCGAGCAACTCGATCCTCGTCCCGGTGGGGAAGCGGCGGGGCCCCCACACGCTCTGCTCCGATTGCGGCTGCCAGGGATCGATCAGCTCCAGCAAGACCGACGACGGCTCCACACTCCACCGCAAGATCATTCGCCCCAGCGTGGCGAAACGTTCGTTCTCCACCGGCACCGCCCGCTTCCCCAGCAACTTGCCCCCTTCCGCCGAAAGCACCGTCGCCTCGGTCGCATTCGGCGGAACCACGAAGACATACTCCGGATCGCCGAAAACCGCGCCCCCCAGGGGTGCGTCATGGCGAACCCAGAGGGTCTGGCCCGTGGCCGGATCGATGCCCATCAGGTCGCGAAAACGCTTGACGCAAACCAGGCTCTCGCCCATCACCACCGCCGCGCTGGCGCTGGGGCCCACCAGCCCGCCGCCACGGAAAGGATTCCAGCCGCCGGCCAGATTGAGCCCCGGCATGATCTGCGATCCCTGCTGGGAATCGGCGTCCAGTTCCTGCAAGTCTCGCGTCCAGGCCACCCGCGGGGGCGAGTCGGCCCCCGTGCCCAGCGTGTCCAACGCCAGAATCTTGTCGCCCAGCGAGACCAACAGCAGGTGGCCGCACACGCTCGCCCGCATCAACGCCCGGCTGAAGGCAAAGTGCTCGCGGCGAACGTGCTTTTCCAAGGCCACGCTCCAGAGACGATTTCCCCACCCGTCCCGGCCTACCAACTGAACCGGAGCCTGGTTCAACTCCACGGAAACGTGCGAAAAAAACGGGGCCCGGCCTCCCTCGTAGGGAATCTCCGACTGGCCAAAAGCCGCCGTGGGTTTTCCGGTCGAGGTGCTCTTGCGCCGCACGGCTCCCACCGGCCAGGCCGTGCCGCCGCCCAGCCGCCGGGCCACGGGGTCGTCCTCCGGCAACGCCTCGACCCACTCCCGGCCGGTGCGGTTCTGCCAACCGCGGGTTTGGGCAAACTCTCTGCCCAGCCGGGCGTAAAGCCGCGCCGCGTCGTCCCACCGCCGGGCGTCGCGGAGCATCTCCGCCCAGCGTGCCAACGCCGCCGCGGACTCCTCCGGCCGGCCGGCCCGCAACTGCCGCATCCACAGCAATTCCGCCTCCAATAGCCGCCCGGCCGCCAGCAGCTTCTCGGCCAGCGGCTTTTCCGCCTGCCGCCCGGCCGGCAGCCGACCAAAGTAGTGGCGGTGCCTCTGGAGCGATTCGATCGATCCGGCGGCGGTGGCCTTCGCCAAGGTCTCGCCCACGAGCTTCTCCATCTCCGAGCGGACCGGCGCGGCGCCGTTGCGCCAAAGCTCGCCCAACTGCAACTGAATCCAGCGGTCGCGACGCATGGTCCAGTCGAGATCGAGTTCTTCCATCCCGGGATGCTCGGCGTCCAGGTCGATCAACTGCCGAAGGTAATTCAACGCCCGGGCCGATTCACCCTCCGCGGCCAGCCCCGTGGCCATCAGCCGCAAGAAAACCGCCCGCTCTTCAGGCCCCGCCAAAAGCGGCTCGATTTCCGCCCGGCGATCCCGATAGGCGGGGAACTCGCGTCGCAGACCCTCGAACAACGCCTCCCGCAGCCGCCGGCGGGTGGCCGGCACGTCGGACTTCGCCAGCGATCGGCCAAAGGCGTCGATCGCCTCGCCGAGCTTGCCGTCGGCCCAACAAATCTCGCCCTCCCAGGCCAGGCTTCGGGCGTCTTGCGGATCGACCGCCAGCCGGTCCCGCACCTGCCGGCGGAGCGCTTCCAGTTGCCAGTAGGCCTCCACCGCGTCGGCCCGCTGAGAGATGATCTGGTCTTGGTAGCAAACCAGGTTGCCCAGGGGAATGCGATCACGCGACTTGGCAATGCCCACCATCCGGCCCGACTCCAGATCGATCGTGGCCACTTCGCCTCGCGACAGCGGCAGGTAGTAGGCAGAGCCGCTGGCAAAGCCCATTCCGCAGGGCACCAGCCCCTCGGGCAAGGCCACGGACTGTCCCTGCCAGGCGGGTTCGCCGTCGGCCAGCCGCAACGCTTGCACGCCCGTGCGGCCCACCAGCACCACCTTTCCGCCTTCCACGCACGCCAGGTAAAGAAGGTCCCCGCGGGGATGCCGCCAGAGGAGTTTGCCGTCGGCCAGGTTGAGGCAGTGAAGCTGGTTGGAATCGACCGGGGTGATGAGGACGTGCCCATCGACCAACACCACGCTCGAATCGAGCCAGCGCTGCGAGGGTTCGTAGGTCTGCGCCCTGGCCGCCACAAAGGGGACCATCTGGGGCTGGCTCGCATTCTCTCCGTCGCCGTAGGTGTATCCCCACAACAGCGATCGGGTGGTCAACTCGAGGGCGACGATGGAGCGATTCGAGGTGGGGCAGACGAGAATTCCGTCCGCGTAGGACGGGCTCACGCCGGCCAGCCTGCGCAACGAATCGAGAAGAATGTTCCGGTCCCCGCCGGCCAACGGTTGCTGCCACCGCGGGTGGCCGGACCTGGCCTCCAGGGCAACCAGGCGAATCTCCCCCTCGCGTTCGGCCACCACGTAGACTTGATCCATCAAGGGTAGCGGCGGCCCCAGAAAAAACGTGCCGGCCAGCGGAAGCCCGTACTCTCCCGGCAAACCACCCACCTCCCAGCGGAGCTTTCCGCTGTGCACGTCGTAAGCGGCCAGCCGGTTGTAGGGCTTCGGCCCCCCCGCCATTTGACGCCCCTGCATGGCGATCATCCGTGCGAAGGCCGGATTCACGCTCAGGCTCAGGTCTTCCACCAGGAACACCAATTTCCCGTCGCTGGAAAGCGTGCCGTAGGTGGCGTCGCCCCAAAGCCGCAGCCGCAGCCCAAGCTCCAACTGCGCGGCGTTCGGCAAGGCCACGTCCTGCGACGGGTTCAAGAATGCCTCGAACGGATCGTCCACCGGCACTTCCCAGATTCGCTTGCCGGTGCGGCAATCCGCCGCCAGCAACGTCTTCGCCGTCCGCATCAACACCAACCCGTCGACTACCAGCGGATGCAGCCCGGGAAGCAACCACGTGCCCTGCTGCCGCTGCTGCCGCCGCAACCTCTCGATCAGGGTCTCCACGTCCGGACGGTCCGTGGTGCGCACACGCCATCGCCTGTTCAACAGCGGCCGGCTGGCCTCCACCGACGCGCCGCGGGAGGCGTCGCCGTGCAGCATCAACCAGCCGGGCAACGACTTCGCCGACGGCGGGCGGATCTCGCCCGTCACGCCCAACAGCCAGGGCACCGCCTGGGCCGGGTCGTCGAACAGGGCCACCTGGCGACCGCCGATGGTGACTTCCCGTCCCGGCAGCCGCTCTTTCAGATCGACCAGCACGCGGCCGGCTTCCTCCGGCATCCCCGCCCGCAGCCAGCAAACGGCCATCGCCACCGAAAGCGTCGGCTCGAATCGGTCCATCCCGCGGCCGTTGCGACGAAGCCGCTTGAGGGTCAACGCCGCCGCCATGGGCCGGCCCTGGTCCAATTGAAAAAGGCCCAGCAGGAGCGTCGCCTGGTAGCCCGCCTCGGTGTGAAAATAACGCCGTGCCACCTCGGCCAGGGCCTCGCTGTCGCCCTCGGAAATCGCCTTCTCCAGCGCGCTTTGAGCCCGCGGCCCATATTGCAACCGGTAGACCTCCAGCCCGCGACGCGGCAGCTCCTCCAGCAGCCGCTGGGCCTCCGCCTTGAGACTGCGGTGCACCGAAACCGAGCGATCGGGTCGGTAAAAGAAGTCTTCCGCCCCCTGAAGAATTCGCCCCAAACATTGGACCGCCTCGGAAAAGCGACCCTGGTCGATCAGAACCTGCGCGTGACTCAACAAGAGCAGCGTGCTGCGCTCGGGCGGAACAAAAACGGAACGATCCACGCCCTGCGAGGCGTCGGCGCCGCCGGCCGGCGCCGCGGCGCCCGCGGCCGGCTGGGCCCAGACCGCCACCGGCCCCCACGGTCCGCCCAGCAGGGTCCACCACAACAGCACCACCACGGCCCCCACGGGGAGGCCACCGGCCGCACCGCACCGTGGATCGGTTGGGGCCGTCGTGCCGTTCATTTGCGTGCCTTCGCTTGTGGGTGCGGGAAAACGTTGAGCAAAACGGCACTTCCGTTTCTGGGTGCACAGTAACCCGAAGCGTTAGCGAGGGAGGCACAGCGTTGAGCCATCTGCCTCGCTAACGCTTCGGGTTACTTTCAAAAGGTCCGCCGTTTGCGCCCGGAAACGAAACAACCATTTTTCCCCGTTATTCCTCGACAAATCGCCATAAATGTTTACAACATCATATCTTAGAAGATTTTGGGGGGCTTGGCAAGAAAACGTCGGCCGGGGCCCTCCAGGACCCCGCCATGGGCACTCCTCAGGCCCAGCAACGAAATCATCATGCTGTACGGTTATGGGACGTTCGCAAGAATTTTACTATTATTTTTTATGGAAACCCACTCTGTAGAGTTACTCCGGCCGACCGTGCGTCGGCCCTGCGGAATCAGGATGTTCCCGCCGCTGAGGACGCGGAATCCATGAGAAGTGCCGGAAAAATCGAGTCCAAAACTGCCCGGTTGCAACTTTTTCCCGGTTTTTTCGGGGTTTGGGGCGATTCTCGTCTTGCTTTTCTGGGCAAAGCGTTTCTAATCATCCGGTCGGCTGAATCGAACGGACGACCTTGTCACTATTCACGACCTTACAAGGAGGGCTTTTCGCTATGGCCAAAGCCGCGAAGAAACCACCCACCAAGACCCAGATTCTCAACAACATTGCCGAGGCCACCGAACTGTCGAAGAAGGACGTGGCCAACGTGTTCGAGGCCTTAGAAGCCGAGGTCGCCAAGAACCTCGCCAGCCGGGGCCCCGGGTCGTTCACCATCCCGGGACTGTTGAAGATCGTGAAGAAACGCGTGCCGGCCAAGCCCGCCCGCAAGCACGTCCCCGATCCCTTCCATCCGGGCGAGTTCCGCGACCATCCGGCCAAGCCGGCCACCAACAAGGTGACGGTCCGCGCCCTGAAAAAACTCAAGGACATGGTGTGAGCTAGCACGCCGGGACCTTGTCCCAACTGCATCAACCGATTCTAGCGATCGGCGGCCATCATAACCCGAAGCGTAAGTGAGGGAGAATCACCAGCCCGGAATCCCTCGCTTACGCTTCGGGTTACCATTGACGAGCGTCCAGCGGCCCTTGAAGATGTCTGCCGTAGTGGTCTGCAGACCCCGCCTCGTGCCCCCTCTACCCCGTTCCCGGCTCCCCCGAATCGTCCCCCTCCAACTCGTCTTCTTCCCCCTGGCGGACGGTGATTCGCAAGAAACCCAGCAACCCGCCCGAAGCGTGAACTTCCAAGGCGAACACGCCCGCATGGGGCATGGGAAACTCGGGCACCTCCACGATCAACTCCGTACTGTCCAGCGGGCTATCCGCCTCGACGCGTACGTCTTCCAGTTGCATCAACACCTCGCCCGTGTCCAAGTCTACGTACTTCAAGTCGAGTGACGTCTCGGCCCGCAGGTCCGTCAGACAGAGATACGCATAGGTGCAGTGAGCAAACTGCGCGGGAAATTCCACCGTGTGAAGCTCGTTGAATGTTCCCGCGATGATTTTCTTGCCGGTGTGCGCGTCGACGTAGATGTGATCGGCCAGCACAAGGGCCTGAAGAACGGGTTGGTGCGACAAGGAACAAAACCTCCTCTGCTTGCCGTGTAGGATCCCTCGTTCCCAAGCTCCGGCTCACCCCTCGTTCCCAAGCTCCGGCTTGGGAACGCACGTCATTGTCCCTCCGCCCCCGGCGGCAAGCCCTCGCCCGCTTCTCACCGCCCCAACGACTCGATCGCCTGGCCCACCTGCCGCCGCACCCGGTAGAGCTTCTCCGGCTGGGGCAGAATCCGGCTCGAATACCGCCCGCCCGCGTTGGGAACGGTCACCAACCCGGCGGCCGCCTCCAGCGCGGCTTGCGCCTCGGTCGTGTCGCCACCGTTTTGCTTCGCCCGGGCGATCCGCTCCGTGAGCAGCCGGAGGTATTCAAAGTCCTCGACTCCCTCCCTCGCCTGCTCCAGCCGGATCGAACTGACCAGGCCCTGGTGGCCGATCGGGCCGCCCGGATAGAGCAGGAAGCCGTCGCCGTTGGGATAGCGGACATAGTGGAACTCGCCCGGCTCGCCCGACTGGCGGATGTAGGAGTGCCAGCCCCAACGATAGGGGTTGTAGGTCAGCCAGGCAACGCCCCAGAATTCGTACGCCTGGGCCCCGTACTGGAAACAGTAGTGCGGCAGCAGCCGTTCCACGGCGCAGTAGGGCGTGTCGATGCACATCTGGCCGTCGGTGGTAAACCAAATCCGGTCGCCGGCCGCCCGCAACTCGGCCATCTTCTCCACCGGCACGCGACCGTCGTGGCCGATCCCCCAAACGTCCAGCGAGCCGTCCCAATCGGGCACGTGCTTCCAGGTGCTGGAATAGATGGGAATCGTCGCATCCACCTCGTGGATCATCTCACACAACGCCTGCATCTGGCGGCGAATGTACTCGTGGCGATCGTACGGCTCGTCGGAGATGTAAAGAATCACCTTCTTCTCCCAACCCTTTTCCTTGAGGTGGTCCCAGAACACCTTCAAACACGCCTGGTAGGCCCTCTTGTACTCCGGTCGCAGCACCGAGCGGTCCACGCCCGTGTAGGGGAATTCGCCCTCGTAGGGCCGCTCTCCGGAAAAGGTCTTGGGCGGATGCCCCCAGCCAAACAGGTAAAACGTCCAGGGCGTGTAGGCAAACGGCAGCTTCAACTCGTCGAAGTACATCCCCGCGGCCCGATCGTACTCGGTGAAATCCGCTTCCACCCGGCCGTCCACGTAACGCATCCTGGGCACCGGCCGGATCGTGTCCGGACAGAGCCGCCGCCGGGCCATGAAACGCACGATCTCGGGGTAGATCTCTTCCAACGATTTGCCCCAAAGGCCGGCCCCGGGCCCCAGCCGCACGTCGTAGATCGCCCCCACGTGGCTCGTCTCCGGCAGGGCAAAGTCCCACACCCGCAGCCGATAGGGCATGGCCGCCACCACCTTCTGCCCGGCCACGAACCGCACCCGGCCTCGATACTCGCCCGCCCGCGCCTGCCGCGGAATCCGGAACGTCAGCCAAATCGGCTGCGTGCGATTGGGCCCAAGCTCGAACGTGGCCGTGGGCAAAAGCGGATCGGGCCAAAGGCCGGCCCAGCCGTCGCAACCGCCCGGCCGCCGGGGAAACATCCGAATCCACGCCGGACCGCTGGAACTGTAGTAACTCGTCGCATGGTCGATCGGCACGAACCCCACCACGTTCACTTCCGGGCTCTCCAGCACCGCGCCGCCGGGCCCCGCGGGCGGGTCGACCTCCACCCGAACGCTGCCCTCTTCCACGGGCGAACGAATGGCAAGCTGGAGCGTCTCCCACTCGTTTCGCGCCGACGCGATCGACGCGGCCGACGACGATTCCCCCGGCGCGGGATCGTCGCCAAACACCTTCACCACGGACGGCACCTGCCACACGGCCGGCCTGGCCCCGGCACGCATCGGCCGACCCTCCAACCGCACGATCCGACCCGGCGTCACCTCCGCCAGCACCACCCCGTCGTGCCACACCGTGCCCGTCGTGTTCATCGTCAAATGAAGCTCCAGCTCGACCGTGTCCTCCGGCATGGTGAACAGCCCCGAGGTCAGCGTCCAATCCGTCGTGCCGCGGATCGACTGCCCCAGGCTGGTCATCGCGTTGCGCCGGACCAGCCCCCCTTGGGCGTTGTGGCGATGGGCGTGGATGCGGACCTCGCCGTGGTCCACGCCCTCGCATTTCAACCATCCCGCCAGCAAATACGTCCGCCCGGGCCGCACCGGCACGCTCTGGTGCCAGCCCCGCCAGGCCTCCGCACTGCCCGCCGGCACCTGCATCCGCCCGCAGAGGTGTCCCAACTCGGCTCGGCCCGGCGAGTCGAGACCGAACGTCACCCCGTCGCCGCCTCGGGGTGGCCCGCTGGCGGTCCACGCCTCCGGCATGGAATCCCGCTGGGGGTCCCTCTGTTCAAAGCCGGGGTTCCGCACCAGGTTGTGCCCGCCAAACCGGCTCAACAGCGACGTGGCACCGGCCCGCTCTCCGCCGCCCGTCGCGGAAGCTCCGCCAAAGTAAATCTCGTACCGCGAACGCGATCTCGCCGGCAGGTCCGCCTCGAACAGCAGGGCCGTGCCCAGCCGGGCGTGGGCAATTACCTTCCCCCCGTGAATCACCCGCAGCGACCCCGGGTCCAAGTGCCCCCGCATTCGCGCCTCGATCATGCCCAGGTCGACCGAGACCAACGCCCCCCGGATCGGCTGCTGGGAGTAGTTGAAGGCCACGGCCACCGCCCGATGCGCGGGCAGGTTGTCGGGCCAGCCGGCCGCTTTCGCCCCGCGGGGAAACTCTGCCAGCGATATCCGCTCGACCGGGCCCGGATCGAGGCGAATCGCCCCCGGTTCCAGGCACTCCAGCCGGGCGTTGTCGAACCAGGCGGTGCCGGTGCCCCGCAGCACCGTGCCCAGGCTGAGCCGATCGGCGGCCGCCGGCGCGGTGAATTCGTACTCGATCTTCTTCCAG
>CAYZWG010000209.1:0-9733 GCA_964481605.1 uncultured Planctomycetaceae bacterium
GCGACCCCCAACCGTTCCCCGTGGCCTGGCGTCGGGGGGGGCGTGGGCGTGCTAGTTCTCAAACCCGTCTCCCGCCGGCACAGGGCCGGCGGGGCGTAACACCTGAAATTCCAACGTTTTACGTTCTTCAACCTCCGCAAAGTGGCGTTGCCCAACTACTTTCCGCAACAGAAACCCTTTGTACAGGAGTCCGCGCCATGCGTCGCATCGTCGTCTTGGCTTTTGCCGCAACATGGTTGATCGGCCTGTCGGGTCGCGCCCCGGCCGCCGAGCAGAACAAACCGCAAGCGAAGCCCCATCCCCACGCCGTCCAACTGTTCGACGGCAAATCCCTCCATGGCTGGGGCTTCTTCCTCGTCGACCCCGACGCCAAGATGGAAGACGTCTGGAGCGTCCGCGACGGTATCCTCATCTGCCGGGGCCAGCCTCACGGATACCTCGCCACGGAAAAGGAATTCAAAAACTTCCAACTCCTCCTCCAGTGGCGCTGGGCCCCCGGCAAGAAACCCGGCAACAGCGGGGTCTTGTTGCGCGTCAGCGGCGAAAAAAAGATGCTCCCCAACTGCACCGAAGCCCAACTCAAAAGCGGCGACGCCGGCGACATGTACGGCTTCCAGGGCTTCCAGATCGACGGCGATCCGGCCCGCAAAAAACAGATTGCCGGCCACCAGCTTGGCGGCGACATGATCGCTCTCTCCAAGATCCAGGGGGCCGAGCACGAGCCCGGCCAGTGGAACCAATACCGCATCCTCGTCCAGGACGACAAAATCACCCTCTTCGTCAACGACAAGCTCGTCAACCGGGCCCACGGCTGCGACGTCCACCCCGGCAAGATCGCCCTGCAATCGGAAGGCGGCGAAATCCACTTCAAGAACATCACCCTCACCCCGCTCGACTGATCGGCCCCCAATTCCCCCCAACGGCTCCTCCCCGGGAGAACTCCCATGTTGCGAACCGCCCTCTGCCTGACCACCCTGGCGCTGGTGGCCGGCTCCGCCGCCGGCCTCCGCGGCGAGGAAAAATCTCCCCACCAGATCAAGCTCTTCAACGGCAAGGACCTCTCCGGCTGGACCTGCTATCTGCGCCAACCCGGCGCCAAGATGGAAGATACCTGGAGTGTCGCCGAGGGCGGACTGCTCGGGTGTACCGGCAAGCCCATCGGCTACCTGCGAACCGAAAAGAAGTTCACCAGCTTCCGCCTCCAGGTCGAGTGGCGCTGGCCCCCGCAAGCCCAGCCGGGCAACAGCGGCGTGCTGCTGCGAATGGTCGGCGAAGACAAGGTCTGGCCCAAGAGCATCGAGGCCCAGTTGGCCGCCCAAAACGCCGGAGACATCTGGAACATCGACAAGTTCAACCTCACCGTCGACCCCCAGCGGACCAAGGGCCGCCGAACGATCAAGCTAAACCCCTCCAACGAAAAGCCGGTCGGCCAGTGGAACCTCTACGAGATTACGCTCCATGGCGGGGATCTCCTTCTCAAGGTCAACGGCGTGGTGCAAAACCAGGCCACCCACGTCGAGGTCCTTCCCGGCTACATCGGGCTGCAATCGGAAGGGGCCCCCATCGAGTTCCGCAACATCACCCTGATCCCGCTGGACGACTAGGGAGGCTTTGCCTAGGGTGACGAAAATGTGCTCTTGCAGGGGTCGGGGATTCATCCGGGATTTGTTTCGGGAGGGCGAGGCTCCTGCCGAGCCGTGGGGGCGGCATTCACCCTGATTTCCCGGCTCGGCAGGAGCTTCGCCCTCCCGGTCGCTCGCCCTCCCGGTCGCTCGCCGGCCCGGGCGAAATCTTCCAGGTGCCCCGACCCGCACGATCCGACCGCCGCGGAGCCCAAAGCGGGCCATTTTCTTCGAAACGAACGGCCACATGCCCGGCAGCTTCGATTAAAATCGGAACTATCGCCCCGCTTGTTTCGTCCGAATATTGAGGTCCGTCTGCATCCCCCTTTTCGCTCCGCCCGACTGCCGCAGCAACAGGGCGGCCGGCCTCGCACCCCCACTCATGGTGGGTGCGCTGCGGAGCGGCTCACCCGATACCACGGTTGACCAGTCCAACCCCCTTCACGGTCGACGGCATCAACCAACACCCATGAAAAAGCACTGCCGCAACCGAATCGCTTGGCGACCGCCATCCCGTTGGCGCAAGACCCCGCCGCACGGGCCGCGCTACCGCCGCTTTTGCGTCGAATCGCTGGAACCCCGGCTGGTGCTCGCCGCACCCAGCCTGGGCGACCTGCCGGCCGAGGTGACCGTGCTCGCCGGGGCCCCTCTCCACCTCGCCTTGAACGCCACCGACGCCGACGGAGACCCCCTCACCTACGCCGTCAGTTCCGGCAACGCCGGGCTGGCCGCCTCCATTCCCAAGCAGGACGCCCCCCACGGCAACCGCAGCATGAGGATGTCCGTCCAGGGCTTCGGCGACATGGTGGTGGAAATGTTTGAAGGCCGCGCGCCCCGGACCACCTCCCGAATCATCGATATCGCCAATTCCGGCTGGTACAACGGGAAACTCTTCCACCGCGTCATCGACGGCTTCATGATCCAGGGCGGCTCCCGCGACGGAAACGGCATCAACGGCACCGGAACCACCTTCGACGACGAATTCGACCCCACCCTGCAATTCACCTCCGCCGACCTCTGGGCCATGGCCAAGGCCGGCGACGATACCAACGACTCCCAGTTCTTCATCACCGACACCAGCACCCGCTGGCTCGATTTCAACCATTCCATCTTCGGTATGCTCACCTCCGGCCAGGACGTCCGCCGGGCCATCTCCCAGGTGGCCACCGACGCCAGCGACCGGCCCTTGACCGACGTCGTCATCAGTTCCGTCGAGGTCTTCCAGGATACGCAAAACGCGGTGATGATGCTCGCCGCGCCGGAGGGGCAATTCCTCAACACCGACGTCACCGTCACCGTCGACGACGGCCACGGCGGCACCGACCAAAAAACGATCGCCGTCCATGTCCTTCCCGACACCACGCTCGGCAACAACTCGAACCCCTTCCTTGGCCCGATCGATCCCATCACCCTCCAGCGCGACCAGCCCCACACCTTCACCCTGCCGGCGGTCGACGTGGAAGGCGACCCCATCTTCTACCATGCCCAGGTTCTCTCCTCCACCAGCGACCTGGCGGTGGAAGTGACCGCCGACGGCCAAGCCACCCTCACGCCCCAAAACGGCCTGGTGGGCGCGTTCCAGGTCGCTTTCCGCGTGGGCGCCTCCCAGGCCTCGGTCACCCCCGACTCCAACGGCAATTTCAACGACAGCATCACCGACTCCCAGGTCGTCACGGTGGTCATCCCGCCCCCCGCGCCGACCGTCGAGTTCGCCCCCGGCATCGACACCGGCGTCAAGGACAACGTCACCAGCCTCAACAACAGCCCCGGCAACAAGCTCCGCTTCCTCGTCCACGGGCTGCTTCAAAACACCAACCTCAAGGTCTTTCTCAACGGCGTAGAAATCGGCCACCAGGTGATTCAGTCGATTCCCCAGGGAGACGGCTCCGAGTTCTTCGTCGCCCAAATCGAGATTGCCGGCGACGCCCCGCTCGACGACGGCAACTACACCGTGCAGGTCCAACAACTGCTGCCGCTGGGGGCCGATTTCGGCAACCAGTTCCTCCCCGGTGACCCTTCCCCCCAGTTCGATTTCTCCGTCGACACCCAGCCGCCGGCGATCACCTCCACCCCCCCGACCGCCGCCTTTCAGGATCAACTCTACTCCTACGACGTGGAGTCGAACGAAGAAGGCGCGGGCGTGGTCTATGCCCTGCAACAGCCCAGCCCCGCCGGCATGGCCATCGACTTTCAGACCGGCCAGATCGAGTGGACCCCCGATCTGGCCCAAGTGGGCGTCCACCCCCTGGTGGTTCTCGCCCAAGACGGGGCCGGCAACGTGGCGCGCCAGGAGTTCGATCTGACCGTGTTCGCTCCCCTGGTGATCGAAATCACCGGCCAGACAGACGTCGACGAGTTCCAGACCGTCGAGCTGCTGATCGCCGCCACCGATCCCACCAGCCAGAGCGACCAGCCGATCGAAATCCTCCTCCAACAGAATGATCTCCCCTCCGGCACCGCCTACACCCTCCAACCGGTCGACGCTCATTCCGCCCGATTCACCTGGCAAACCACCGAGGCGGATGGGCCCGGCCAGTACCACCTCGTCTTCCAGGCGAGCGACAACGTGCGGGCGCAGTCCAGTCAAGCCGTCGATCTCGCCGTGGGCGAGGTCAACGCGCCCCCGCAACTGACCCGCGTGTTCGACCAGTGGGACGCCGAGGAAGCAGCGGCCATCCAGTTCGATTTTCTCGCCGCCGATCCCGACCTGCCCGCCAATCAACTCCTCTTCAGCCTCGTCGGCGACGTCCCCCAAGGCGCCCACATCGACGCCCTCACCGGCCGCTTCGCCTGGACCCCCGACGAATCCCAAGGGGGCGGTCTCTACCACTTCAACGTTCGCGTGGCCGACCCCGCCGGAGGTGCCGACGAACATCCGCTCAGCATTACCGTCAAGGAAAACGACCTCCCGCCGGTCTTCCAGCCCGTCGGGCCCCAGCGGGTCGCCGAGGGCCAGCGGCTCCAGCTCGACCTGCTGGCCCGCGATCCCGACCTGCCCGCTAATCACCTCCAGTATTCGCTCCAGGGCGATGCCCCCCCGGGACTCGCCGTCGACGCGGCCAGCGGACAACTCACCTGGCAGGTGCCCGAGAATTTTCTCAACGGCGATGTCCTCGCCAGCACCCTCCGCGTGCGGGTAACGGCGACCGAAATCGTCTCTGGCGGTCCCACGGGCTTGTCTTCCACCCAGGAGGTCGAGATCACCGTGGCCGATCAACTGGCCGATCTGATTCTCGCCACACTGACCCAGACGCCGCCGGCCCAGGTTTCCCCACCGCTGGAACCCCCCCACGCTCAGCCCGCCATGGTCGATACCGCCCCGCCCGTCAGCCTGGTCACCTCCGGCAGCTACGACGATCGCGGCATGTTCGGCACCGAGTTCGGGCCCCAGGGCGCCGGCGGCGGGACCCCCATGCAACCGCCACCGAAGGACGCCAACAAGGACGACGAGAACCCCGACCAGGATTCCCAGTCGACCAGCGCCGACCACTGGGAACAGTTCCTCGAAGACCTCGCCGGCGACGTCTCCGACGCGGCGATTCAGTCGCTCCTGCTCGCCCGCGACTTCCAGCAACCAACCGTCCCAGCCAGCAAATCCGACACGGCGGCCCAGCCGGCCGACTCGCGGCCACCCCACGTGGCCCGCGACACCCAGCAGGCCCCACCCCATGCCAGCCAGCCGACCCCCCAGGCAGCCCTGCCCGGGGAAGATTCGCCCCAGGGCGACCGGCAGTCCGCAGACCGGGTCGCGACCCGGCGTTCGGCGCGGGTCTCCTGACCCCGCCGAGAGAGGACCGATGGTCGTCCCATCTTGGGTGGCCCCTCCTTGAAAGGGCTTTGCGCGTCAAGGGCCACCCACGGCCACCTTTCCTCCAGGGTGCAGCAGCGGACTTCCGGAGGTTGTTCGAGCCTGTAGGCCGGGTCGCGACCCGGCATCGTCGAACTGGCTCTTCGTGCTCTTTGCGGGCTTCGTGGTGAACACTGCCTGCGGTCATCGCGGGTTCTGCAACCATTTCACCACGAAGCCCGCGAAGAGCACGAAGGAAGTAACGCGGATAGCGTGGCGCTTGAGTTTTCCCGTTTGAACCGCGAAAACGCGAAAGGGGATGAACAGCGTCCCCCGGGTTCGGCCAGTCGCCTTCGACCCTTCCGCGGGCAGTGATTGTGCCGGTGATCCTCGTTGGTTTTCGCGTTTTCGCCCTTTCGCGGTCTCTTCTCGACGTGGTCTTGATTGCGTGAGGCATCTGCTTGAACACGATGGCTTCGGGCTTCAGCCGGGCCGCCATCTCCGCAGCCGCTTTGGGCAACCCATTCCCCTCCATCGCTAGCTGCCGCCCCGTAAAAAAAAGTCCGTTCCTGCACCCTTTCCTCCACCACACGGGGCGAATCGTATCCTCTCCAGGGTGTCGGCCGGCCGCCGCCCACCCGTCGGCCGCAGTCCCTTACCCCTCCACGGATTCCACTCTCACCCGGCACTCCGGCAAGGACCGCAAAAACAGCCGGCCGTAGGGCTTGGTGCGAACGCGAGGGTCGAGAATCACCACCATGCCCGTGTCCTGCCGCGTGCGGATCAACCGGCCGAAACCCTGCTTCAGCTTGAGGATCGCCGTGGGAAGCTGGTAGTCGCGGAAGGGATTGCCGCCGCGGGCCCGAATGGCCTCGATGCGGGCTTCGGTCAGAGGATGGTCGGGAACGCTGAACGGCAGCCGAGTGATGATCACGTTGGTCAGTGCCCGGCCCGGCACGTCCACGCCCTGCCAGAAGCTATCCGTGCCGAACAGCACGCTCCGCGGATTCGACTTGAACCGGTCCAGCATCTGGCTTCGGGGCGTCCCGTCCGATTGGCTGTAGAGGGCCAGATTCCGCTCCGACAGCCAGGGCACCAGGGCCTCGGCCACCCGCCGCATCATCGCGTAGCTGGTAAACAACACAAACGCCCGCCCGTCCGTCCGGGCCACGTAACGCCGGATCATCTCCACCGCCTTCCGCTCGTAAAGCTGCGGTTGGCCGCCGGGGTCGGGCATTCCCTCGGGCAGAATCAGCTCCACCTGCTCGACGTAATTGAAGGGGCTCCCCAGGCAATGTGTTTCGGCCTGCGTCAGCCCGATCCGCGACTTGAAAAAATCGAACGATTCGCCGCCGGTGGCCAAGGTGGCGCTGGTCAGCACCACCGTGGAGACTTCCTCGAAGAGCCGTTCCCGCAGCGACGGGCCCACGTCGACCGGCGCCGCGCTCAGCGTCACCCGTCGCCGCCGACGGCGCTGGGCCGCCTCCACCCAATACACCGTGTCTGAAAGCCGCTGGCGGCACCAATCCTCGATCGTCTCCGCCAGCACGCCCACCCGGGCGGCGGCAGCGACAAAATCCTGGCGGTCCTCGGCCTTAGTGACTTCCTTGACCACGTCCTTCACGCAACCGGCAAGCTTCATCAAGCCTTCGCTGAGCGCGTTGTGGACCGGCAGCGGCTTGCGGGCTCGGCCGTTGGCGCCCTGCTGGCCGTCGAGCCAGTGGTCGACCGCGGTGAAAAAAAGCTCGGCCCGACGGCGGCAATCGTCCACCGCGCGCTGCGGCTGGGCCATCTTTCGCCCCACCAACAGCCCCCGGTTCGTGCGGTCGTTGTAAAGCTTGTTGAGGATGTATTCCACTTGGCCGCTGGTCACGTTCAGACCCAGGTGCGAACCGGCCACCGCCTCCAGCGTATGGGCCTCGTCCACCACCAACACGTCGTAGTCCGGCAGGATGCTCGCGCCTTGCCGTCGCAGGGCCAGGTCGCTGCAAAGCAGGGCGTGGTTGACGACGAGGATTTGGGCATGGTCGATGCGGCGTCGGGCCCGGTAGTAGAAACACCGCTTGTAGCTCGGACATTGCTTGCCCATGCAGTTGCCCGAGTCGCTGGCCACCTCGTCCCAGACCTGGAAGTCGGGCCGGAAAGTCAGATCGGAACGCGATCCGTCCGACGTCTTTCGGGACCAGTCGCGAATCTGCCGAAGCTGCTCGAATTCTTCCTCCCGGCTAAACAGCCCGCCGGCCCGGGCCAACGCCTTGTCGAGCCGCCGCAGGCTGAGATAATTGCCGCGGCCCTTGACCAGCACGGCGGTAAACTCCCGCGGAATGAGGCTGTTCAAAAGCGGCAGGTCCTTGCCGATCAACTGCTCCTGGAGGCTGATCGTGTGGGTCGAAACGATCACCCGCCGCGGCTTCTGCTGGCGGTCGCCGCCGGTGGCGTGGAGGATGGCGGGAACCAGGTAGGCGAAGCTCTTGCCCACCCCGGTGCCGGCTTCGATCACCGCATGGTGGCCTTGGCGGATCGCCCGGTCGACCGCCTCGGCCATGGCCAACTGCTGGGGGCGGTGCTCGTAGTTTTTCATCCGCGCGGCAATCCGGCCCCGGGGGCCAAGGATGTCGATCGGATCGAGGGAGGGCATGGGCCAGACGTGGGGAAAGAGCGAGAAATACGCCTCTGACGAGGGGGGCAGGTGCCGGCGACTCCGCTGCCGGCACCGTGGGGGAGACACCAAAGCGCTCAGCCTACCATCGCCGCAATCCGAGCGGTAGACCGGGTCGCGACCCGGCATGGTAGCCCCGTAGGGCCGGCCGTGTCGGCCCGAAACGTAGCTGCCGCTGCGAAACGCGGTAACCGACTGGCCGGCACAACCGGCCCTACGGTAGCTGGTCGCCTCGCGGTGGCTGTGATATGTTTTCAGGGCCAACCCGCCGCGATCCACAAATCACGGTTCGGCGCGGGTCTCCCGACCCCGCCGAAAACCCCGTTGGCCGCGGAAGCATTGACCAGGTTCGGCGTGGGTCTGTCGACCCCGCCAACGAGGGGAGGACAAGCCATGCCAATCGAATTCCGCTGCACTCACTGCGACAAGTTGCTGCGTACCCCGGACGAGACGGCCGGAAAGCAGGCGAAATGCCCCCAGTGCGGAACCGTGATGAGCATCCCCGCGGCCGCCGCCCAACCGGCGGCGCCCGGACCGACCCTGCCCGGCGGGGGCCAGGACCCCTTCGGACCGGCCGCAGCCACCGGCAGCCCCTTCGGTGCGCCCGCGGGTCTACCGCCCACAAGCTCGGACGCGGAGAACCCTTACCGGTCGCCCCTGGCCGCCGCCGCGGGGCCCTATCAGCCGGTATCCCAAACTTTCGCGCCCACCCAGGTTAGCATGGAGGAAATCTTCTCCCGCACCTGGGCCATCTTCAAGGACCAATGGCTCGCCTGCCTGGGCGGGTGGTTCATCGTGATGCTGCTGAGCCTGACCGTTTCGCAGGTCCTCATCCAGGGGAGCACGTTCCTGGGCGTGGGGCTGGGAAACAGGGTGGCCGCGATCGTCTTGATGGTTTTCGCCCAGCTTGCGGCAAACCTCTTCGGACTCTGGCTCGGCATCGGCTTGGTCTTGTTCGTTCTGCGGGTCGCACGGGGGGAGGAAGCCCAATTTGGCACGCTGTTTCAGGGAGGAACCTACTTGCTGCCCGTGTTGCTGGCTTCGATCTTGTACCTTCTGATGGTTTCCTTCGGGCTGCTCCTGTTGATCGTCCCGGGGATCATTTTCATGCTGATGTTCGTGCAGTTTAAGTACCTGATCATTGACCGCAACGTGGGTGTGCTCGATGCACTCAGCCTTTCCCGGGAGGCGATGCGGGGCAACAAGTCGACCGTCTTCGGTGTGTACCTGGTGGCTGGCCTCGTGGGGGGGTTGTTCGTCCTCGGCACATGCGGTCTGGGATTGTTGGCCTACGCGCCGTTCATGGTTCTTCTTCCCGCGGTGATCTACCTCTCCGTCACCGGGCAGCCGACCGCCGCTGGGCGATGGCAGCAGGCCCCGGCGGCGTCCCCTCCCGGCGGCGAGGCCCCGGGCGGGGAAAACCCCTTTGCTTCGTAGGCCCCGTTGCGGAAAGGGGATATCCGGGCAAGCCGGCGCTGACGGCTTGCCCGGCCGACAAGAGCGGAATGTGATCCAACCACCCAGCCCATTCGCCCCCCTGCGGGACTCCCCAAGCCATGCCCTTCGAATTTCGATGCACCCAATGCGACCGGCTGCTGCGCACGGCCGACGGCAGCCAGGGCAAGAACGCGAAATGTCCCTCCTGCGGGCATATCATGCAGGTGC
>CAYZWG010000210.1:0-9732 GCA_964481605.1 uncultured Planctomycetaceae bacterium
CTTTCATCAATAGCAGAGATTTTCGTCACCCCAGGGCGAGGCTCCTGCCGAGCCGTGGCGGCGGCATTCACCCTGATTTCCCGGCGGGAGCGGGAGCCTCGCGTAAGGGGGCATGTCTGGGCGTGGTAGTTCTCAAACCCGTTTCCCACCGGCACGAGGCCGGCGGGGAGGAGCCCTAAACAGCATCCGGCGTTGTCCTACGACCGGAACAACCCCGAGGAAATTCATGTCCAATACCTACACCTATCGCGACGGCCGATTCTGGAAAGACGGCTCCCCCTTCTTCGTCATCGCCTCGGACTACCAGTTTTATCGCGACCGCCGTGCCAACTGGGAGGACCGGCTGGCGAAGCTGCGCCGGGCCGGCGTCAACACGATCACCTTCTACATCCCCTGGCGGCACCATCTCTGCCTGGAGGGCGGCAAGCCGACTTTCGACTTCACCGGTCGCACCAAGGACAGCCGCGACGTGGTGGGCTTTCTCCAGCGCGTCGAGGCGGCCGGCCTGTTGATGATCGCCAAGCCGGGACCGTTCGTCCACTCCGAGTTGAACGTGGGCGGGTTGCCCGACCTGGTTTGCCCCTCGCTCAATCCCGAGGTGCCGCCGGCCCGGCGCCATCACGGCGGCCCGGTCACCTGGTGCTA
Source organism: uncultured Planctomycetaceae bacterium (assembly GCA_964481605.1). GTDB lineage: Bacteria > Planctomycetota > Planctomycetia > Pirellulales > Thermoguttaceae > CAYZWG01. Next base: position 646 of record CAYZWG010000210.1, read on the forward strand.
CGACGCCACCGACCTGCCCGCCCCCTTCGACCAGCGGTTCGACGCCCTGGTCCACCAGTGGCTGGCGGCGGTCCACGAGCTGTTGGCCCCCTACGTTCGCCCCGGCAGCCCGTTGATCGCGCTGCAACTGAACGACGAAACGGTCTACTGCTCGTCGAACGATCCCCCCTGGCAGATCGGCTACGAGCCCTCGGGCATGAGGCGGTTTCACCAACTGCTGGCCGAGCGTTACGGCGGAATCGAAATCTACAACCGGCTGCACGGCACCCGGTTCGAGGCGTTCGAGTTCGTCCCCGGTCCCCGCTTGCCCTCGCCCGCCGGCGGGCACCGCGACGCCCCCGCGCCGGCCCGGCCCGAGGACCTGCTCCAGTATGTCGATTGGGCCGAATACCAGTGGTGCTATCGCCGCGACGTTTACGCCAGGTACCAGCGGTACCTGGATATCGACTTGCCCTACCTGACGAACTACGCCGGCATCACCCCGCCCATCGAGGAGAACGTGCCCGACCTGGAGCAGTCGGCCCAGGAGCCGATCCCGCCCGACTTCGCCGGGTTGTATCCCGACTGGTGGTTCGCCATGAACCGCATCGAAAGCGACGCCGGCGTCTACCACTACGGCATGATTAGCTGGCTGGGCGTGGCCGCCTACGATCGCCGGGTGTTCGACCGCTACATCAACACGGCCCGCCGCGCCCGCGGCATCAACATGGAGGAGAACTGGGGCTTCGGCATGCTCTACGACGCCAAGTCCCGCTATCCGCTGGTGCCCTTCTACCAGACGCTGGTCTCGCTGGCGGGCGGGGCCACAGGCTACGACATCTACTGTGGCGTGAGCACCGACTACTGGGACGACAGCCTCGACCGGATCACCAAGAAGCAGTGCCCCACCTTTCCGTCCCACGCGCCGATCGACGAGCAGGGCCGCTGCCGCCCGATGTACGATACGGCCAAAATGCTCAACTCCTGGTGGGCCGAAAACGGCGAGGCCCTGTTGCGCTGTTCGATCGACGCCGACGTGGGCTACTTGCTTTACCCGCCCTACGCGGCCGTCTCTTCCTGGGTGCCCGACCAACGCTATTGGGGCTTGGCGGGACACGACATCCCCCGCTGCGGCTACCAGGGATTCGAGGACTTTTCCCGCTCACTCCAGCAGTCCGGCTACTCGTTCGCCATGTTCGAGCTGGAGCCGGCCACGGTCGAGCGATTGGCATCCTGCCGGGCGCTGGCAATCCACTCGGCGTTCTTCATGGACGAGCCGGCCCAACACAAGCTGGTCGAACAGATCGAACGGGGAGGACGCCTGTTCATCTCCGGCGAATTGCCCACCGTCGACCTGCAATGGCGGCCCTGCACCCTGCTGGGGGACGCCGTCCGGGCGGCGGCCTCCGCCGGCCATGGGCGCGTCGTCCACCGCCGGGAAAACCTCTTCGCCGGCGGCCGCTTCGCCCAGGTGCTGGCCCATGCGGGACTGGTGCCCAGCGTCTGCCACGCCGACAACATGCGGGCCTACCTGCATCATGGCGAGGAGGACGATTTCGTCTTCTTCTTCAGCTTCGACACCGAGGGCGAGCACGACAAGTGGGTCGAATTCTCCGGGCAGCGCGTCGAGTTGCGACTGGGCTCGAAGACCTCCGGTGTGCTCCGCCTCCGCCGGGGCCGGATCGTCTCCTGCCTGGTCAAGGGCGAAAACGAAGTCGAGGGCATCCGCGCAAGAATCCGCATCCGGTTCAACGACCAGGTGATCGAAGGCCAGGGCGATTTCACCGCGTAATCTGCAGCCGTGCCGGCAGCGTCCCTGGTTCCCCGCCGTCGCGGGTGTTCCCTGGTTCCCAAGCTCCAGCTTGGGAACCCCCAGCGGGTGGGCGAGGCTCCCGACTTTCCGCAACAACGCTCGGCCCGCCTCTGGCGACCTCGCCGCGTCCCCCCCTCAAACCAACTCTTTCGCGTGGCGCTGGATCTTCTCGATCGCCGCGGCGATCTCGTGCATGTCCTCCTCGTCGCCCAGCAGGGCATACTGCGGAACCCAAAAGGTCTGCCACGCCGCCCGCTCGGTCTGGGCAAAGGGCTGCCGCAGGAAGGCGTGTTCCCCCCTGGCCTGTTCCCCCGAAAGCCGCTTGCGATAGGCGCCGCTCTGGAACAGGTCGAGCGCATGCACCGGCGGATAGGCTGCCTGGTTGACGATCCCCTCGGCCACCATCGCTTCGATGAACCGTTCCGTGGAGATGCCCGAAAAGGCCCCACCGTCGACGTGAAAGATGTAGGCGTAGTGGCCGTTGCGAGTGCAGCGGGGATCGTGGTGTTGAGGGGTAATCCCCTCGATCCCGGCCAGCAGCTTGTCCAGCAGCAGCGAGTTTTCGTGCCGCCGCAGCGTCTGCTCTTCCAACCGCGTAAGCTGCACCCCCAACACCGCCCCCTGCCACTCGCTCAGCCGGTAGTTGGAACCGTAGATGAAGTGGCTATAGAACCACTCGCCCGGCATTCGCCCACAGTCGTGCACCGAGCGAGCGGTCCGTTCCAAGGCGTCGTCGTCGGTGATGATGATCCCCCCTTCGCCGGCGGTCATCAGCTTGCTCTCCTGGAAGCTGAACGTGCCGGCAATCCCGAACGTGCCCACCGGGCGTCCCCGCCATTGGCTGCCGTGGGCATGGGCGCAGTCCTCCACCAGCGGGAGGCCGTGTCTGGCGGCCAGCTCCGCCAGCCGGTCGAGGTCCACGGGGTGGCCGCCCAGGTGGACGGCCACGATCGCCCGCGTCCGCGGGGTGATGGCCGCCTCGACCAACTCGGCCGCCATGCAGTAGGTGTCCGGCTCCACGTCCACCATCACCGGCAGCGCCCCGGCGAACAGCACCGCGCTGGCCGTGGCCACGAACGTGTAGTCGGGCACGATCACCTCGTCGCCGGGGCCGACGTCCAGGGCCGCCAGCACCACCTCCAAGGCGTGCGTCCCGTTGGTCAGGGCGATCCCATGCCTGGCCCGGTGAAAGGCGGCGAAGTCCCGCTCGAAGGCCAGCGTCCGCGTGCCCGGCGTACGCCACCACCTGCGGCTCTCCAGCACCTCGCCCAGCGCCCGCCGCTCCCGCTCGTCGTAGCAGGGCCAAAGCGGAAACGGTTTGGTTTTGGCCGGGGAGCCACCCAACAGAGCAAGCTGCGACACTTTGATCATCCTTTCCAGAGAAATGCGGTCATGTGGGCCCAAGTTGCACAAATGGTCTTGCACTGGTTATTTCCTCGGCCCGCGTTTTGTGTGTACTGGTGTACACTGACGACATTTGCCGAAACCGGCTGGGCCGGCGGTGTCCTGCTGCTCAACGTGGTACCGGGATCGGGGCCGGGAGGACTGAGACATGGGGAAGGCCGGGCTTCCCGTGTGAGGTTCAGGTGGGGTCTATAGGGATGAATTCGAGCTTGACCCCATCCTTGTACACCCGTGCTATGTTGAAGCCAATCGGATCATACGGCGGTGACACAAGGGTGTTCGTCCAGTTTGAGCCATGCACTGAAAGCACATCGGTCTTGCCAATCGTGAATTTCTCCAGTCGATGAAGGTGGCCGAAGAAAAGGGCTGTCGGCTCATGTCTCAGTACGAGTTCCTTCAGGAACCGCTGGTCATTGACGGCGAGGTAGTAATTGGCTTCCATGCCTTGAGGATGCAGGGGGATGTGAGCGAAGGCGAATGTGTGCCGGTATGAGGTCTTGCCTTCCGCCAGTTGATGTTCCAGCCAGCTACACTGGTGCAAGCCACGATAGAACTCGGAACTCAGATGTCCGACGTGATCGCCAGGGATTGCATCGCAAATGCCGATGAACTTGCAGTTCTTGTGTGTGAACGAGTAGTAGTCGTTCTCGGCGAGATCTCCGGGGAACATCTCTCGGAGCATCTTCCGACTGGATTTGTCGTCGGCGTTTCCGAAAACGACGTGAACGGGCAATTGAAGCCCGGTTTCCGCCAACACTTCTTTCATCGCTTCGCCGTGAACATCACCCAGAATGAGCATCAAGTCGGGCGTCGGCGAGAGTTGTCCCACCTTCTCCAGCACTGTTCGAAACTTATCTCGCCCTGTACGTTCTCCGTCTCTGTCGATACTGACGTGGGGATCGGCATCGATCACGAATGAGAACAACGGTGTGTCGTCATCCTGGGCGGCGTTCGCCGAAAGCGAATGGACTCCTGCCAGTGCCGCTGCGCCTCCCACCGTGCCCAGGAAGTCCCGTCTTGTGATTTGTCTCACATGCGTTCTCCTGTACCCGTTCACGGGTTCAAAATTGGCAGAGCATCATTTTAGCGAATGTGCTATGATCTGGCCATGGATGGCAAGGATCGAATCGTCGCCGAATTGCGAGAGCTGATTGCCAAGCTGACTGCGCAGCTAGAGCGGCAGGCGGCTAGAATCGCGGAGTTACCATAGGGCCGGCTGTGCCGGCCGGTTGCCGTGTTCGCAGCGCCAGCCACGTTTCGGCTCCGCACAGCCGGCCCTACAGGGCTGAAAACCGGGAAGTTATTTATCGGCCGCCCCTTACCCGATTTACCACCCCCAAAGGACCAACGGCAATGCTCGCCACACACACGTCTTCCCGTTCCATCATCCAGGTCGTTCTGTTCGCCTGTCTGGCCCTGCCGGCGTTGGGCGACGGTCCGTCGTGGCCCCAATTCCACGGCCCCCATCAGGACAACAAATCGCCCGACAGGGGACTTCTCAAAGAGTGGCCGGAAGGGGGCCCCAAGTTGATCTGGAGAGCCGAAGGACTGGGGTACGGATATTCCAGCGTGTCGATCGCCGACGGCCGCATCTTCACCTCCGGCAACATCAATGACAAGACGGTGGTCACCGCTTTGGACGCCGCCGATGGACACATCCTCTGGCAGGCGCCCAACGGCCCGGCTTGGACGAAGTCGGTTCCCGGCACTCGGGGAACGCCTACCGTCGATGGCGATCGGGTCTACGACGAAAGTCCCTTGGGTGAACTCGTCTGTCTCGAAGCGATCACCGGCAAGAAAATCTGGGGTCTAAATATCCTCGACACTTTCGAGGGCGAAAACATCTTCTGGGGGTTGTCCGAATCGGTGCTGGTAGACGGCGATCGGCTCATCTGTTGTCCCGGCGGCAAGACCAGCGTGGTGGCCCTGAACAAGCTGACCGGCGACGTTATCTGGAAGGCCCCCAGCGTCGGCGAACCGCCCAGCTACGCCACACCTACCTTGGCCGAATACCAAGGGCTGAGGATGATCATCACCACCTCGCTGAAGTCGATGATTGGCGTGAACGCCGACACGGGCGAACTGCTCTGGCAGGTCGAGCACGTCACGTTGCACGACGAAAACGTCCTCCAGCCCCTCTATCACCACGGCCAGATCTTCGTCAGCGGCCTCAAGACGGGCGCTGTGAAGTGGAAGATCAAGGTCAACGGTCGGAAAGCAACAGTGGAAGAAGTCTGGCGATCCGACCAGATGGACAACCATCACGACGACGTCATCCTTCTGGACGGCTATCTCTACGGCTCGAGTGCCATTCGCAATTCGGGCAAATGGGTCTGCCTTGACTGGGATACCGGCGAAATACAGTACGCCGAACCGGGCGTGGGCAAGGGGACCCTCACCTACGCCGACGGGATGCTCTACACGCTCAGCGAACGCCTGGTCGTCGGTCTGGTCAAGCCCACCCCCACCGGTCATGAAGTCATCAGCCGGTTCAAACTCGCCCCTCAGGGCAAAGCGCCCAGTTGGGCTCATCCGGTTGTCCTGGGGGGGAGACTGTATTTGCGCCATGGAGAGATTCTGTACGTGTACGATGTGGCCAAGTAGATGAACTCATTTCAAGAACTACGCCACGACATGGGAAACCCGAAAGGCCCCTGCCGAGCCGGGAAATCACGGTCAGTGCCGTGGACGCGGCTGGGCGGGAGCCTCGCGCTGAGCGAAACAAATCCCGGGAGCCTCGCACTGCTGCCGCAACCCCAAGTTTTCAAACTGCCCAGTGGCGTGGTTCACAGTTGCTTTGTCGGCTGCGGATCGAGCGGTTTGCCGGGAACCCAGTTGAACCGCAGGTCGCCCTTTTCGAGCCGACCCGGCTGGCGGACTCCGGACCCCTTCTGCTTGGTCGACGAATCGCCCAACTCGGCTCGCATCGCGTCGGCCAGCTTCTTCATCTTCTCGACCACCTCGGGGTGCTCCCCGGCCACGTCGGTGGTCTCGCCGATATCGTGGTCCAGGTCGAACAGGCTCAGGCCGATCTTGGCCTGCTGGTAGGGAACCGGCATCCCGCCGGTGCCGCCGGGCCGGCCGGCCAGGGTGCGATAGGCGTGGGGAAAGTGCAGCTTCCACTTGCCCATCCGCACCGCCTGCAACTGCTTGCCCCAGTAGAAGAAGTAGGCCTGGTGGGGGCTTTTGGCCCCGGGCTTGGCGGCGATCAGCGGCCAGATGTCGCGGCCGTCGATGGTATGCTTGGGCAACTCGGCCCCGATCCGCCCGGCGATGGTGGGCAAGAGGTCGATGGTCATCGCCGGGGTGTCGCAGACCGTGCCCGCCGGGATCACCCCCGGCCACCGCATCACGGTCGGCTCGCGACAGCCGCCGTCGAACATCGTTCCCTTGCCTTCCCGCAGCGGCCCGGCGCTTCCGGCGTGATCGCCGTAGCTCAGCCAGGGCCCGTTGTCGGCGGTGAACACGACCATCGTCCGCCGGTCGAGATCGTTTTTCTTCAGCGCGGCGAGGATTTGCCCCACCGACCAGTCCAACTCGGCCACCACGTCGCCAAACAGGCCCCGCTTCGTCTTGCCGCGAAACTTGTCGGAAACGTGCAGCGGCACATGAACCATCGAGTGAGGCACGTAGAGCAGGAAGGGGCGATCCTTGTTTCGCTGGATGAAATCCACGGCGTGCTCGGTGTACCAGGTGGTCAGGTGCTGCTGGTCTTCATGCGTCACGTTCGTGTCGATCACCTTGTCGTTCTGGATCAGCGGCAAGGGCGGAAAGCGATTCCCGGCCGTGGGGTGATAGGGCCACATGTCGTTCGAGTAGGGCAGGCCGAAGTATTCGTCGAAGCCATGGCTGGTGGGCAGAAACTTGGGATGATGGCCCAGGTGCCACTTGCCGAAACAGGCCGTGGCGTAACCCTTCTGCTTGACCAGCTCGGCCAGCGTCATCTCGCCGGCGCTGATGCCGTAGTTGGCGCGGTGGGTCAATGCCCCCAGAATCCCCACCCGTACGTTGTAACAGCCCGTCATCAGCCCGGCCCGCGACGCCGAACAGACGGCCTGGGTGACGTAGAAGTTGGTAAACACGCGACCCTCCTCGGCCATCCGGTCGAGATGGGGCGTTTGATAGCCGGTCGCGCCGAAGGGCCCAATGTCGCCGTAGCCCATGTCGTCGATGAAAATGATCACGAAGTTGGGCAGCCGCTTGGCCAGGGCCGGGGATGCCGAGAGGCTGAAGGTCAACGCGAGAACCAGTCCGATCAGTGCCAGTCGTTTCATGGGTAGTGGCCTCCGTGGAAGGCGATCTTCTGGGGCGTGGACGACATGGCCAATGTAACCGATCGAATCGCCCCCCGCACCCCCCGGTGAGAAAAACCCGCACGGCGAGGATTCCGTAGGCCGGATCGTGACCCGGCGTTCGTCTCACACCCCCCGGGCCAGGTGGGAGTAGACCTCGCCCAACCGCAACGCTCTCTTGAACTCCGCCAGCTTCGTCTGGCCGTCGACCAGCAGGAATTCCAGGCCGGCCATCTCGGCGAAGTCCTCCAGGTGGGCCCCGCCCAACGCCTGGCTGAAGCTCATGTGGTGCGGCCCGCCGGCCAGAATCCAGGCCGTCGCGCTGGTTTTCAGGCTGGGTCGCGGGCTCCACACCGCCCGGGCAACCGGCAGCCTGGGAAGCGGCGCCGGCGGCTCGACCACGTCGACTTCGTTGACGATCATGCGGAAGCGGTTGCCCAGGTCGAGCACCGCTGCGTTGACGGCCGGCCCCGGCGCGGCGTCGAACACCAGCCGGACCGGATCGTCCTTGCCGCCGATCCCCAGCGGATGGATTTCCAGCGACGGCCGCCCCGCCGCGATCGAGGGGCAGATTTCCAGCATGTGGGCCCCCAGCACCAGGGGACCGGCCGGGTCGAGGTGATACGTGTAGTCCTCCATGAACGACGTGCCGCCGTGCCGCCCGGCCGCCATCACCTTCATCGCCCTCACCAGCGCCGCCGTCTTCCAGTCGCCTTCGGCCCCAAAACCGTAGCCCTCGGCCATCAACCGCTGCACGGCCACGCCCGGCAGTTGCTTCAGCCCATGGAGGTTCTCGAAGGTGTCGGTGAAGCCCTGGAAGCCCCCCTCTTCCAGGAAGGCTCGCAGGCCCAGCTCGCCCCGGGCGGCCTCTCGCAGCGCCTCCCGCCGGGGCCCTCCCGAGCGGAGCGACTCGGCCAGCGTGTACTGCTCGTCGTACTCCGCCACCAGCCGGTCGATCTCGGCGTCGCCGACCGCGTCGGCCAAGGCCGCCAGGTCGCCCATCGCGTAGCCGTTGACCGAATACCCCAATCGCAATTGGGCCTCGACCTTGTCGCCTTCGGTCACGGCCACCTCGCGCATGTTGTCGCCCAGCCGGGCGATCCGGGCCCCCTGGGCGTCGTGCCAGGCAGCGGCCGCGCGGGCCCAGACGTCCAACTCGCCCCGCACCTGGCCGTCCTGCCAATGGCCCACCACCACCTTCCGCCCCATCCGCAGCCGGGTGCAGATAAACCCGAATTCGCGGCCCCCGTGGGCCGACTGGTTGAGGTTCATGAAGTCCATGTCGATGGTGGACCAAGGGATGTCGCGATTGAACTGGGTGTGCAGGTGAACCAGCGGCTTGCGGAGCAGATCGAGCCCGGCAATCCACATCTTGGCCGGCGAAAAAGTGTGCATCCAGGCGATCAGGCCGATGCAGTTGCCGGCCCCGTTGGCTTCCAGCGAGAGCGCGCGAATCGCCTCGGGCGTGGTCAGCACCGGCTTGAACACGACCCGCACGGGAATCTCGGCCGACTGGGAGAGGGCGGTGGCGATCTTCCGCGAATCCTCGGCCACCTGCCGCAGCGTCTCCTCGCCGTAAAGCTCCTGGCTGCCGGTCAC
>CAYZWG010000211.1:0-198 GCA_964481605.1 uncultured Planctomycetaceae bacterium
CGGCGGTGATTTGCGCCGTGGGGGCCAGCTTCCCCAGCAGCGTAAGCACGTCGGCGGGAAGGTCCTCTTCCAGCGGGTAGAACCGCAGTTCGGGCTTGCCGGGACCCGCCTCCTCGAGCTTGGCCAGGGTGGCCGAGATCTTCTCATGATCCGCGGCCGAGGCCATCACCATCAACCGCTTGTTGGCCGGGTCGGCGG
>CAYZWG010000211.1:298-9670 GCA_964481605.1 uncultured Planctomycetaceae bacterium
TGATTTGCGCCGTGGGGGCCAGCTTCCCCAGCAGCGTAAGCACGTCGGCCGGAAGGTCCTCTTCCAGCGGGTAGAACCGCAGTTCGGACTTGCCGGGACCCGCCTCCTCCAGCTTGTCGATCGCGTCCTTGATGGCCTGCTGATCTTCGGGCGAAGCGACCACCGTGAGGTGCAATCCGTCCTCGTCCAAGGAGATTTCCGCTTTCGGCGCCAAGGTGCCCAGCCCGCTAATCACGCTTTGCGGCGGCTTCCGCGCCAGTTCGTAGACCTGAAGCCGGGGAGCGTTCTCCGGCCCGCCGCTGATCAGCTTTTCCACCGCCGCCTTGATCCGTTTGTGCTCGCTGGGCGTGCCGAAGGCGATCAGGTTGCTGCTCTCGAAGTCGATGGAGAGTTTCGCGTCGGGGACGATCGGTTGCAGGCTCTCCATGAACGTCCGGGCAGCATAGTAGCGTGCCGTCGCGCTGACGGCCCCCAGCCCCGTCAGTTCATAGGCGTCGAAGTAGGGTTCCGACTCGCCGCCGCCGGCTTCCTCAAGCTTGCCGATCGCCGCTTTGATCAGCGCCTGGCTGGCCGAGCCGGCCACCACGATCAATCGCCGGCCGTCGGCGTCCAGGGTGACCTGGGCGTCGGGGGCAAGCTGCTTCAGTCCGTCGGCCAGGCTCGCCGGGGCCTCCTTCCGCAGGCGGTAGACCTCCAGTTGCGGCCCGTTCTCGCCGCCGCCGGGCACGAGTTTTTCCAACGCCGTCTTCAGCATCTGGTGCTCTTCCGGGGTGGCCCAGGCGACCAGCTTGTTGGTCTTCGAGTCGATCATCAGCTTGGCGCCGGGCACCAACTCCTTCAGCCCGGTCATCAGCGTGGCGGCCGTGGCCAGGCTGCCCGAAGCCGACGTCTCGTAGCCCACCGCCCCCTGAATCGAATAGGCCTCGAACCGCCGCTGGTTTTCGGGCGCCAGGGCCAGCTTCAACTGCCCCAGAATCTCCCCAATCACCTTGTGCTCCGAGGGCAAGGCCCAAACACTGAGCTGGTTCGACTCCTCGTCGTCGATGACCTGGATGTCGGGCATCTCCTTGGTCAGCGCCTCGGCCACCTTGGCGAATCGCTTCCGCTGGACCGGGGTGACCGGGTAGACCATCAGCGTGGGCTTCTCGTTTGCCGGCAGGTCGGCCTGAATCTGGTCCACCGCCCGGCGAATCACCTCCTGGTCGGCGGGGGTGGCGATCACGATCAGGTTCTTGCCTTCCTCGTCGACCGAGACCTGCGCCTGGGGGGTCAGGTTACCGATCATCGTGGTCAACTGCGCCGATGCCTTGCCCCGTAGCGGCAACAGCCGCAACTGGGGATCGTTCGGCCCCCGGTCGGTCGACTGAAGCTGCTGGAGGGTATTGCGAATGGCGGCCTGGTCGTCGGGAACGGCCAGCACGATGAGGCGATGGCCGGCGGTGTCGAGGGTGATTTCCGCCCCCGGCACCAAACCCTCCAAAAGCGACACGGTCGTCTGCGGATCGCCGGTCGTGAGCGGATGGACCTCCAACTGCTCGCTCTGGTCGGCCGAGGGCGGCTGCCCCAGCTTCTCCACCGCCTGGCGAATGATCTTCTGTTCGGTGGGCGTGGCGAAGGCGATCAGGTTGCCGGTTCGCGAGTCGATCGTCAGCCGGGCGTTGGGAACCAGGGTTTGCAAGTCGGACAGGAAGGTGGTCGCCTTGGCAACCCGGCTGGAGGCGGTCAGACCCGTCAGCCCCTGAACGCGGTAGACCTCGAAACGCCGCTGCTGGTCGATCGGGCCGGTATCCTCGATCTGGGCCAGCGCCGCCCGAATCTGTTCGTGTTCTTCCGGCCGGGTCCAGACCAGCAGCCGGTTGCTACTGGCCTCCAGCGTGATCCGCGTCTCGGGGAAGAGGTCCTTGAGCACGGTCATCACCGCGTCGGGATCGGCCGACTTGAGCGGATACGCCTCCAACTCGTACTTGTCTTCCGGGGGCAATTCGCGGCCCAACTCCTCCAGGATGCCGGCGATCACTTGGTGATCCGACGGCTTGGCCCAGATGGAAAGCTCCCCCGGCGTGGCGTCGGTGATGACCCGGATGTCGGGCAACTCCTGGGTGATGCTGGTGAGCACCGCTTGGAAGCGGGTCCGCTGGGCGGGGGTGACCGGGTAAACGACCAGCCGGCCCTTCTCTTCCGTCGGAAGTGACTGGGCGGCCTCGTCGAGCGTCTTCTTCACCAACGCGTGATCGGCCGGCGTGGCCACCACGGCCAGATGCTTGCCGGTCGAATCGACGGTCACCTGGGCCTGGGGCACCAGCGACGTCAAGATCGACTGCAAGTCCGTGGAAAGCTTCTCCTGGAGCGTGTAGAATCGCACTTCCGGCCGCGTGGGCCCGGCCTCTTCGATCTTGGCCAGGGTGGCCTTGATCTTCTCGTGATCCGCCTCGGTGGCCATCACAATCAACCGCTTGTTGGCCGAATCGACGGTGATCTTGGCCTGGGGAACCAACCCCGTGAGCAGCGTCATCACGTCGCTGGGGAGGTCCTCTTCCAGCGGATAAAAACGCAACTCGGGCTTGGCCGGCTCGGCCTCCTCGACCTTGGCCAGGGTGGCCTTGATCTTCTCGTGATCCGCCGCCGTAGCCGTCACGATCAGTCGCTTGTTGGCTGTGTCGGCGGTGATCTTGGCCTGGGGAACCAGCCCCGCAAGCAGCGTCATCACGTCGCTGGGGAGGTCTTCTTCCAGCGGATAGAACCGCAACTCGGGCTTGGTCGGTTTGGCCTCCTCGACCTCGGAAAGCGTCGCCTGGATTTTCTCGTGGTCATCCGGCGTGGCCATCACCATCAGCCGCCGGTTAGCCGTGTCGAGGGTGATCTTCGCCTGGGGAACCAACCCCGTGAGCAGCGTCATCACATCGCTGGGGAGGTCCTCTTCCAGCGGATAAAAACGCAACTCGGGCTTGGTCGGTTTGGCCTCCTCGACCTTGGCCAGGGTGGCCTTGATCTTCTCGTGATCCGCCGCCGTGGCCGTCACCATCAGCCGCTTATTGGCCGTGTCGGCGGTGATCTTCGCCTTGGGTGCCAACTCTCCCAGCAATGTCATCACGTCGCTGGGGAGGTCCTCTTCCAGCGGATAAAAACGCAACTCGGGCACATTGGGACCCGTTTCGTCCGGCTGGAGCTGCTCCAAGGTGTCTTGGATCACGGCTTGATCGGCCGGCACGGCCACCGCGATCAGGTCGCCCGTCTGCGTGTCGACCGAGAGATTCGCCTCCGGCACAAGCTGCCCCAAAAGCGTCTGGGCGGTCGTGGTATCGACCTTGCCCAGCGGGTAGACCTGGACCGTGGGCGTGTTCTCCGGCGTATCGCCGTAGCCCAGCGCTTGGATCGCGCCCTCGACCCGTGCTTGTTCCTTCGTGTTGCCCCAGACGATCAACTCGCCCGAGGTGGCGTCCAGGGAGAGTTCGGCGCCGGGCACCAGTTCTTCCAGCCGGGCCAGCAGCGTTTGCGCCACGGCCGCGGTGCGTCCCGCCGGCCCGTGGATCTTGTAGGTCTCGAACCGCCGCTGCCGGTCCGCCGGCAACTCGCCGGTGATGTTGGCCAGGGCCTTCTGGATCGCCTCGTGTTCGGTGGTCGTGGCCCAAATCAGCAACTGCCGGCCGCGGGTGTCGACGATCATTCTCGCGTTGGGAAACAATTCCTGGAGCATCTCCTGCACGTTGGTCGGATCGGCCGTCTTGATCTCGTAGGGAACAAGCTGATAATCGCCCCCCGCGGCGGCTTGGTTCCCTTTCAATTCCTCCAGGATTCCGGCGATGGCCTGCTGATTCGGCGCGCTGGCCCAAATGGAAAGCTGGCCCGGCCGCGCGTCGGGCAGCACGGTCACGCCCGGCAACTCGCTCGCCAAGCTGCTGAGAATCGCCGAAAACCGCTCTCGCTGCGCCCGGGTGACGGGGTAATCGACCAGCTTTTTCCTTTCCGCCGCCTTGGTCGCCTCGAGCTGGTCGACCGCCTCTTTGAGTTTCTCGTGGTCTTTCGGCGCGGCCACCACCATCAGCCGGCTGTTTTGTGGATCGTAGGTCACTTGGGCCTGGGGAACCAGCTTCGACAAAACCGTGGTGATCGTGTCCGGATATTGTTCTTCCAATGCGTAGAACCGCAACTGGGGCGTGTCGGGCCCCGCCTGGGACGGTTGCAGCTTTTCCATAACGGCCTTGATCTGTTCGTGCTCGCTGGGCAAGGCCAGCACGATCAGACTGTGCGATTCCGCGTCGTGATTGACTTTCGCGCCCGGGAAAAGCGCCTCGAACATGCTCACCACGGCCGTGGGATCAGCCCGCGTGATGGGATAAACCTCCACCGTGGGCGTTTCATCGGTGTCGGCAATCCCTCCCAGCTTCTCGATCGCCGCCTTGATGATCTCGTGTTCCGGGTAGGTGGCAAACGCCAGCAGCTTGGCCGTGTCCTTGTCGTAGGTGAGCACCGCGCCCGGAACCATCGACTGCAAGGTCGGCATGAAGCTGGTTTCGGCCGCGGCCGACTTCCCGCCGGCAACAATCGAGCCCACGCCATAGGCCTCCAGGTGCCGCTGCTGTTCCGGCGGAAGCTTGGAGTTCATGTTCTCCAACACGCCCTCGACTACTTTCTGAAGAGCGGCAGGGGCGTAAACCGCCAGTTGCCGGCGACTGGCGTCGTAGGTAACCGTGGCCGCGCTGGCCACCGCGCCGAGCACCTCCTGCACCGCCGCGGGGTCCGCCTCCTCGGTGAGTGGATAGAACTTCAACTCCGGCGGCGGCGGTGTGGTTTTCGGTTCGGGCTTCTTGGCCGGTGGCTCCGGTACCGACTCGATCACCGCGCTGATCGCCCGCATCACGCCCGCCGTATCGGTCACCAACAGTTGCCCCGTCGCCGGCAGCGCCACCACCTTGCCGTGCGGTCCCAACAGCGGCGTGATCTCGTTCTGCACCACCGTGGCATCCTTGCCGCCCAAGGGAAACTGCACGGTGACCAACTCGAACCGTCCCCGCTGGTCCAATTCGTCCAACTTGATCCGCGGGACCATCCCCTCCGGAATGCCCTCCGAAAGGTTGATCACCACCAGCATCTTGTCGCGGCGAATCAGCGTGTAACCCTTGGTCAGAAGCACCCCGTTGAGGATGTCGATCGCCTCGGTGGGCGTGTACTCGCGGGTGTCGGTGTAGTTGAACGTGCCCGGCGGCGGCTGGTCGATCACCAGCGAAAGGTCCGCCTGCTCGGCAAACCACTCCAGCACGTCGGCCCAAAGCTGGAAGCGAAAGTTGAACCGCAGCTTGCGCTGGGCCAGCTTGTCGGGCCACTGGGCCAATTGCTCGGGGGTGAGCAGGGCGGCCAGCTTCTGCTCGGCGTCGCGGATGATTTTCACGCGGGCCGCCTCGTCCGCCTGGGCGAGCGACTCCGCCCGCTGGGCCATGATCGCCGAGACCTCCGCCCGTTGCTCGTCGGTCAGTTCCATTTGCCGGGCGATCTCCGGCTGGGCCAGCCGGGTGAAACTGGTCTTTGGATCGAAGGGGCGAACCAGCGGCAAGGGTTTGGGAACCGGCGTCCCCTTGGCCGATCCGGCTGCCGTCGGGGCCGCCGGACTCGGCGCGGCGGGTGCCTTTTCGGGCGTTGCCGCGGGGGGCGTTTTGGCCGGGGCTGCCGCCGGGGCCGGCGAGGCGTTGTCCGATGGGGAAGGACTCGCCGCCGGGGCCGCCGGAGTTGGCGCGGCGGGTGCCTTTTTCGGCGTTGCCGCGGGGGGCGTCTTGGCCGCGGCTGCCGCCGCCTTGGCCGGTGGACTGCCGGCGGCGGGCGACTGCTCCTGGGCCAGCGAAGGCCCCAGCAGCCACCCCAGGATCAGCGTTACGCCAAGAAGCAAAACCGGCAGAGATCGTGTGCCATGCGCGCTCACGATACTTCTCCAGAGGGGTATTCGGGTTCGGCGAAGTCTCAGTTTCAGCGTAATTGCCTGCCTGAACGACGTAAAGAGTTCATTCAGAAAGTCTTACGCAGAGTTCGTCATTTGACGAATTTGCCGAAATTAACGCCTGACAAGCGCCTGGAAGCACGAAAACAAGCGTGTTCACCCGCCCCCATGGGGGGAGCTGGCGACATCAAGGGAGGCGCTTCGTGGGGTGGGAAAAATCGCCACGTTACGGCGGCCACGGCTTCGGCACGCGAATCGCCCGCGGGGAGGGTGGAGGCCGACGTCTGTCGTTTCACTGGTTGGGATTGACCGAGAAACAACTTGA
Organism: uncultured Planctomycetaceae bacterium; assembly: GCA_964481605.1. Lineage (GTDB taxonomy): Bacteria > Planctomycetota > Planctomycetia > Pirellulales > Thermoguttaceae > CAYZWG01. Next base: position 6,550 of record CAYZWG010000211.1, read on the forward strand.
GCCTTCCCCCTGGTCCTGTGCCCGGGAAAAAATAGGGAAGTTGTCTTTCGGCCGCCCTTGCGGTGCGGCTTTCAGTATACACCAATCCAGGGCCGTCCAACAGTTTTTCCGGTTGCCCGGATGAGGCAATTTGCGGTGGGAAAAAGGGCCCCGCAAGCCGCCTGCGAAGGGCCGGAGGGAAGCCGAAGGGAGACGCCGATGGGGAAGCAGGTGGCCACGTTTTCGGGCGATCCTTGCCGGAGAATCCGGTTTTCGCCCCAAGATTGCGGCCGGGGCGACGAATTACCGTAACGGAATCTTTCGCGCCGCGCGGCCTTGTGCCGCGGGTCGGGTTTCCCCCGTCGCGGTTTCTCCCCCCATTCCGCGGCACCGTCGGTCCTGCCCGAGGAGAACTCCACGTGGACACTGCCATCCGAACCGAGCATCTGACAAAAGTTTACGGAAACCGGCTGATCGCCGTCAACGACATGAATCTGCTGGTGCCGCAGGGCGCGGTGTTCGGACTGTTGGGTCCCAACGGCGCCGGCAAGACGACGACCTTGCGGCTGCTCTTGGGCCAGCACCACCCCACGGCCGGCACGGCCGAGGTTTTCGGCCACCGCTGCGGGCCCAACGCCGTCGACGTCCGCCGCGCGATCGGCTACCTGCCCACCCATCCGCGGCTGCCGGGGCATCTTCGCCCCGTGGAATACCTCGATCTGGTCGGCCGCCTCTGCGGTTTGCCCCACGAGGACCGCAAACCGCGGATCGCCTCGCTGATCCGTGCCGTGGGGCTGTTGGGGGCCACCGAACAGCGAATCCGGACCTTCTCCACCGGCATGGCCACGCGGCTGGGGATTGCCGCCTCGCTGGTGGCCGACCCGCCGCTGTTGATCTGGGACGAACCGACCGCGGGTCTCGATCCGGCCGCGCGGCGGTTCACCCTCGACTTGATCCGCGAGCTGGGCAAAACCCGAACCGTGGTGGTCGCCACGCACATTCTCAGCGACATCGACCAGATTTGCGACTACGTGGGCGTGATGCACGAGGGGCGGATGATTTTCACCGGCTCGATGCGGGATATGAAGCGCCGGCTCCGTCGCGATGCCTTCACCCTGGAGTTGGAGGGAGCCGACGCGGAAGTGCAGCAAGTGGCCCGGCAAGCGGCCGGACTGGACGGCATCGAGGTCCGCTGGCAGCCCGGGCCGATCCTCTCCGTGCAAATCGCCAGCCAACGCAACCGGGCCGGCGCCTTGGCCGACGTGCTCAAGCTGATCGAAGCGACCGGACTCACCCTGCAGGTGATCCACTCGGGCCAGAACGAAACCGAAAACGCCTACTTGCAGTTGCTCGAAGAGGACGAAGCTCATGGATTCCAGCGGTTCGATATCGAAGCTGACCACCCGGATGATGCCCGCCACGGCGATTCTCCGGCATGACCTGGGTACGCTGGCTTCGAGCTGGCTGATCCGGACCTGGCTGTTCGCCAGCGCGCTTCTCACCTTTCTCCTGGTGTCGACTCACTGGGGCGATTTCCAGACCGCGCCCCTGGTGGCTCTGGTGCAATTCCCCTTTCTCGTCTTCCCCTGGTTCTTGATCGTGATCATGCTCGGCGTCGGTCCGGTCTCGTCGGCCCGCAACGAATCGCTCTCCGACGGCATCCTCAGCCGCCCCGTGACGCGCTACGAGTATTTGCTCGCTTCCTGGGCCGCCCGGGTGGTGGCCGTGTTGGGCGTCTACCTGCTGGTGGTGGTGCCCGCCATTCTGCTGGTCACCCTGGCCCGGCGCCCCGTGCCCGACGATGCGGTGACCCTCTACGGCATCGTCGGCTCCGTGGTGGTCGTGGCCCTGGTGCTGGTGTTGCAGGTCTCGCTGGGATTTCTGCTGGGCACCCTGCTGAAGCGTCCCATGGTGGCCGTGGCGGTATTGGCCTTTGCCTGGTTCGTTGCCGGCTCGGTCCTCAATACGTTCCACCTGGAGGAGTTCTCGCCGATCAGCCTGAACCAGGCGCTGCCCACGCTGTTGCGACAATCCTGGCGCCAGACCGAGCCGGTCGCCCAGCAAACCGACCTGACGGCGTTGGCCGACTCGACCGCCAAGTTCATGAGCGTTTTCACCGGCGCGCCGGCGCCCAAGCAAGAGCCCCGCTTCTTTGAGAGCGAAGACTACCAGGATTTCTCCCTGCTACGCGTGCTTTTCGGCTACGGTGTGCCCACGCTACTGGCGGTGGGCCTGGCCACGCTCTGCTTTTGCCGCCGCGATCTGTAGCATGTGTGTTTGGGATCCCGTTTTCAGTTTCCCGGTTGCGTAGCGCTCTCTCATTGGACAGCGTCACTTCGGACTTCTCCCCACCGGCACAGGGCCGGTGGGGCGTAACACCTGAAATCCCAATGTGTTACGCTCTTCGGCCTGTGCTAAGTTGCCGTAGGGCCGGCTGTGCCGGCCGGTTGCCGCATTTCGCAGCGCCAGCCACGTTTCGGCTCCGCACGGCCGGCCCTACGGGGCTTGCCCAGCAAACCGACCAGGTCGGTCGTCGTTTTCTCAGGGGCGGTTGTGACTGTTGCTGTCGTCCAGGTTGCGTCCCTGAAGCTCGATCTCCCGGCTCGCTTGCTGTGGGGATTTGCTGATTGTATAGTGACCGGTCAGCGTAAGCCAATGATGATGCGGTAATCAAGCAGTTGTTTCCAATTCGAGCCAGGTCGATGAAAACTCAAGCCCTGAAACGTTTTCGCCGGAAGCTGGCGAAGGACGAATCGGTCCACGGTCTCTGGGTGACGCTGGAATCGGCGTCGATCACGGAAATGGCGGTCGCCCTGGGGCTGGACTGGGTGGTGATCGATGCCGAGCACGGACACCTCGACTGGAGGGAGATCAACGAGCATGTCCGCGCCGGGCTGCGGAGCGACACCGTGGTGCTGGTCAGGCTGGCGGAACGCAGCACGTCGCTGAGCAAGCGGGCGCTGGACATCGGAGCGGATGGAGTTGTCATCCCCTGGGTCGAAACGGTCGAGCAACTGGAAGAAGCGATCTCCGACTGCCGTTATCCGCCTGAAGGTCGGCGAGGAATCGGCGGCGAGCGCGCCACCGCCTGGGGGCAGTGCTTTGCCGAGCATACCGCCGAGGCCAACGAGCAGGTGTTGGT
>CAYZWG010000212.1:0-9640 GCA_964481605.1 uncultured Planctomycetaceae bacterium
CGTTGTTGTTCTCGAACAAACCGGCGAATCCGGAACGCTCCCCTCTCCCGCTCGCTGGTCCGGTCATCGGCCCTCGGTATGTCGAAAGTCCGCGTAATTGTGGCTCATCGGTAGTCTTCGGTGTTGTTCTGCAACAAACCGCTGAATCTGGGACGCTCCCCTCTCCCGCTCGCGGAAGAGGGGAGCCTTTCCGCCGACCTGCCGGAACTCATCCTTCCAGATAGTGCATCCCCGTGCCGGCACGATCACTCACTTGGCCGTCCGCGACCTCGCCTTTTTCGCCCATTCGACGAACTCGCGGACAACCGCGTTCTCGCCGAGCTCGCCACGCCGCTTCACAAACCGCATGAGGTCCGCGGGCTTCAGGAAAGGAAAGGCCACGCTCCGATCCACCGCTTCGTACTTGGTCCTGGATTTCAGCCGGTAGAACCGCACGCGACCGCGCTCGATCCGCCAGATTTCGGGCACGCCGATCTTCGCGAACACCGGCATCCGCGGAACCGAAGTGCTCGTCACGTCGACCTCGATGGCCAGGTCGGGTGGCGGATCCTTCTCGGGCTCGTAGGTGTCCTTGCAACGGACGCGTGGTTCGTTCGCCAGATAGTAGCTCTCGTCGGGCTGCAGGCCGCGACCGCCCTTCGACGGCCGCAGCGTCGTGGAACCGATGCTCTGAATCGGAAGATCCACGGCCAACGCGAACGCTTCGATCATTCGAGCGATCAGCTTCGCCATCCAGTCGTGGTCCTTGCGCGGACCCATCATCTCCAGCGTCCCTTCGTCGTAGGTATGCGGCAAGGAAAAGTCGCCCGTGGCGCCCAGGAGCTTCAAGTAATCCTCCCACGTCACGCCGTATAGCACGCGGCGCATTTCCAGCGTCCCTTCGTCGTAGGTGTGGCGCAGGTGATATTCCCCCAGCGCATCGAGAATGCCCTCGTACGTCGCCCACGTCACGCCGTGAAAGACCACGTATTCCGACTCGGATGAGCGGTTCTTGTCGGTCGTGGTTGTCATGGAGGCGCCCCAGCCCTGCCGGGAGGTACGGCTTGGTGACTAAATCTTCCGATGGTCGCCGATGTTGGGCATGTTGGGGTGTGTATCGGGGCCAAAGTAGCGCAGCCCCACCAGCGGCTCGTAGCCCGTGTTTTCGATCTCCACGCCGGCGGCCGCCGCTTGGGCGGTGATGAAAACCTCGTCGAAAGGCTCCTCGCCAAAGCGGATCATCACCGGCGTCTGCAGGGCGAGCTTGCCCATCCGCCCCGAACCCTGTACGGTAATCCAACCGCTGGCGCCGGGGTCCTTGAGCACGCACTTGGCGCCCGGCTGGAGCGTCAGTTCCTTGGCCGAGACAAGCTGCTTGCCGTCGAACAGGCCGTAGTCGATCCAGCGGTCGCTGCAGCCGTCGCCCGAGCACGAGGAGTCGACGATCGGCTCGACGTAGTTGTGGTCCTTAAAGTAGGGATCGACGTTCTTCTCCCAGTCGAGTTGCTCGATGATGAAGTCGAGGTCCTGGTGCTTGTCCTCGGGCACGTCCTTGACGAGCAGGTCCCAGGGCACTTCGCGGCCCTCGACCAGCGACTGGTACATGCCGAACACGTCGCTGCCCCATTGGGGCTCGTAAGTACACATCGAGCCCGGGGCGTGGAGCACGCCGGCGGGAATCATCCAGCCGGTGCCCGCCTTGAGTCGATACGCCTTGGAGAGGTCGAGGATGCCGTTGTCGCCCTTGTTCCAGTCCTCCAGGCAACGGCGAACGTCGTCCTTGGTGGTGCCCGGCTCCAGGCCCATGAAGGTGTAGTCGAAATGGTTATCGGCGGCGTTCAGTTGGGGAGGGAAGTAGTAGGACTCGGGCTTTCCCTGCTGGTTGGTCAAGGCGGCGTGCTGCTGCTGCTGGTGCATGTGGTGGGGGATGGGGCCCATGTTGTCGAAGAACTTGGAATAGACCGGCCAGCGTTGATACTGGTCCCAAATCGCCCGGCCCACGATCTTGCCCTGGCCCTCGGCGACGGCGTCGCGAAGGAGGAACCGCCGGCCCTCGAAGATGCAATAGCTGAGGCCCTCGTCCTCAGCCCGATTGTCGTTCATCGCCTCGGTGGTGCTGGCGAACCATCGCTCGTCGATGCCGCCGCGGTTGACGCCCAGGGCGTACCAGTCGGAGGGGGCCAGCTTGATCCGCTTGCCCGGGTGGAGGAAGTTGCGTGGCACCCAGGTGGGGGTCAGCCGCAGCAGGCCCTCCCCGGCGTCCAGGGCACGACGAAGGATTTGGCCAACGTTGTCTTTCGCGGCGATGGGGGATGCAGACATGGCGGTAAAGGACTCCTTAGAAACTCGAACCAAGGTGACGTTGGACTCGACGTGCCGAACTCTGGCGGCAGGCATGGAAATGCCTCCCATGGCCAAGTCGGTTGTCTTGCGGAAACGGGGTGGCGACGCTCGACTGACGCGATTGGCTCATGCGGCCGACCAATGCGTCCCACAACTCCCAGAAAACACAGTTTTATTCGTTCCTCGGGGGTGTGACAAGTAACCAATGACTCGTCGGATTAGCAAAATGCACAATCTGGCGGGAATGGATGGAGGCTGCGACGCTTCGCGCTGTTCGACGAACTGGAAAACCGGCCTCTGTTGACGTAGATTGATGGTCGCACGATCCGACGGAAATGGAAAGGAGATACCCGAGATGCCCAAAAAAACCTGGACGCTCACCGATACCGAGCGGGGTGTTTATGTCGACTCGCTGGCGATCACCGCCGCTGACGTGGAGGGGCCCGCCGGCGGATATGCGATCAAGAAGCGGCGGCTGCGGGCCGGACCGTCCGACCGGGTCGACGTGATCGAGGTCGATAACGGCCATTTCCGCTTCACGATCATCCCCACCCGAGGGATGGGGGTCCACCGGGCCCGCCTGGGCGAACTCGAACTGGGCTGGAAATCGCCCGCCCGGGGACCCGTCCACCCCGCCCTGGTGTCCCTGGCCGATCCCTCCGGGCTGGGGTGGCTTGATGGCTTTGACGAGCTTTTGGTCCGCTGCGGGCTGGAGAGCAACGGGGCACCTGAATTCCACCCGAACGGCGTGCTCAGATACCCCCTGCATGGGCGGATCGCCAACCTGCCGGCCCATCGCGTGGAGGTGAGCGTGGACGGCGATTCGGGCGAAATCCGCGTCACCGGCGTGGTCCACGAGGCCCGGCTGTTCTTCAACAAGCTGCAATTGACCACCACCTACACGACCCGGCCCGGCCAGCCCGGCTTCACCCTCACCGACACGGTGACCAACCTCTGGGCCGAGCCCAGCGAGATGGAACTGCTCTATCACATCAACTTCGGGGTGCCGCTGCTGGAGCCGGGCTGCAAGGTGGTGTTGCCCGTGCGAAAGATGGCGCCGCGCGACGCGGTGGCGGTGGGGAACCTTTCGGAGTGGGACACCTACGGTGCGGAGAGTCCGGGCCTGGCCGAGGCGGTCTTCTTTTTTGACCTGGCCGCCGACGAGGGCGGGCAAACGCAGGCGCTATTGAAAAACGCCGGCGGCGACCAGGGGGTCTCGCTCAAGTTCAACAAGGGCCAACTGCCCTGCTTCACGCTCTGGAAGAACCGCCAGGCGGCTTCCGACGGCTACGTGACCGGTCTGGAGCCGGCGGTGAACTTCCCCAACACGAAATCGTTCGAGAAGGAGAAGGGGCGGGTGGTCACCCTTCAGCCCGGCCAGTCGCGAAGCGTCGAAATCACGTTGGAGGCGCATCCCAGCGCCGAGTGCGTGGCGGCGGCGGCGCAAGCCATCGCGGCGATCCAGGGGGACCTGACGCCGGAGATTCTCGATCAGCCGAACCCCGAATGGTCGGCCGGCTGAACGTGCAACGCGGGCGGAACGCGCGGGCGTGGGCGGATGCCCGAGACGGGGACGCCTATTGGGAGGGGCTTCTACGGCTCTTCCGCCGAGCCATCGTCGCCGGAGGTGTGCGACTGGTCCAGAATGGCCCTGGCCTGGTCCAAGTCCTCGGGCCGAACGAGGACGTGGACGTCGCCGGGGGCTTCCGCGCGGAAGCCGGCGGTGTATTCGCCGGTGGCCCGGGCCCGGATGCCGCGCTCCGCCAGCAGGTTGACCAGCACCCCTGCCTCGAATTCATTGCGGCACGAAGCAAGGACCTTGGGGTTTTGGGTATTCATGCTCGCATCCTCGTGATTGCCTCTTATTCTCACGGTCTTGAGGACCGATTGCAAGCGGGCGGAACTGGGTTGGACCGGCAAACGCATGGCTTTGCCGGTCGAGCCGATCGCCTCGCCGGCGGGGGGGTTTCAGAAAAACGCAGGGGATCGCGAAATTCGCATGGAACCGGCGGCAGACAGTTGCTACCATCTGCCGCCGCCGAAAAACGCGAATCCCGGCGGCCAAGCGCATTTGCCCCCCCTGCGGAGGGGCACGGTGGGCCCGCGGCGGCGATTTCTCCCGGAAACCTCCGCAACCCGGCCGATAGGTGTGTCGTGATTCGCGTGAGCGATTGATGTGGGAGACCATCGGTCGGATTCAATGCGGGGTCAGGAGACCCGCGCACAACGTGGCCGGTCAAGGCGGACGGATCGCCGCAATGTCGGGTCGGGCAGGGAGAACGGGCCGGATATCGTTTTGGGCATTTCTTTTCTTTTGCCGCGTGTGGCAGAGACGGTTTTTCACGCGTGGAGCAAGGAGGCTTTCGCCATGATTCGCTTCCCATTCGTCCTGCTGTTTTCCCTGTCGACCGCGTTGGCCCTTTGGGGGGTGACGGCGCACGCGCAACAGCTCGGTGGCAGGTTCGGCGGGTTGGCGCCGGCTGTGTCCGGGCCGGCTCGCGGGCCGGCGATCAACCCGCGCGTTCCGTCGGCATTTCCCCACGGGAACTACCAATGGAGCAGCGGCAATCCGGCCGGCACGGTAACCAACACGCGACGCGGACTGATCGACGAGGACGCCAACCGCCGGCTGCGAGAGCACGTGGTGACGAACCCTCGCGGCGAGATGGTGCAGACCTGGGACCGGTCGCGGACGGAGGACGGCTATCTCTTCCGCCGCTCGCAAACGTGGACCGACGCCGATGGAAACCCGGTGCGAAGCCATCAGTGGTCGATGGCCGGAAGCGACCCCTACAACAGTACCCGCCAGCAGGACATGACTTTCCGTGACGGCCGCACGATGGAACACTCCCAGGTCCGGTCGTGGGACGGGACCACGGCAACGATGGAACATTCCTTCGTGGGGCCCAACGGTCAGACCCGCACGTTTCAACGGGCGTGGTCGCCGGGCGAGTTCGCCGGTGGTCGGACTCCGGCGGTCGAAGCCGGCGTGCCGGCGCTGGGGCGGGCTGGGCGCTCGATGGAGACCGCGGCCGGCGACCGGGTGCCGCGAGAGATCCCCCGGTCCGTGGTAAAACGTCCCAATTGGCTCCAGCGACTGAACCCGTTCCACTGGGACGGACCGGCAGGTTCGGAGCTGCGCCGCGACGCGAAGTTGGCGCGACGTTGGGGCTTCACGATCGGAGCCGGATCGTCGGAGTCGCAGGGGCCGTCGCCGCAAATGCACGGCCTCGGTCGCAACTCGCCCGGCAGCCCGGCAGCCCGCGCCGGACGTCCCGCTTGGGCCGGCCCGAAGCCAAGCATCTCGTCCCTCGGTCGCAGGCCGGCGATCTCGCCACCGAGGACGCCACCGAGGAAGATCCGCTAGCAATGGCTGATTGGCCGGATGTCCAAGGGGAAGAAATCGGTGACTGCCCCGGTCAGGGAATCGCCTCCCCCACGATGCGGAGAAACCCCAGCCGCAGCGCCACCCCTTCAAACGCCGCCGCTTGGTAGCGCTTGGCCTTCTTGGCCGATTCCTTGGCCACGGTGCGGTCCGGTGGATCGGGCAGGAGTTCGATTGTCACCGTGTGCTGGGCGTCGTCCAGCCGGGCCGCCAGCGACAGGCCGGCCAGCCGTTGGTAATAGGCCCAGGGGTCGACCTGCTGCCGGACGCCGACCTGCCGGCCGTCGACCGTCACGCGAACCCGGCCCGTGTCCGGCCCCATCACGTCGAACAGCCCGGCCGATGTCCCCCGGAAGCGAAAGGTGAGCTTCGCGCCGGGCGAATCCGTGTACCAGATGGTGTCGAAATGGCGGGCAAACCGCTTCGCCAGGGGGTCGTCCGCGGGGAGCCGCTTCCACTGGCCCGAGAGCATCGACTGGGTGATCGGCACCTGCCGGGCACGCTCCGCATTGTCCGCGTTGTACGGCTCGGGAAGCGCGTGCGGCGCCGCCTTGGCCTGGTGCAATGCCTGCTCCAGCGCCCCGGTAATCACCTGGGCGTAAATCTTGTTGGCATCGGCTGTCGGTCGCGTCCCGTCGGAGGAGAACAGCAGTTTGTGCTGTTTCTTCGCCTCGCCGGGCTGGGCCTCGATCAGCAGCTTGCCCTGGCGGTGCAGTTCGGCGACACGGCAGCCCGGGTTGACCGAGGGGATTCCGTAATGCTCGGCGATCCGTTCGTAGGCCGATACGCTAGGGGGGCAAAGGCCCTGGTCGAGGAAGGTCTCGCCGCCGGAGCGGAAGGCGTAGACGAACAACAGGTCGAGCGAGGGGTCGGCTCGCCATGCCTGGCGCACGATCCCTTCGATCGAGTGCTCCACCACGTCCGGACTGACCCTCTGGTCGGCCGAGGCGAAATCGACCAGCACCAGGTCGGGCTTGTACCGCAAGACGTCGTGCTCCAGCCGGTAGACGCTGAATGCCGAGCCGCGAACGCAGTCGTTGATACCGGCGTCGATCTCCGTGACCCGGGCCCCTTGCCCGCGAAGCCAGGCGATCACCGAGCCGCGCCAACCACCGGCCGGATGAATGCCGCCGCCGAAATAGGCCACCGTGAGCGGGCGCTTGGCGGCCAGCTTGGCCATGGCGTTGCCCAGGCCCTGGCGAAGCCGCGCGGGGGCTGCCTTGACCGGGCGGAACCGGGGCGGCTGGTAGTAACGCTGGGTAGTGAAATCACCCCGCGACGCCACTCCGGGGGCCTCCACGATCGGCCAGGCGGAACGATACTCGTCGCGGTAGGGGCCGATCTTCTCCACGGGAATCGGCTGAAAGCCCAAGGCCAGCGCCGGCGAGTCGGGCTGCAAGCGGTAATCGTGGCCGGCCGGGTCGACGAACTTCGGATCGGCCAGGATGGAATGGGCCTCGGGACCGCACCGGCGCCACTCGTCCCAGGTGAGCCGTGCGGTGGGCTCCGGCGGCAGCGTGAGCTTGACCACCGGCTGCAACCCCGCTTCGCAATAGATGCAGTTCGAGTCGAAGGCGGCGGGGTCGAAATCCTGCGGATTGATGGAAAGGGTGTAGAGCAACTGGCGATCCCGGCCGCCCCAGTCGGCGGCCTTTTGCCGCCGCAGCCACTGCGTGCCCTGCTTGGTGAGGTAGACGATGTTTCGCTGAAATCGCACTCCCGACATCGCCTCGGGACGGGTAGCGGCGATCTTGGCCAGTTCGGGATACTTTTTCAAATAGGGCGAACCCTCGTAGCGAACCGACTCCAGCTTCTTGTAGATCGACGGCCATTCGCTCCACGTGGGCGACAGCCGGCCCGCCTGAAACGCCGGGCAGTCGACGATCACGTTGTTCTCCCAGAGGTTGTCGCGGCCGCCGTGGTTGTGCAGCCCGCAAATCGGCACTTGGTAAAGGATGTTGCCGAAGACGTGCGTCCCCGTGGTGGGATCGTCGAGGTAGATTCCCCAGGTGAAGTGGGGGTAGACAAACTTCACCTTGCCGTCGCGGACCGGTGCCCAGGAGTTCTCCTTGCCGAACCCGCCCACGTGGTGAAAGATGTTGTAGCGGATCACGTTTCCCCGCTGCGACCAGTCGCGCGAGCAAAAGTAGATGCCGCCGGTGTCGCCCGACTCGAGGTTCACGTGGTGGACCACGTTAAACTCCATCACGTTGTCGTTGCCGCCCAGCAGCACGCCGGCGTGGGGCGTGTCGTGGATGAGGTTGTGGCTGACCCGGTTTCCCACTCCGTTCACACTGATCGCCGGCCGATAGGTTTTCCAGACGCGGGCCGTGTGGTGCACGTAGTTGTTGTCGGCGAAGTTGTGGCCCGGGGTAAGGGTCTTGCGGTCGCCGCCGCCGATGCCGATCCCTCCGTGGCCACACCAACTCACCTCGTTGCTCAAGGCACCGCTGTGTTGGCCGCCGCTGACGGCGATTCCCCAGCCGCCGCAGTTGCGCACCACGTTGCCGGCGATCACGCTGGCGCGGCAGTTCTTCACCTCCACGGCGTTGGCGGCGGAGATATCGAACAGAAAGCCTCGCACCGTGACGTAGTCGGCCCCTTCCAGCACGAGCAAGCGGTCGGCCACCGGCACCACCACGTCGCCCTGGCCGATCGCCTCGGGCGGCCAGAAATAGAGGGTTTCCGTACGCGAGTCCACGTACCATTCGCCCGGCGCGTCCAACTCCTCGAACAGTCCCTCGATGGTGTACCGGTCGCCGATCCGCAACGGTCCCCAGGTGGAGCCGCGGAGCACGATCTTGCGGGCCTGGGGCAGATACTCGGCGATGGGCACGATGCGGAACGCCCAATCGTATCCGCCGAAGATGGGAATCCGCCCCTCTTGGGGATGGGCCCAGACGTGCCGCTCGTCCGAGCCGTAGAAAAACTCCTTGTGGTTTTCCTTGCCCTCCACCTTGGCCACGTGGGCCCACCTGCCGCCGTGGGGATCGCTGGGATCGACGTTGGGCCAGCGGGCCACCGGCTGCCGCTTGCCGCGGAAAAAGAGCGCGTCCAGCCGCCGCCCCGCCAGGCCGTTGGCCTTCAAGTCGCATTGGACGATCTTTTCCCGGTAGGGCCGAAAGCCGCCCAGTGGCTTGCCGCCCGTGATCCGGCTTTGCCCCCCACCGAGACCGCGATAGACGATCGCTGCCCGTGCCGTGCCCGAATCCTCCGGCCCCAGGGTGAAAGGCCCATCCAAGCGGTAGTCGCCCTTGTCGCAATAGACAACCGCTCCGAAGTGCAATTGCCCCTTGCCCTTGAGGCGGCGGATTTCGTCGCGGGCCTTCTGGAGCGTGGCAAACGGCCCCTGGGGCATACCCAATCGAGGCGTGCGCCCGCTGGCCGCATCGTCGCCCCGGGGCGATACGTAGAGCTTCAGCGGTTCCGCCCCGGCGGCCCCGGTCACTGCCGGCCTGCCGCAGCAGGCAACCAATACGATCAGACAGAAAAATGGCCGCCCCCCATTGCATCTGTGCATCGCGTAGCTCTCCCTCGGGTCGGGGTCCAACGGCGCTGCATCCGAAAAGCGATGCCCCGCCAAGGCTCATTCGACAGATCCGGTGCCGCTCGCCGCCGGCTTGTCCGGCCTTGCCGCAAAGTCGAACTTAGCGGGCAGGGACTACGCCGTCAAGCGAACAAGGTCAGCCGACTTTTTCAGACGCTTGCACGTAGTATTACTGCGCAGGGTCGGCCGTAGTAACCGGCTCGTTCTCGTTCCCAAGCTCCGGCTTGGGAACGCATTTTATCGTAGCTCCGCTTCCCGTGACGCTGCCAACAGGCCAAGCAGAGCTTGGCAGCGAGTAGGTTTTCGTAAGAGATGTAGGCCGGGTCGCGACCCGGCATCGTGGAACCAGCTCTTCGTGTGCTTCGCGGGCTTCGTGGTGAAATGGT
>CAYZWG010000213.1:0-9517 GCA_964481605.1 uncultured Planctomycetaceae bacterium
AGGGAGACCTCGCACAACGTGAATCTCGGTTAAGGGTCTGAGTGTGAACTGGACTATTGCAAACTCCCCTCTCCCTCTGGGAGAGGGGCCGGGGGTGAGGGGGTGAGAGAAGGCACGCAAGCAAGGCAAGACATTCTTCCGCCAATCGCCCTCACCCTAACCCTCTCCCGGAGGGAGAGGGGACCTTGTGTCGCCATTCTGCAAAAGTCCAGTGTGAACATGAAATGTTGGCCGGCCAAGCCGGCATTACCCGTTTGCGTGTGACGATGACGTATCGGCCGGCCGAGCCGGCCCTACTTGCGACGTGGCGCTGGCTGCCCGCTGGTAGAGTTCCATTAGCATCTGGCGTGATTGTTCGGGCGACGAACGTTCGCCCACTTTCTGGCGGAGGAAGGTGTTGATTTCCGCTTGCATTTGGATTGCCGTGTCGACGGCCGGGTTGCTTCCCTGGCGATAGGCCCCGATGGAGATCAGGTCTTCGTGGTCGCGATGGGCGGCCAGCAATTCGCGTAGCAGGAAGGCGGCCTGGCGGTGCTCCTCGCCGGTGACTTCGGGCATCAGGCGGCTGAGGCTTTCCAGCACGTCGACGGCCGGATAGTGGCCCTTGGAGGCCAAGCGGCGGGAAAGCCAGATGTGGCCGTCGAGCAGGCCGCGGACGGCGTCGGCCACGGGTTCGTTGGGGTCGTCGGCTTCGACCAGCACGGTGTAGAAGGCGGTGATGCTTCCAACGTCGGTTCGCCCGGCGCGCTCCACGAGTTTGGGCAGCAGGGCAAACACGGAGGGCGGATAGCCCCGGGTAGTGGGTGGTTCGCCGGCGGCCAGGCCGATCTCCCGCTGGGCCATGCAGAAGCGGGTGAGCGAGTCGACCAACAGCAGCACGTCCTTGCCGGAATCGCGGAAATACTCGGCCACCGCGGTGGCCGTGGCCGCCGCGTGCACCCGCACCAGGGCGGGCTCGTCGCTGGTGGCCACGACCACCACGCTCTTGGCCCGGCCTTGGGGGCCCAGGTCGCGTTGGATGAATTCGTTGACCTCGCGGCCGCGTTCGCCGATCAGGGCGATCACGATCACGTCGGCGGCGGTGTATCGGGCCATCATCCCCAGGGCGACGCTCTTGCCCACCCCGGAGCCGGAGAAAATCCCCAGCCGCTGGCCCTTGCCGCAGGTCATCAGGGCGTCGATCGAGCGAATGCCGGTCGACAGGGGGGTGTCGATGCGGGGCCGCCGGCAGGCATGAGGCGGTTGGCGATGGAAGGCGGTTCGATCGGGCAGGGCCGGTTGCGGCCGGCCGTCGACCGTCTTGCCCTGGGCGTCGATCACCCGCCCCAGCAGCGCGTTGCCCACGCGAAGCCAGCGGGTGGTGCGGACTAGGCGGACGCGGTTGCCGTGGCGAACGCCGCTGAGTCCGCTGAATGGGTAGAGCAGGGTGAGGCCGTCGCGAAAGCCGATCACCTCGGCCATCAGCGGGGGGCCATGCTGGCGCTGGACCTCGGCCAAGGCCCCCACCGGCGCGGGAAAGCCCGCGGCCGCGACGGTCATTCCCACCGTTTGCGCTACGTTGCCGCGCAGTTCCGTGGGCATCATCGTGTGGAGTTGTTCGAGCAGGTCCATGGCCACCGATCGCTATCCTTGCTAGGCCAATTCTTCCTCAATCCGTTTCAACTGCGATTCGATCTGCTGATCGACCGCTCCGAACTCCGTTTCCACCCGGCATCCACCCGGTGTGATCGCCTCGTCGGCAATCACTTCGGTCGAGCCCAGCGGCGTTAACTCCCGCACCAGCGTCTTCGCCTGGGGGGCCAGCGTCTGGTAGTCGCCGGGGTTCAGCCGGACGCGAATCTGTCCGCCGCCGGCAGCCAATTCCAGGGCCTCGCGGACGAGTTGCAAGGGGATTTCCGGGGCGTGGGCCAGTTCCCGGCGAATCACCTTGGCGGCGATGGCGGCGGCCAGGTGGACGGCATTTTTTTCCCATGCGGCAAGCCAGGCCTGCCTGGCCTGTTGGATTTGCTGGACGGCGGCGCCCAGAGCCGGCAGCAGTGTGCCCAACTGCTCGGCCAGCTTCTTGTCGACCAGGGCTTCGACTTCCCCTCGTCCGGCGGCGATCCCCTCCACCCGGGCCTTTTGGCGGATCCGCTGGGCCTCAGCTTGGGCCTCGGCCAGGATCTCGGCCGCCTGCCGGCGGATGCCGTCGAGGTAGGTGTCGGCCCGATCGGCGACGTCGTCGAAGTTGAACGCCACCGGCTGAACCCCTCGGTTTCGGTCGGTGGCCTTAATCACGGTCGTCATGGGTTGGCTCGATCGTTGGCGATGCCGGCAATGCGCGTTCGATTCATTTCCGTTGTCAGCCCGGCGGCGGAGGTGTTGGGGCCTTGCCGTGGGCGTTTCTCTCAAACCGTCTGCAGCACCCGCGACGCCCCCCCGCCGGAGACGCGGCGGTGGCCCAACCCCAACCGCTGGGCGAGTTGGGCGATGCGGTGGCGTGCTTCCTGGACGTCGCTCAGCCGGGTTGGTCCCAGGTGGGCCAGGTCGCTGCGAACCAGGGCCGCCTCGGTGGCGGGCAATTGCCCCAGTACCCGATCGACCACCACGGCGGGCGTGCCGACCAGGGCCAGGGTCAACAGCTTGACGTCGACCACTTCCACCAGCGTCTGGAGGCTCGTTTCGTTCAGCCGCACCAGCTCGTCGAAGCCCATCAGGGCCGGCTGAAGCCGCTGGGCCAGGCGGTGGTCACCGGCGGCGATGTTGTCGTAAAGCTGCTTGCCCACGTTGCGATCCGCCGCGTCGAGGATTCCGGCCACGGCCGCGATGCCCGCCACGCGACGCCGGGGAAGGGGAAACTCCTGGGCCAGCCGGGCGCGCAGGGCGGCTTCGATTTCTTCGAGAATTCCCGCGTCGGTTTCCTCCAGATCGAGCAATCGGCGAACGATTTCCGATTGCGTCTGGGGCGGAAATTGAACCAGCACCTCGGCGGCCGTTTCACTGGCCAGGTGGGACAACACCACGGCCACGACCTGGGGGCGCTCGCCGGCCAGTACGCCGGCCAGCCGGGCGGCGTCTGCCTGGCGCAAGAAATCGAACGCCGGCTTGCCGGTCGCCGGGGGTGATGGCGGACCGCTGGTGGCCGTTGCGCCGGCCGTGGGGGAGCCTCTGCCGGCGGCGTCTCGCGCAAACTGGCGCGGGGCACTTGGTTTGCCCCCGAGGCGGAGGAACTCGTTGATCGCGCGGCGTTCTTCCTCGGGTGTGACCGGGCCCAACTCGAAGATCGCGCGGCGAACCCGGTCGGCCTCCTCGGGCGTGATCTGCCCCAGCACGAGGTCGGCCGCCGGCGTGTCCAGGCCGGCGACCACGATGGCGGCTTTGCGGATGTTTTCGTTCATCGTTTTCTCCACGGGCGACCGGTTTCCGTGCCGGTAGGCTACGAGTTGGTGGCGCCGCTTCCGATCCAGTTCTTGAGGATGTTGGCGGCGGCATCGGCGTCTTCCGTGACCAGGCTGGAAAGCTCATCCTTGAGCGATTGCCCGCTTCCGCCAAAGCGGACCAGCTTGCGATCTTGCTGGGTGTTGTTTTCGGCGTCTGTCGCTTCCGTTTCCGCGAAGGCGGGCGCCAGCGGCTGGCCGGGGCCGCCGCCGGGGACGACCTTCAGCATGGACCGCAGCATCACCAGGCTGAATGCCCCCAGGCCGATCAGGCCCAGCGCTGCCCAGTTGGCGGCCAGCCATCCGGTCGCCTTGGCGGTGATGCCGGGCTGGGGCACGGGCTCGGGTGGAATGTTTTGGAAATCGGTGACTTCGACCAATTGGGTCAGATCGTCGACGCCCTCCACCGGGGGCAACACGCCGGCGGCCAGTTGCTTGATCTTGGCTTCCGTTTCGGTGCGTATCTGATCCAGGTCGGTCTGGGGCGGTGTTTTGGGGTCTTCGCCTTTCTTGGAAGGATTGCGCGCTCTCCAGATCATCTCGAAGTGGCTGGAGGGCACGGCGATGGCGACGCGGACACGCTTTACCGCAAAGGGGGCGTACTCCTTTTCGCTCTCCACGCCGGAGGGGGCCACGGTTTCCTCGAATTCCGACTGCGTCTCGTCTTCCTTGGTGCCGGAACTTTGCGTGGTGGCCAGCGAGCGGGCGGTATTGCCCTGGGCCACGTAGCCGGGTCGCCCGCCCGCGTTGGGGCGGTCCAGCGTCTTCTTGGTTTTCGTTTCCCGCGTGGTGAGGGCAAGCTTGTTTTCGCTGTCGGGCGTGATCTGCCGTTCGCGGCGGTAGCTCTCGGGGTGCAACTCGACGTTGACGCTCACCCGGGCGCCCGGCACGAAGGTCATCAGGTTGGCGATCTTTTTGGTGTACTCGCGTTCTTGTTTTTTTGTTTCCGAGGCGAGAGTGCCGCCCAACGCCCCGGCTCCCTCGCCGGCCGGGCCGTGGAACGAATTGCCGTGGTTGTCGCTGACCACGACGCCCTCGGGCTTCAGCGGCGCGTAGGCCGCGGCGATGGTTTGGGCGATGGAGGCGGCCAGCGCCTCGTCCAGACCATACGAGCCAAGCATCTCCACGTTGACGCTGGCGGTAGCCGTTTTTTCCCTGCCCAGGCCGGGTTTGATCTCCTCGTCGTAGAAGACGGCTGCCCGATCGATGCGGGAGTCCATTTTGCTGATCACCTTGGACAGTTCCTGGGCCCTGGCGTGCAGCCGCTGCGACTGGCGTTGGTCGCGGGTGCTCCAGGGGCTGGAATCGTTGATGGCCTTATCGAGGATGGCGCCGAAATCGCGGGGCAGGGCGTTGTGCTTGGCCAGGGCCGCGGTGTAGTCGGTTTGCTTGCCGTGGGGGACGCGAACCTTTCCGGCCACGATTTCGTAATCTCCCAGGCCCTCCTGGGCGAAAGCCGCTTCCATCAGTTGCAGATCGGTAGAGGTGAACGCGCGGTTGTCGAGCAGGTAGACATTGCCCCCCCGTGTTCCAGCCGTGAACAGGTAGCCCAGGCTCACCACCACCACGGCCAGCAGCAGCGCCGAGGTGATCCGCGCCGCCGGGGTCATGCCGGCGAAGAGTTCCTTCAGTTGGGCAAACGTTTTATTGAGGAAGTCCATCGAGGTTTCCTTGTCACGGCACGGCCGCCGCGGATGAACGAATCTGCTGTTGACTCTCTGCCTTCAAGCTAGACGCGAATGTTCTGCACCTCGTTGTACGCCTGGACCATCTTGTTGCGGATCTGCATCATCAGCTTGAAGGCGATGTCGGCCTTTTGCACGGCGGTGAGCACCTCGGCCGGGCTGACTTCCTCGCCGGCGGCCAGCTTCTCGACCGCCTGGTCGGCCGCCTGCTGCATCGAGTTGACCTCCCGGATCGAGTCGACCAGGAAACTCTTAAACGACGCCCCGGAGGCCGGCGACGGGCCGCTTCCGCCCAGCGAAGGCAGGGGGGATAGCGCGGATAAGCCTTGGAGGGGATTCATCAGGCAATGATCCTCAAGGTTTGATTGATCATGTCCTTGCTGATTTCGATCGCACCGAGGTTTGCTTCGTAGGCCCGGGCGGCCTCCATCGCGTCGGTGAACTCGGTCATCATGTTCACGTTGGGGTAGGCCACGTAGCCCTTCCAGCGGCCTTCCTGAATGGCATCGGGATGGTTCGGCTCGTACTTGTAGCGGGGCTCCACCTCGTCGGTCCGCACCGATTCCACCTTCACGCCATAGGCGTCCTGGGTTCCCACCGTTTCGTCGGTTTGGAACACGGCGAAGCGGGGCTGGTAGGGAACCGCCTCGCCCTTCTCGTTATGCGTGGTCGACATGTTGGCCAGGTTGCTGGAAATCGCGTTCATGCGAATTCGCTGGGCCACCAGGCCGCTGGTACTGATGTCCAATGCCGCGAGCATGGCTGACTATTCCCCTTCCCGCGTGGCGGGCAACGGAAACGCTCTTCCCACCGGCCCCGTGCCGGCGGGGAAAAACACAAACGACAGTTACACTCTCTCGCTGATGGCCGCTTCCAAGAGTCGCATCTGGCTGTTCATGATGGCCAGCGCCAGGTTGTGCTGCATCTGGTTCTTGACCATTTCGGTCACCTGGTGTTCGATTCCCACGTTGCTCTGGTCGTGATAGAGGATCGTTTTCGTCTCTTTGGCCACGTCGGCCATCCGCTGCGTCTTGGTGGACGTCAACTCGCCGGGCGAGCGGGCGCCGGGCGGTTCGTGCCGCGACTGGATCGCTTTTTTCAATCGCGACCGGAAGTCCTCCACGGAGAGGTCGCGGACCTTGTAGCCCGGCGTGTCCAGGTTGGCGATGTTTCCGGCCAGCACGGAGTGCCGCGCTTGGCTGAACTCGACCACTTGTTGCAGAACCGGGATCGTGGTGGATTGGAAAATCGATCCGTACATGGCTGGGTTTCTTCCGCTATCTGCCTTGCCCGGCTGGCGGGGGGCGATCTTTCCGTGGAGAAGCAACCGTCGTGCCGAATTGTCGCAAGTTGCTCGGTCGGCCGAAGCTACTTCGTTGACGAAGTTTTCCCAAATCCCCTTCTTCCTTGCGTTTGCGGTCTTTGTATGCGGGTTGTCCAATGAGGGTACGTCGCCCACCGCCCACCCCACACGCCGGACCGACCGGCAATTTCGGCGCTTCCGAACCGGCAATTTCTGCCGGTGCCGCAAGCGGCTGAAAACACGGTGCGCGGTGGATTGACTTCCCTGCGGTCCACTCATCTCCTATGCTGCCCTGGGCAGTGTCTTTTCACGCGGCGCGTAGCCATACTGGCGAAGCTTGCCGGAGAGCGTCCGCACGCCGATCCCCAGCGCCTTGGCCGTCTTGGCCCGATGGCCGTCGAAGTGTTCCAGGGTGGCCTCGATCAACTTCCGTTCCATCTGTTCGAGGCTGAGGCCCACCGGCATCCCGGAGGCCGTGCCGGGCGAGGGCGAGTCGGGATCGGCCAAGAGCCAACGCCTGAGTTGGTCGGCGGTGACCGCTTGGGCGCCGCCCAGCACGCTTAGCCGAGTGACCACGTTTTCCAACTCGCGGACGTTCCCCGGCCAGTGGTAGTTCATCATCAGGTCCAAGGCGCTGCGGTCCAGCGCCGAGGGGGCCCGCTGGAGTCTTTGGGCGCAAAGGGCGAGAAAGTGTTCCACCAGTTCGGGGATGTCTTCGCGTCGCTGGGCCAGCGGCGGTACTTCCAGGGGTACCACGGCGAGGCGATAGTACAGGTCGGCGCGAAAGCGCCCCGCCTCGACTTCCGCCCGCAGGTGGCGGTTGGTGGTGGCCAACACGCGAACGTCGACGTGGATCGTCTCGCTGGAGCCGACCCGCTCGAACGACTTCTCCTGCAAGACCCTCAGCAACTTGGCCTGCAGGGAGAGGTCGATTTCCGTGACTTCGTCCAGCAGGATCGACCCGCCGTGGGCCATTTCGAAGCGTCCCACGCGGGAGCAGTCGGCCCCGGTGAAAGCCCCCCGCTGGTGGCCGAACAACTCGCTTTCCATCAGTTGGGCGGAGAGCACGGGGCAATTGAGGCTCACCAGGCGACCCTCCGCGCGGCGGCTGGCGGCGTGGATGGATTGGGCGACCAGTTCCTTGCCGGTTCCGCTGGCGCCGTGAATCAGCACGGTCTCCGGCGTGGGGGCGATTTGGGCGATTCTCTGGCGTAGGGCCCGCATCGCCGCGCTGGACCCCACCATCACCGGCTCCGTGGTGGGCGACTCGTCGCCGTCGCTCCCCGGGGCGTCGATCAGCCGGCGGTGACGGATTGCCTGGGCCACCAGGCCCTCGAGCTGGTCCACGTCGAACGGTTTTTCGATGTAGTCGAAGGCGCCGTGCCGCATGGCCTCCACGGCGCTGGAGACCGAGGCGTGGGCGGTGACCATCACCACCTCCGCGCCGTAGCGGCGGCGTTCCAACTGGACGATGAACTCGATGCCGCTGACGCCCGGCATTTTCAGGTCGGTGACCACGCAGTCGAAGGTTTGTTGCTCGACCACGTTGAGGGCTTCGGCGCCGCTGGAGCAACATCGCACGTTGTGCCCGGCCTGGCGCAAGACGTCGGCGATCGACTCGCGGGCCTGGCGATGATCGTCGACCACCAGCACACGGCCGGTCGCGGTGGAGGAAGGCGAGTTTTCGCTCTGCACCGATCTCATGCGGAATTCTCGCTGGGGGGAGTGGGAATGCGGAACGTGAAGAGAGCGCCGCCTTGGGGACGGTTGCCGGCGGTGACCGTGCCGCCGTGGACCTCGGCGATGCGGTAGACGATGGCCAGGCCCAGTCCGGTGCCGCCCTGTTTGGTGGTGAAAAACGGTTCGAAGACCCGCTGCCGGGCGTCTTCGCTGAGCCCCGTTCCCGTATCGCCCACGGAGAATTCGACCCCTTCGTCGCCGGCGGTGGCCGTGATCGAGAGGGTTCCGCCCTCGGGCATGGCGTCCAGGGCGTTGAGCACGAGGTTCAACACGGCGCGGCGGACCATGTCGCGGTCGGCGGTGGCCCAGGCCGGGCCGGAGGCTTGGAGCACCGTCTCGATCGCCTGGGCTTCAAGCTGCGGACGGAGCGAGTCGCGGACTTCCTCGATCAGCTCCTCCACCCGAAACGGCCGGCGTTGGGGATCGCGGTCCGAGGTGAAGTGCAGCAAGTCGTGGACGGTGACATCCAGGGCCTGGAAGCCGGCCCCAAGCTTGTCCAGCACATCGAGTCCCTGAAGGTCGTCGGCAAGCCGTCGCCGCAGCAGGCTGAGGTAGAGCGAGACGGGCACCAGGTTGTTGCGGACTTCGTGGGCCACGTGGGACGCCATCCGGCCCAGATCGGCCAGGCGGTTGGTGCGGGCCAACTCGCGGTTCTTGATCTCCAACTCGCTCGTGAGCCGCCCGACTTCGGCCCGCAGCGCTTCGTGGGTGTGTTCCAGCCGCACGGTGGCGGCGTGCCACGCGGCGAGCACGGTTTGCAGGTCGGCGCCGGTGTCCGAGGGGGGCAATCGGGCCGGGTCTTGGCTCAGTTGTTGCTGGGGCATGTGTCTGTCGATGATCTTTGTGGGACCGGCTCTGCGTGGGACCGGCCCTGCGAGGAGTCAGGTTTCGGAGGAAAGGTCGATTCGGGAGGGGCCCGCGGTGGTTCGCTCGGTGTAGGCTTGGCGTGCCCGGCCGGCCACGTGCGCCTTTTGCAACTTGTCGGCGGCCTCGTCGCGGCGGACAATCAGGTCGTGCTCGCTTCGCTTTTCCTGGGCCACGATTCGGCTGAGCAACTCTTCGCAGGCGTCGATCATGGCGGCGCATTGGCGGCGTTTTTCCGGGCTGCGCCAGGTCCGCCGTGGGGGGTCTTGGCGGCGAAAGGGGTCCAGCGCCCGCTCCACCTGCTGGAGCTCGTTGAGCACCCGCTGCTTGGCAGCCAACACGTCGAGCAAGGCCGCCATGCTTCCCTTGGAGACGATTTCCAGTTGCTTGCCGCCCATTTCGCTCAGGCGTTCCAGGCAGCGTAGCTTCCGCTGGATCAGGTCGGCAAGCCTGTCGGTTTCGTAGTCGGCCATATCGTCTTCCGTGGAGAGCGAAAAAGGAGGGGCGGA
>CAYZWG010000214.1:0-9480 GCA_964481605.1 uncultured Planctomycetaceae bacterium
GTGTGGCCAAATCGCGCAACGTTGCAGTTTTTTTCGGACGGGTGCTCCATGCCGCGGCGGCGGAATCGTTTGACCACCCGGACAACGTGACCTAGGCTTTCCAATAGGCGGACTCCCGCCGGAAACTCGCCTGGAACTCGGCACCCCTGCCTTTTCTCGCCGAACACGTCCGGGCGGCTCTGGCATATCGTCTTGAGTGTGTTCTGCTCTGTGTACGCTTCCAGGAGACGATCATGTTCCGTCGCTGCGTCTGCGCCCCGGGTGCGCCACCTTTGCGTCTTGTGGTGGCCGTGGGAATCCTGATCCTGGCGGCCGGCACCTGCCTGGCCGAACCCGCCGTGGAAATCGTTCGCGTGGAGGAGGACTGGGAGTTGGTGATCGACTCCCCCGATCCCGACAGCACCGCCCCCCAAGTGGTGTGCGTCACTTCGCCACTGCCCGGTGTCGACGGTCTTTACCTGGCCTTCGAGATCAACCACCAGAGCCTGCCGGATTTCACCCCCGGCGGCCTTCAACTCCAGGTGTGGAGTGGAGAGACGGCGGTGACCCAACGCAAGTTCCCCAATGCCGAGGTGGCCGCAACCCAGCAAGAGACCGTCCGCTGGACCCAGTCCATGGAGGTTCAGGGCGACAACCTGGTGTTTGACGTGATCGACGGCAGTTCGACGACGTGGGGCAACTTTGGCGGGCAAGGCTACTTGCACGTCGGCGTCGGCTCCCCGGTGGCCAATCTCAACGGCTACGACCCGACCGTCTCGGTGAACAACTCCGGCATCGGATACGCGGCCAATCGCGTCTCCTCCCTGGTGCTCAAGGCTGTCCGCTACCGCATCTCCACCGGCGAGGTTTACGAAGACCTGACGCAACGTGTCGTCAAATAGGGCATCAGCGTGAATCCTCCTCTTTCGTCCGAGAACGTCCCTCTTTCATCGCGCGGAGCCCATCCCATGAAATCGCCCGGGAGACATCGAAAACGCAAGGGGTCGATCCTCGTGCTTTCGGCCCTGATGCTCGTCGTGGTGTTTGCCATGTTGGCCAATTCAGTCGATCTCGGTTACCTCTGCGTGGTCAACACCGAGTTGAAGCGATGCTCCGACGCCGCCGCCATGGCCGCCACCTGGCAGCTCCTCGACGAACGGCTGGCCGGCCGAGCCGTGACCGGTGCCCAAGGCCCGGTGTTCGACGCGGCCAACAGTTTCGCCGGCTCCAACCCCGTGGCGGGCAGCGCGCCGGCGTTGAGCCTGGCAGACGTTGAAGTCGGCTACCTGTCCGACCCCAGCGACCCTGCTTGCGTGATGACCTTCAATGCACCGGACCTCTACAACGCGGTCCGCGTGCATGTTCGCCGCACCGCCTCCCAGAACGGATCGATCCCCCTCTTCTTCGCCCGGGTGCTGGGCACCAACTCAATGGACATGGAGGACCAGGCGACCGCCGCGTTCATCAACAACGTCTCCGGCTTCCGCTTTCCCAGCAGCGGCAAGAACCTGGACATCCTGCCGTTTGCGCTCGATCTGGATACCTGGAATGCCATGCTGGCCGGCGTGGGAAGCGACGATTGGAGTTGGAATCCCAGTTCGGAAACCGTCACCGCGGGGCCCGACGGCCTGCTCGAAATGAACCTCTTTCCCCAGGGAACCGGATCGCCCGGCAACCGCGGCACCGTCGATATCGGCAGCAACAACAACAGCACCGCCGACATCGCCCGGCAAATCCTCTACGGGGTGTCGGAAGCCGACCTGGCGTATCACGGGGGGACCCTGGAGCTGGACGCCAGCGGCCAACTCCTGCTCAACGGAGACACCGGCATCAGCGCCGGCGTGAAAGACGAATTGCAATCGATCATCGGCCAGCCCAAGGTGATTCCGCTGTTCGCCTCGGTTTCCGGGCCGGGCAACAACGCGGAATACGTGATCGTTCAATTCGTGGGCGTCCGCGTGCTGGAAGTCAAGTTGACCGGCAGCCAGAGCAGCAAGCGGGTAATGGTCCAAACCGCCCCCGTGATGAGCGAGGGGGTCATCAACAATCCGGGCTCCACGGTCACCAGCACCTACGTCTACTCTCCCGCCTGGCTCGTCCGCTGATCGCTCGGGCCCGGCGCGCGACCCGCCGGGGGGGCGCCGGACTATTCGCTCCGCGTGACCCACACCGGCGACGACCACGCATAGTCGTTTTCGCCGATCTGCGCGCGAACGTAGTAGTAGCACGACTGCCCCGGCTTGAGATCGAGATCGGTGAAGGCGATGGCTGCCGTCTCGCCCGAGGGGCGGGTGGAGTAGACGAACCGGTTGTCGCGGATCACCTCCAGTTGGCGGAGATCGGCCGTGGCCCGGACCCGGGCAGCAATCCTCGGCGGTCCCCGCACGGTGAATTCCTCGCCCATCGGATGATCCCCCACGCTCACCTCCAGCACCACCGCCGTGGTCGCCCCGAAAGCCCGCCGGTCGCGCAAACCGCTGAGAATTCCCCCCCGCGTGAAGCCGGCCGGAAAAGACAGGTCCGGCGGAAGCTGCTCGAGGTCCTCCACGAACACGCCCGCTCGCGCCTGGTGGGTTTGCCCGTGGTCGCTGGAGGCGATGATGCCGATCCGCACCCCCTTGGCCAGGGCATCCCACATCGAATGTCCCGCCGTATAGATCGACGCCACGCGGGGGCAGCCCTCGTACTCGTAGCTTCCCCGTGCCTGGAATATTTCGCCTACCCGCTCGAACGACTCGTTCCACTGTTGCCAATCCGTCCGCGAGCCGCCGTCGGCCAATTGGTGGGGGATGGCCAGCGCCCCGGAATCGGCCAAGGCGGCAAACAGTTGCTCCGGCGCGTCGACCTCCTGGACCTTGTGCCCCCGCTCGGCCAGGATGACGTTCTTGTGGCCGCCCCGAGCCTTGTAGCTGCCGCCGTGCTCGTATCCGTAAAGCGCCACGAACCGTCCCGGGATGGTGTACAAGTCGCAGTATTTTTGTGATCGCCACCAGTCGTAGTCCTGCCGCGGCCGCTTCTTGTGATCGTTGCGGTGCTTGAGAATATCCTGATCGTGGTCGCTGATCGCCAGCCAGTCCAGCCCACAACAGTCCAGCGCGTAGCGATAGGCGTCCTGCAAGGAGCCGTCGCGGCCGTTCATGCAGCGGCTGATGTCGGTGTGGCGGTGGGTGTCGCCCAGCACGAGCCGATACCGCTTGCCGCCGATTTCCCAGTTTCGCTCCAGCGGTCTCAACTCGGGGTCCGGGTCGACCTTGCCCACCCGGCCCAGGTCCTTGGCCTGGACCAGTGCCGGTGGCGAAGCCTTCCGGCCGAACCCCTCCAGCGAAGCGCTCACCACATCGTAGTCGACCGGCACGTACGGATACCGCCGCGTGCGGCCGTCGGCTCCGTAAACCACCAGCAGATGCCCCGCCTTGCTACGCGCCACATCGACGCGGATATCCTGGCGACCGTTGCTGCGGGCCAGCAGAACCGGTCGGCTCCAGCGCCGGCCGTCCAACTGGGTGGCCAGCACGTGCCACATCCCGTACGATTGGGCCGGTCGCCCTCCGGCACGGTAAAACGGCACCACGCGGTTCTCGAACCGAAACAGCACCCAGAGCCGATCCTGCCCGTCGATCGCCACCTGCGGATACTCGATGAATCGCTTCAGGGGCTCGGGCAGCGACTGCATCAGGCCGACCGCCGGCCGCTTGAGTTGGCCGTTTTCCAAGCAGGCCACGTGGCTCGAACGATCGGAATGGAGGGTGGCGCCCTTGCCCGGATGCTTGCCCCAATTCTCCACGCTCTCGTCCCAGGCGATCCAGACCCGGCTCCGGGCGTCGGCCGCCACGGTGGGATGGGCCTCGCGCCGGGGGCCGGCCGACACCGGCCGGGGCGGCCCCAGCGGCTTCGGCTGGCCCTCGGCCGAC
This sequence comes from uncultured Planctomycetaceae bacterium, assembly GCA_964481605.1. Lineage (GTDB taxonomy): Bacteria > Planctomycetota > Planctomycetia > Pirellulales > Thermoguttaceae > CAYZWG01. Next base: position 3,891 of record CAYZWG010000214.1, read on the forward strand.
GCCGAGAATTCGCGCAAGTACACGTCGAAGCTGCCGTTGCGATACGTATCCCAGGCGACCACGATCCGGCCGTCGGACGTGGTGCAAACGGCCGGCTCCCAGTCGTCGGCCGCGTGTTGGCTGACGTTGGTCGCTGGGGCCAGCCCCTGGGCCGTCAGTCGGGCCAGCATCACCTCGTAGTGCAAGGTATCGTCCACCGTCTGCCAGGCCAGCCACAGCCTTCCCTGGCCGTCCCGGGCGAGCCGGGGCCAAAAATCGTTCCGCCGGCCGGTGGTCAACTTGATCGGGCCCCCGCCGGCGTCGGCCCACAAGTCCCATCGCCGGCCGTCGCTGGCCGTCCAAACGATCCAAAGCTGTCCCCCGCCGTCGAAGACGCAGCGCGGATCGAGATACCGGCCCGGCTCCGGGGTGACGGCCCGCGTCTGGTTGCCCTGCCGGAGCATCACCCGATCCTGCTTGCCGTCCCAGGCCACGTAAGCCACGGCCGGCTGCCCGTCCGGCCCCACGGCGATGCTCGGATACTCCTCCTCGCCCTGATTCTCGGTCAACCGCGAGACGTTGGGGACACGCACCAGCCGCACCTTGCCGTCCAGCACGTCGACCGTCTTGCCCGGCGACAATTCGTCCAGCCCGACTTCAAAATCGCCCAGCTTGGTCGTCGCCACCAGCCGCGCGTCGGGGTGGACATCCAGCTCCAGCAGCATCCCGCGTGAAAACGCGGTCCGATAGACCCTGCGCAACTTGGCCGCCTGGGCCGTTTTCGCGTTGTGGCCCGTGGTCACCCGGTAGGCGGCCCCGTCGAAGGCATCTTTTCCATCGTTGCACCAGGGCGAGATCGTCACCCGGCCGCCGCCGGTGGCTTGGAAGCGGCCGTCGCAGACCACCTTCGGCCCGATCTTCGCTTCGTTGAAGCTCAACAGCACGGTCACTCGCTGCTGGGCACTGCCCGGCAACACCGAGCCGCACCAAACCACGCACGCGAACAATAGGGGACGCCACATGGTGAGAGTCTCCTCGCCCGAGAGGGTCGCAAGGCGATGTTTGGCCGCGGCGGGATGTTCCTCTCGTCGCGGCCCCGGCACAACTTGGCCGATTGTCGCCAAGGTAGACGTTCCTTCGCCCCGCGGCAAGCCACCGAGGCCAAGAAACAGCGCTGGGCGCGGGTCGGCGTTTTCGGCGGACGCGAGAAAAGCGCCGGCGGCGGCGTCTAGCCGGCTTCCTTGCGGGGCGTCTGCCGGGCCGACGGGGCCAGATGCCAGTGAGGGCCCGGAATCGTGCTGGAGCGGGGTACGGCCAGGGGGCCCACCGGCCCGCCCGCCTCCGCACGCCAGGCGTGGGTGTGAATCCTGGCTAGAACCTGCTCCGCCAGCCCCACCGCGTCGCGACCCTGCTCGCCCGACACCCGCGGCAGCCGGGGCCGGAGAATGCTCTCGGCAAAGTCGGAAAGCTCCAGGGCCAGCGCGTCGACGGGCTCGGTGCGGCAGACCTCCCGCGGCAGGTGCTCTTCGAGCAAATGCTGCTGGTAGTATTCGACTTCTTTGGCCGAGAGCGCGTCGATGTCGAACCGCCGCTGGAGCAGGGTCTCGCTGGGCCGAACCACCGTGGCCGAGGGCGCGGCAAAATCGATTGCCGCGTACGCCTCTGGTGCCCACACGCTCATCCGCCGGGCCGGCTCGTGGCTGACCCGCGACGCGCTCAGCGAGGCCACGCAGCCGCACTCGAACTCGATCCGGGCGTGGGCCACGTCCTCGTGGCCTCCCAGCACGGACAGGCCCAGCGCCTCGACCTGTCGCACCGGCGAACGGACCATCGCCAACACGAGGTCCAGGTCGTGGATCATCAGGTCCAGCACGACACCGATATCCGTGCTGCGGAAGGTGAACCCGCTGGCCCGAACCGCCTCGATAAACTTGGGCTCGCGGAGATGGGGCCAGGCGGCGGCCACCGCGGGGTTGAATCGCTCCACGTGCCCCACCTGGAGCACGACCCGACTCTCCCTTGCCGCCGCCACCAGTGCCTCGGCCTCGGCAGCCGAGGTGGCCAAGGGCTTTTCCATCAAGACATGGATACCCCGGCGGAGAAACTCCACGCCGATTTCGTGATGGTGCCGCGTGGGCGCGGCCACCACCACGGCGTCCACCTGCTCGAACAGCTCGCGGTAATCGGCCACCGGCCGGGCGGAGCAATGGGAGGCCACGCGGTCCCTTTGGGCCCGCACCGGATCGGCCACCCCCACCAGTTCGAGGCGATCGTCCGCGGCCGCCTTTTGCGCATGAAATCCACCCAGCCGCCCGGCGCCCACGATTCCCAACCGCAGTCGTCTCACGCGGCCCTCCTCCGCTCTCTCGACCGTCCGTGGCACCCTTCGGCCTGGTGCTGCACGAAGTTGAGCAGGTGGTTGACGTGCGGCACGAGCTGGCCGTTGGCACGGAGGATTTCCCTGGCGTTGTCCAGACCGACCTTCGCTCGGTAGAGGAGCCGGTAGGCCTCGGCCAGGCAGGCGATGTCCTCGGCGGAAAAACGATTTCGCTTCAGCGCCACCACGTTCACGCAGCGGGGTCGGGCGCGATAGCCGTCGACCAGCATGTAGGGCGGCACGTCGGACCGCACGCCGCTCAAGCCGGCCACAAAACTGTAGCTGCCGATGGTGGAATAGTGGTGCACGCCCGCGCCGCCGGAAATCGTGACATGATCGTGGACATGCACGTGCCCGCCCAGCAGCGTGCCGTTGGTCAGCACCACGTGATCGCCGAGCTGGCAGTCGTGGGCCACGTGGCTGCAGGCCATCAAGTAGTTGTGCGAGCCGATCCGCGTGACCCCTTGGTCCTTTTCCGAGCCTCGATTGATGGTCACCGACTCGCGAATCACGTTGTGGTCGCCGATCTCCACGCGGGTGTCGAAACCGGCGCAGGAGACGTCCTGCGGATGGCCGCCGATGACCACCCCGGGATAGAGGTGGTTATCGGTGCCCAGCTCGACGCGGCCCATCAGGGTCACGCTGTTTTCCAGCCGGCTTCCACTGCCGATTCGCACCTTCGGACCGATCACGCAAAACGGCCCGATATGGACATCCTCGGCGATCTCGGCCCGGGGATCGATGGAAACGTTTTCCGCGACGTAGGCAGCCATCGTCGGCACCTCCTTCACCTCCATGTGCCCCCGGTGGGGGCGTTCCCCGCCCTCCGGCCAAACGGAGGGCGTGCCGCCAAGTGCGTGAAGTCGGATGCTTCACGCCAAACACGTCAACCGCGGTCTGCCGCTAGGCGCACTGTCTCCAACGCTCGGCTTGCTCCAGTTCGGCCAGCAGCGTGACGACCAACTCGGCACTCAGCCGGTGGCCGCTGCGGTAGCCCACCAACTGCCCCACGAAATCACACCCGGCCAGCGCCAGGTCGCCCACCATGTCGAGCACCTTGTGGCGCACGCATTCGTCGGGAAACCTCAACGGGTTCTCCAGCGGCCCTTGCTCGGCGAAGATCAGCAGGTCCCGGCAGGTGGTACGCCGGCCCAGTCCCTGGCTCAACAGCCAGTCGGCCTCTTGCTTGAGGATGAACGTGCGCGAGGCGGCCAACTCGCGGCGAAAGGCCTGGGGAGTAGCCGTGTAGCAGAAGGTTTGCCGGCCGATCGGTGAGTCGGGACCGTAATCCAGGTGATACTTGAGCGAGCACTGATCGCCCAGGATCGGCCGTGCTTCGACCCAGCTATCCTTGTTGCCCACGCGCAACACGCGGCGAATCACCAACTGCCGGCGAGGGGCGTCCTGAACCACGATCCCCGCCGCGTCGAGGGCCTCCACGAAGGCCTGGCTGGAACCGTCGCAGCCTGGCATCTCCGGCTGGTCGACCCAGATCTCACAATTGTCGATTCTCAGGCCGGCCAGGGCAGCCATCACATGCTCGACCATCTCCACGCCCGCCTCTTGCACGCGGAGCGTGGTCCGCCGGGGAATCTCCACCCGATGCCGCACGTGGGCCGGAATCCGCGGGCAATCCGCCAGGTCGTGCCGCACGAAGACGATTCCCGTATCCGCCGGTGCGGGGCGGAACTCGACCGTGACGTCTCGTCCACTCCAGTAGCCGAATCCCTCGACCTTGGCCGGCTGGGCAATCGTGCGCTGCTTGCGATTCGATTTCATCAACAGGGGCCAGTCATCCATGACCGTCACAGTGCAACCACTCCGGCCCAGCCGCCCCGCGTCCTGCTGCGTCCCGGCCGGAGACGTCTCCCCCCCCCCGCATCGGCCTACCGCCGCGGGGGATGAGGAATGCCCGATTTCGTGGCCGGATACGGCCCATTCGGCTGCATTCCCACCGGCGTGCCCGAACGCTGAATCAGGTTGTTCAGCACCAAACGCGTGATGTCCAATTGCGGATGGTGCCAGACCATGGTTTTCTGGATGTTGCGGAGAATCTGCTCCGGCTGGTCCTGGTCGACCGGCTCGGTATTGACGCGGAACACCGCCACGATGCCGTATTGGCTGGCCAGCATTTGCACCTGGTCTTGGATTTCCCGATAGGCCGTGTGGTAGATGGTGGCCTCTTTCTGCAGGAAATCCTTCCGCTGAAGCTGCACGGCCACGTTCATGTCGGCCCGCTTTTTCGCAACCTGCTCTTCCAATTGCTTGTATTCCAGGGTTCCCGGCTTGAAGGCCTTCAAGCGTTCGATCATCCCTTGCAGCGCGTCGGCCTCCGCTTTCATCGAGGCTTCGGCCTGCTCCACCTCGGTCTTCAGCCCCGCCTTGGCCTGTTGAAACCGCGGGTACTCCTCAAAAACCTTGCCGATGTCGATCACGGCGATTCCGCCACCGGCGGGCGCCGCGGCCTGCTGTGCGGCAACCTGGCCGGCGGCCGTGACTCCCAGGAACAAAACGCCGCAGAACGCGGCCAAGAGTTGGGTCCTTCTCACTTTCGCACTCCTTGCTCGTTAAAGGTCCTCCATGACCCAGCGAGTGACGCCCTCAGGCATAATCGCCGCTCCGGCCGAATCGCCGGAGGAGGGCTCGCTTACGTGGCGATATTCTGCCCGTTATCGCCCAGCGGGTAAAGAGCAGATATCCGGACCGCCGAACGGATGCTCTAAGGTATTATTGTTAAACCACTTAGAGCAATCATCGCCGGCCCCCGGCCGCCTTTCGCCGAGTCCCTAAACACACGTCTTACCTAGAATCCTCCTCTCAAACAGGTTTCCACTGAGAAAACCCGACAGCGCACAACGGATACCTTGCCGTGGCCTCGCCGGCACCCCGGACTGCCCCCGCTCGGCAGCAGCTTCACGCTGCCGGCGCACACGAATACACTCCCTCCACGAATTCTCTACGCGACGGCCGCCCTTCGGGTTCAGAGCCCCGTAGGCCGGATCGCGATCCGGCATGGCAGAACGACCGATCGGCTCCCGCGTGGTATCTTGCCCGATCAATGCCGGATCGCGATCCGGCCTACCGACTTGCCCGATCAATGCCGGGTCACGACCCGGCCTACCGACTGACCCTCCCCAAAACCCGGCGCCGGGGGCATCGCGAGTTTTCGCTGCCCCCCGGCGGCGGAGTGCAGGAACGGACTTTTTTTACAGGGTGGCAGCTAGCGATGGGGGG
>CAYZWG010000215.1:0-6112 GCA_964481605.1 uncultured Planctomycetaceae bacterium
GTGTTCACCACGAAGCCCGCGAAGAACACGAAGGAAGTAGCGCAGGTAGCGTGGCCTTCGAGTTTTTCCAAGCCGAGCAAGCATGGGGAGAATGCAAGGCGCGTGGGCCGGGCCGCCATCTCCGCAGCCGCTTTGGGCAACCCATTTCCCCCCATCGCTAGCTGCCACCCTGTAAAAAAAGTCCATTCCTGCACCCCCAGCCTTGCCCTCCCACCAACCGGCAAGGGCGAGGGTTTTCCCGCTGCTGCCCGGTCAGGCTTCCTCGCCCAACTCTTCCAGCAGGAGCCGCCGAGCCTCTCGGGCGATCATCAGGTCTTCCCGGGTGTGGATCACCAGGATTCGTCCCCGCGAGGCCTCGGTGGCGATGTCGCAATCGGGGCGGCAGGCCTCGTTTCGCTGGGCGTCCAGATCGAGGCCCAGGCATTCGAGGTTGCGGCAGACCTCGCTGCGGAGCCCCGCGGAATTCTCGCCGATCCCGCCGGTGAAGACCAGCGCGTCGAGCCCGCCGATCGACACCGCCAGCGCCCCCAGCAGGGCGCGGACGCGATAGGCATACACGTCCAGGGCCAGCCGGGCCCGGGGGTGGCCGTCGCGGGCGGCGGCCTCCACGCGGCGAAAATCGCTCGATACGCCGGAGAGGCCCAGCAAGCCCGATTTCTTGTGGAGAATCTCCTCCAACTCGTCCAGGCGGAGGCCGTGGCGGCGCTGGACGTGGAGCAAGATGCCGGGGTCGAGGGTCCCGCATCGGGTGCCCATGGGAACGCCTTCCAAGGGCGTGAATCCCATCGTGTTCATCACCGCCGTGCCGCGGTCGACCGCCGTGGCCGAGCTGCCCTGGCCCAGGTGGCAGACGACCAGTCGCAACTCGCGGGGGTGGCGGGCCAGCAGTTCGGCGGCGCGGCCGGCGCAATACTGGTGGCTGGTGCCGTGGTAGCCGAAGCGACGGATTCCCCATCGCTCGTACCACTCATAGGGCAGCGGATAGAGGTAGGCCGCCGGCGGAATTTGGCCAAAGTAGGCCGTGTCGAACAGGCCGAACTGGGGCACGCCGGGCAGCGCCTCCTCCGTGGCCCTAATGGCGTCCAGCCCGGCGGGAATGTGGAGCGGAGCCAAGTGAGCATACTGGGCGATGGTCCGTTTCAAGGGCTCGTCGATGCGAACCGGCCGGCGAATCTCCTCGCCGCCGTGGATCAGTCGATGCCCGATCGCGCGAATCCCGTCCGCCGTCCCGGGGAGCCCCGATTGTCGCAGTAGCGCCAGCGCCTCGACCACGCCGCGGCGGCAGTCGGGGGCATTGAGCTTTTGACGGATGGGTTCCCCCTCAGGAGGATTCAAGGTCACGGTTGCCCGGTCCGCCCGGTCTGCCCAGTCCAACAGCCCGCGAACGATCGGCTCCAGGCGGTCGAAATCGAACAGGGCGAACTTGAGACTGCTGGAACCGGCGTTGATGACCAGAATATTCAAGCCGTGGTCCTTCCTTCTATCGGCGATCCGTGGAGGTTTCGGTCGATCCCAAGCTGGAGCTTGGGGGGGCAGGTTGGTCGTCGCTTAATCGCCGGGGATTTGATCGGGCCGGCAAATGGCTTGGGTCAGGTACGCGGCCCAATGTTGCTCCCGGCCGGGCCGGCAGAGGAGAATCAGGCAGGTGGCTCGATCGGCGTCCAGGTCGAGCGCGGCGCGGCCCGGCTGCAAGGCCACACGTTCCAACTCGGTCCACCGGCCGTATTGAAACTCGCCCACGATCGCCAGCAGTGCCTCCGACCGACCGGGCAAGGCGATACGGCCCGGCTCGAAGGGCGCCACCAGGATCGCTTCCGACCGCCGCAGGTCCTCGCCGTCGAGCGAGAGGACCGCTTTCAGCCCCGTGCCGCCCAGCACGGAGTCGCCCCCCGCGGCCGCTTCGCCATAGGCGCTCAAGGCGACCAGCTTGCCATCCTCGCTGGCCGCGGCCAGCGCCGGCCAGCGGTTGCGGGTGGCCAGTTCCACCGTGCCGGCGGCCGTGGGCAGGCGGACCCGCTCGGTCCCCGGATCGAGTTTCGTATTGTAGACGACGTGGACCGTGCCGTGGAGCGTGGGCTGGGCCAGCACGTGGAGCCAGGGCTCGTTCGGCTCGACCGGCAGAGGGGCTTGCCCCGCCGCCTTGAGCACGGCGGCGTAGAGCGCCCGACGCAGGGCGGCCGCGTCGTCGTCGTGGGCCAGTTCGATGGGATCGGTGAAGTAGTAGACGGCGCCGCGACCGGGCCGGTGGCGAACCAGCACGGGGGCTGCTTCGGCCGTGGCGGCCAGCACGTCGGCCGCAAGCGGCTCAAGGCGAATTGAGGGCCGCACGAGCCGGCCGTCGAGCTCGCCGAAGGTGGACTCTAGCGGCAGGTCGCTGCCGGCAGCGCGGGCAACGTTGGGGTAGTTTTCGCCCAAAAACCGCACCCCGGCCAGTTCCTCCAACCGCCGCGTGCGGGTTCGTTGCCGGTCGGCGTCGTAAGAGAAATCGCCGGTCACCAGCAACGTTCCCCCGCCCTCGACCCAGGCGAGCAGACGCGCATGGGCCTCATCCGCCACGGCAAACGGGGACGGATAAACGAGCACTTTCGTTGCCGGGGTGAGCTGGTCCAGGTGATCGTCGTCGATCACGTTGAATGCGTGGTGCAAGGCGAGAAGGTCGGAAAACGTGCGATAGGCCACCGCCGCGCCCAGGGGATCGTCGTTTCCCTGCCGCAACCGGTTCGCCAGGCAGACGGCCACCCGCGCCGGCACGTATCGCGGGCGGAAGTGGCGCCAGACGATGGAGAGGTTGCGATGGACGTAGGCCACGTCCTTGGCGACGAGTTGGTTGGGGTAAAACAGGCCCCAGGGAAAAATCCTCGTCTGGGCGTCGCGCAGACACCAGTTCTGCACCTTCGACGCCCCCAGCCCCAGCCCGTAATGGGCCACGGCCAGAAACAGTTGATTTTGTTCCTCTTCGGTCCGCACCAGGTGGTATCCACCGGCCCCGTTCTCCTCGGTCCAGGCGGGGTGGGTCTTGACGCCGTACTCGCCCAGGCTGACGCCCTTGCCCCGGGCCCGCAGATCGTTGAAACGAATCCTCAGCGGCAGGTTGTCGATATCGGCCCGGGGGCGGTCGAAGTAGCCGATGTTGGCCACGTCCTGGCCGTCGATGGTCAGGGGGAGGTCGAGCCCGGCGAAGGGGGCCGAGTAGTATTCCGAGGTGATCGGATGGTCCGCGTCGACCTGGCGGACGGCGGCCACGTGGGCCTGGTTCCAGCGTCGGGTGAGCCAGGCGAGAAAGCGGAGCCGGTCGACGGCGGCCACGTCGTCCCAGCGACCGGAGTTTGGCGGCGGAAAATCAATCTGGCCCAGCTCGCCCCCGCCGGCGGCGTCGCCCCACGCCTGGTGCAGGCGCTCAGTGGTGCCGTAGCGGTCCTCCAGCCACCGGTTCCAGAGCCGGCGGACGTCCTGGGGGTTTTTGTCCAGCCGCATCTGGTAGTCGCCGTTGATGTAGTAGAGCAGGGCAGCCGCGCGGCCCAGGTGCGCGGCGTACTCTCGGCAGAGGGCCGACTGCTGGTCCAGCGCCTGGTGGCCGATGGCCACGTTGTGTCCCACCAGCATCCCCGGCATGAAGACCAGCCCCACGCGCTGGGTCAGTTCCGCCATGGCCAGAAAGGACCGCCAATCGTCGTCCGCCATGCGGTGGCCGGGCGTGGTGTACTGGAGATTCTCGTAGAGGTTCATGCCCACGTCCCGGGCGGCGCGGAGTTCCTCGAACCAGGTGAGCGGGTTTTCGGCGGCCGACTGGTAGGTTCGCGCGTAGGTATCCGTGCCGAAGAGGAAGGTGGGGCGCCCGTTGAGCGAAAAGTAGTTGTTCTCGAATCGCAGCTTCGGCCCGGCCTCCAGCGCGTCGGGCGCGTCGACCACGAAACCGGTCGCCAGGGCGTCGATCGGCCGGTCCTCGACCCGTAGCGAGACGTCCAGCCGATGGAGGCCCGCCGCGGTGCCACGTTGGGGAAACGTTGCGACGATGGTCTGTTTCTCGCCCGGGGCCACCTGGAACGGTTGATCGGCGGACGCCAGGGGGGCGGCATTTCCCGCTTGGCGGAGAGAAAACCGGACCGCGCCCGACCGCTCGCAACGGCCCCGATTGTCGACCACCACCGAGGCGACCACCGGCTCCTTCTCGCGATAGAGACGGTGGTCGGTGGCCAGGTTGTGCAGAAACACCCCTCGCAGCAGGAATTGGGCCACCTGTTGGAGAGCCCGGGCCAGGGGGCCGTGCGTGTCGCGGAACAGGTCCCGGTTTTCAATCCCGAACGTGGCCCAGCAGGAGCCGGCGTAGTATCCGTTGTAGTTGAGCGTGAGGGCGGCCGCGGCACCGCGGGGCCGGCCGTAGCGATCGCGGGTGTCCAGCAGGGGCACCCAGCGCGCGTTGTCAGCTCCAATCACCGCCGAGGCGGCCCAGCCACGGAGCGGTTCGGCCAGATCGACCGGCTCCGTGACGACGTGCTGCCCGGGCGAGGTTCGCATTCGCGCCGCCCGCTTCAGAGGAAAAGAGGGATCGAAGACGCCGATCTGGGCCGGCGAGACCTCCAGCCCGTCGCCCGGGTGCCCGGTGGCCGTATTGATCGGCAGGAAGCGAACGCCCGTGACGTCGTTGACGCGAAGGTCGTCGAAATGGGCCGTGCCCCGAGTGCGATAGAGCCCCAGTTTGAGGTGCATTCGGGTAACGCCCGGCCCGGGCGAGAATTGGTACTCGTATCGCCGCCATTCCGTGCTGCCCCGGGCGATGGCAAAGTCGCGGTGTTCGACCAGCTTGCCGGCCGTGTCGTATTGGTAGACCGCCATGAAGGCCATTCCCGGGCCCAACACGTCGCGGGCCCGCATCCAGCCCGACACCTGGTAGACCGTGCCCGCGGTCGCCGGCAACTCGGCCTGGAACTGGGCCCCGGGATTGGGCACCGCCGGGGGGATGGAGACGCGCCCAGAGCGGGCGCCCTGGTGAGGCGTGTCGGCGGCCACGGTACACCGCGGCCCGGTTCGCCGCCAGCGGCCGTCCGGCGTGGGAGTGCCGATGGCGATGGTTTTCGACTCCTCGAAGCCGCCGTCGGGCAGCAGCGACCGCTGGCGGCTGGTGGCCTCTTTCAGCTTGGCCCGGACCAATTCGGCCTCGGGGACCCACCGCCCGTCGACCAGCCGCCGCGGATCGTTGAAGGCGTAGCCGCCGGTGGAGAGAAAATCGCCCCCGCCGCGGAGAAACTCGATCAGCGGCAGCCGGGCCGCGGCCGGAAAGGTCTGGCCATAGGGCAACGCCACGAGATCGAATCGCGCCGCGTTGAAAACGGTCGGATCGGCCAGTTGGTCGGCCGAGAGCAATGCGACCTCGATTCCCGCCTGGCGCAGAATGCCGGCGATCGTCCGGGGCGAGGAGGCCGCGCCGATCACCGGCATTCCCGGCTGACACAGCACGGCGGCCGAATCCCCGGCCCGGTCGGCTCGCGTGGCCGGCGGCTCGACCTCCTCCAGACGCTTTGCCTCTTCGCCCCGCACCAGCGTCCAGTTGTCGAAATGGACCACGCCGGTTGCCTGAAAGATGCCGCATCGCAAGGAAACGAAATCGGTCCGGGGGTCGACCGAAAAGGTGTGGTGATGGTGCTGCCAGGGGTGCGTTCCGGTGAGCTGCACGAAGTCGGCGGAGGCGATCAGCTTGCCGGTTTCGTCGGTCTGGTAGATGGCGGCGAAGGCGTAGCCCGATTTGCCCTCTTGGGCCACGATCCCCTCGGCCTTCACGTCGACCGCCACGGTCAAGGTGAGCTTTCGCCGGGCAACGAGAATCTCCTGGCGGGCAGCGCCCGGGCGGTCGAACCGCAGACACGGCCCCGGGTTGCCTTGGGCAACGATCGTTGCGGGTCCCAGGTCCCAGGCGGCCGAGCGGTCGAATCCGCCGTCGCGGGCCAAGGAGGCGGGCTTGCCGGGGACAGCGGCGGCGGCCACCGCCGCGAGGAGAATTGCAAGGGTCGTTGCCATGGAACTGTCCGCCTGTGCGTTGTCGATGGGGGTCTGGCGGGTTGAGGGTTTGGAAACTGCCCGTGGGTTGACCCGGACCATCACTGGTCCGGCTCGCCAT
>CAYZWG010000215.1:6212-9479 GCA_964481605.1 uncultured Planctomycetaceae bacterium
ACTGGTCCGGCTCGCCATCACTGGTCCGGCTCGCCATCACTGGTCCGGCTCACTGGCACTGGTCCGGCACACTGGCACTGGTCCGGCACGCCGGCACAGGGCCGGCGGGGAAGAGCCCTAAGTGGCGCTGTCCAACCACGGACTCGGATTCATCGCGGCGTGAATTCGAGGATTCGCAGTCCGCCCTCGGGCACGGTGACCGCCAGCCGGCCGTCCCGCGGTTCGAGCCGAACTCCGTCGAGGCGATCGCGGACGGTCCACGCTCCCGCTGCTCGCATGGCGATCGACACGTCGCGCGGGGCCGGGTCGAGGTAGCCGGGGTCGATCAACACGAGCAGGTGACAGTCGCCGGCGGAGCCGATCCATTGCCAGAAGACAGGGCCGTCCACCGTGCAGGAAAACTGGCGGCGGCCGGCGGCCAGGTCGTTGAGGATCGCCGCGCGCGCGTCGTCCGGGCGATAGCTCCGGCCGTCGCGGGTGAGGCGGTCGCCGTCGGTCGTCCAGGTGGTGCGCCAGGCGACGGGGCCGTGCTCGGGCAAGGGGCCGGCCACCAGGGCGACAAACCCGGCCGGGGATGGGGGGATGAAGTTGCCGAACTGCCGCGTTCGACCCCAGAGGTACGCGGAGAGGTCGGTCGCCGGCGTGGGGGCCATGCCCCAGTAGCAGTCCAGCCGGCCGAAGGCCCACGGCTGGAGGTCGCGCTGGGCGACGAAGTTCTCGAAATGATGCCCGTTGGCGCCGCTGGTCTGGAACCGTGGGGAGGGATTGAGCACGTTGAGCACCAACGGCGAGAGGCCGCCGAACTGCCGTCGCTTTGGTGGGGCGAGAATCCCCTTGCCGAGCATCCGCAGAAACGGGGCCACCCCTTCCCTGCCCACGCGGGTGTAGTGGCTCGGTCCGGCGTCTTGGCCGACCTTGATCATGAAGACGCTGGCCCCCAAGGCGGTGTGGGCGGTCAGATAGCGAAGGTGCGGATGCCCCACCAGGGGATACTCCCACTCCCAACCCCGGTTGAAGGAGAAACAGTCGGCCACCATGCGGCACCCCCAACGATCGACCTGGCCGCTGAGCCACAGCCCCACCCGGCCGGCAAGGTTCGTGTCCGGACAACGCGAGTTGCTGTCCTCGACCGAGGGGACCAGGGTCGAGCGGTAGCGGCCGTCAAACAGCAGTTTTCGGATGGCGGGCAGGGCGGGCATGGTCGCCCACCAGCAGTCCTTTTCGCGGAGGATGAACATCCGGTCCCCGTGTTGCCGGCAGGCATCCATCAGCGGGCAGACGTAGTGCTCGAGGTAGTAGGCCAGGTGTTCCGCTTGCTCGTCCTCGGCGCTGACCAGGCCGAGGCAGGCGGTGGGCGCGGCTTGGAGAATCGCGCGGGCCGTTTCCAGGGACAGGTAGGGCGCCGTGCCGTGGCCCACCTGGACCCAGAAATGGGCCTTTTCGGCCTCCATCCGGCGGGCCACGTCGATGATCGCCGGGGCATCCAAGGCGTAGCGGAGGCGGTGCTCGCGAATCCACGGTTTCCCGTCCGGCCGCATCAACCGCTTGTTCTCGGTGATCCAAAACACGGTGGCGAATTGGAGATTCGGATAGGGGAAGTCCCGCTGGTAGGCCCGGATCGACTCGATGGCCCAATCGACCGCCCCGAGCCGGTCGGGATGGTCGAGCCACTGGCTGGTGATTTGGATCGGGTAGGGTCCCGGTTGGCCCTGGGCGGGGCGGCCGTGCCAGCCGGCGATGGTGGCGGCCAGTCGCTGGGCGTCCTGGGCGATGCCGGCAATCCGACCCGAGGGGGCCAACGCTGCCAGGTCCGCCTGCCAATCGCCGCTCAGTCTGAAGCGATAGAGGTTGTCGTCGCCGTTGGGGCTGCTGCCCAGCACGATCGATCCGCCCCCCTCACCGGGCAGATAGAGCAGGTCGGTGAACCCCTGCGGGGCACGGACCTGGCCCAGCAGCCGGCCGCGGGCGTCGTGGACCGTCAAATCGGGACCCAGCAAGGTCACCACCTCGGGGCGACCGTCGCCGGTCAGGTCGCCCACGGCGTATCGCGGGGAGCGGTAGAAAAAGTCGTAACTCGGTCGCGATAGCGACGCCGGAGAAAAGTCGACCACGCGGGCAACGTGCGGGGAGAGCTTCAACGCTCCTTCCGCAACGAGGAGTTCGTCGATCCCATCGCCGTCCAGGTCGCCCACCGCGCATTCCGGCGCGTGCGACCAGCTCGGCGGGAACTGGTCGGAATCGAACGAGAGGACCGGCTCCAGCCGCGGTCCGTCGAAAACCACGGCCCCGCGGGGACGGCCGCGGAGCGAGAGGACGAAAAGCTCCTCCGCATCGTCCCCATCGAAGTTGCCCGCGCGGATCAGGCGAACCGCGCCCACGGTGGGGGCGCGGCGAAGCGGTTTTCCCCGCGGCGAGAAGACGACGACCTCGCGCGAGACGCCGCCGGCGGCCACCACGGGCGATTGCCCGTCGAGCCGCGCCACCTCGACCTGGTAGACCGGCGAGTGGAAATCGTATTGCCAGCGGAGTTCGCCGTCCGGGCCGAGGCAGATGAGGCGCCCGTCGGCGGAGGCCGCCAGCACCTCGTCGCGGCCGTCCCCGTCGAGGTCGCCGGTGGCCAGGTCGAAGATAAAGGCTCCGGAGCGAAAATCCCAGCGGAGGGCCCCCTCCAGATCGAACGCCGAGACGCGACCGTCGTAGGCGGCCCCGATGATCTGGCGACCCTGGGGGGATGCGTCCCGCCGACCACTTGCCAGAATCCACACGTTGCGACCGCCGGTGGGCAGGATCCGGCATTTGGCCTCCACGGGGCGAGCCGGAAAAATGCCCGGCCCGGCACAGGTCGCCACCACCAAGAACACCAGCCACCAGAGAAGGCACGAACCACGAGGAAGTGCGGAGCTGCTCACCGTTGGTTTTCCTGCGACCTGGGGGAAGGAAACACGGGGACTGCTTGGGCGCCACGCTGCTGTCATGGCGTGGCGGCAACGATTGTACTTCCGCGCGATCCGGGTTCCAACATCCCCGGGGCAGGATGGACGTGAATCGCGGGGTGCCGCGGGCACGGGAGGCGTAGGGCCGGCTGTGCCGGCCGGTTGCCGCGAGGGTGGCCCCGATAGCTTTGCTATCGGGGTGCCGCAGGCACGGGATGCGAGAATTGCGGCGTGCCGGACTGCCGCGGCGCGGGGAGCGGGGTCACCAGACCCGCGCCGAACAGGTGCCTCTTGCGGCTGCGCCGCCTGAGATAGGCGAGCTATCAGGGCCACC
>CAYZWG010000216.1:0-9375 GCA_964481605.1 uncultured Planctomycetaceae bacterium
CGACGAAATCATCCAATGGCTGCGGCCGGCGGCCGGGGCGGTGATCGTGGATGGCACGCTTGGGGGGGGTGGACATGCCCGGGCGTTGGCCGAGCGAGTGGGACCGGGGGGCAAGGTCGTGGCCCTGGATTGTGACCCAGGGGCGGTCGAGCGGGCAAAAATCGCCTTAACGGGGTTGCCAGTGGAGCCGATTCACGCTAACTTCCGCGACCTTCCCGAAGTGTTGTCGGAATTGGGGCTGGATCGGGTGGACGCCGTGGTGTTGGACCTGGGTCTGTCGAGCGATCAACTGGCCGACCGCGAGCGAGGCTTTAGTTTCGCGGCCGACGGGCCGTTGGACCTTCGCTTCGATCCCACGCGGGGCGAGCCGGCCAGCCGGCTGGTCAATCGGCTCAGCGCCGAGCACCTGGCCGACCTGATCTTCGCCTACGGCGAGGAACGCCGCAGCCGGCGAATTGCTCGGGCAATCGTCCAGCGGCGCAAGTCGGGGCCGATCCGGACGGCGGCCGAGTTGGCCGAGGTGGTTCGCCGCGCCGTGCCGCGGGGACGCCACCCGCCCAGGATCGACCCGGCCACACGGACGTTTCAGGCCCTGCGGATCGCCGTCAATGAGGAACTGACATCGTTGGAAATCGCGTTAAGGCGTATTCCGCAGTGTCTGGCGGAAGGGGGGCGACTTGGTGTGATCGCGTTCCACTCGCTGGAGGACCGACGGGTGAAAACGGCATTTCGCGACGACCCGCGGCTGGAGGTGTTGACCCGAAAGCCGGTTGGCCCCGGCCCTGAGGAAGTGGACAAAAACCCTCGTGCCCGCAGCGCGAAGCTCCGCGTTGCCGCACGAAAATAGTCACCAGGGAGCCATCGAACCCACACCATCAATTGCCGGCCGGTTAGCCCCGGCCGGAGCGATCAACCCGGCACGGAAGCGGGAGACTTGCCATGGCAGGCAAACACGAGCGAGCGGCAACCGACAACGAGCGGTTGAAAATGGGTCTTTCGTCCCTGGCGGAAGATGATTCGGCCGAGGAGCTTACGTCGCGCTCCGGGGTGGGATGGGAGATCAAGGTCGGTCTCAGCGTGATGGCCGTACTGGTGGGACTGCTGGGGTACGCAACCTACTCGAAGTTGGTCCGTTCCAGCCCTTCCGGGTCGGAAACCGCCAAGGACGCCGCGTCCTCTCCGCGGGGAGCCCGCCAGGCACAATCGGCCGGCAGCATCAGCACCGTGGTCGAGGCCGAGCCGGAGCCGGCGGGGACTGTTGCGGACCCGGCCGTGGTCTGGACCACCTCGACCGAACGGGCCGCGTTCGATCAAGCCAATGGCTCGGCCGACTCCGAATCGCCGCCCTCGTACATGCCGAAGCCGGCGGCCCCCGCAAAGCGTTATGCCGGCTATGGAGGGACGTCCAGCGTCGACCAGGGCAGTGAAACACGGCAGACGGATTCGGCCGCGGCCCCGTTGTGGTCCGGCGGTGCCGGCGGGGCGAGTTCCTCGACCGGCTCCGGATCGGCCCCGTCAGCCTATGCGGCCGGCCTTGCGGCCCCCTTGCCGGCAAGTACGAACCCCGTCGCGGCGGAGCCCGGACCCACCAGCGGCCAGGTCGCGGTGGCCACGGACTCATCTGGGCGTTCCGCCGGGCAAACCGTTTGGCCGCCGGCGTATCCTCCGGGGGGTTATGCTCCGCTGCCGACCGCCCCGGCGGGCACGGCCAATTCCCGTGGTGAAGCGGTGACTTCCGCCGCGGACACGTCCGCCGCCTACGGCAGCGGAACCTACGGGATCGGCTTCCAGGCGGGCGGGCAACAGGGGCTTGCTCCGGCTGCCGGCGGGTCGCAAGGATACGTTGCCGCCCCAACCTACGGCAGCATCGGCCGCCGCGAGAGTGCCCTCGGCGGCCGTACCCCGAGCAACGGGGCCCCGAACACCGAACCGCCCGCTTCCGGAGCATCACGCCCGGGGGCGTCCAGCGGCTACGGTCTGTACGGAGCCACGACCGTCCCGCCCCAGCCACCCGCGACCGGCACAACAGCGGCAGCGAACCCCTACGTTTCACAAACGCCGTCGGGCTACGCCCATGATGGATCGGGCAACTCGGCCGCCACGGGCTCGGGCAACACCGCCTGGGCGAGCGCGGCGGCCACGTCCCCATCGGCGCAAAACGGGAAATACACGGTCCAGCCGAACGACAACTTCTACGTGATTTCCCGCCGCTTGTATGGCACGGGTGGATACTATCGGGCGCTGGCCCATCACAACCGGGCGAAGTTTCCCGACATCCAGCGAATCCCCATCGGCAGCCAGATCGACGCACCCACGGCGGAAGAGTTGTTTCAGCGATATCCCCAGCTCTGCCCGAAGCCGAGCCATCGAGAGGTCGCTCGGCAGCGGGCAGAGGTGGCCGGCCGTGCCCAGGCGGCTGCCGGCGGCCGCGTTTACATTGTCCAGCAGGGCGATAC
The DNA here is from genome assembly GCA_964481605.1 of uncultured Planctomycetaceae bacterium. GTDB lineage: Bacteria > Planctomycetota > Planctomycetia > Pirellulales > Thermoguttaceae > CAYZWG01. Next base: position 2,457 of record CAYZWG010000216.1, read on the forward strand.
GCTGTTCGACATCGCCTACTACGAGTTGGGCAGCCGGTCGCGGGTGGCCGAAATCATCGCGTTGAACCGGGACGTGCTGGCCACGGATATCAATTATCTTACGCCCGGAATGCAATTGATTCTGCCCGCCGCCGAGCCGTCCGAGATGGTGACCCAGCGACCGGGGACGGGGCCGCGCTAGGTCGAAGGCGGCCGGCACAGCCGGCCCTACAGAGCCCGGGCCTACACTGCTTCACCGCGGATGGCACGGATATCTCGGATCAACTCCATCATGGAAGTGGTTCGCCATGGCGTGGTGTCCTATCCGTGTGATCCGCGTCATCCGTGGTTTCACAAGAGATATGCAATCCGCAAGCCGAAGGCGGCCGGCACAGCCGGCCCTACACTGCTACACTGTCTGCGCACGAATATCCCGTTTTCGCCACGGAAACCCATGAGCACCCAACCCGGCAACCGGGCGACGCGACCCGCGCGAATCGTCTCCGGCGGGCAAACGGGCGTGGATCGGGCGGCGCTGGACGTGGCCATGGATTTGGGCATTGCCCATGGCGGCTGGTGCCCGAGGGACCGCCGCGCCGAGGACGGGCCGATTCCCCCGCAGTATCGCTTGGACCCCACCGAAGCGTCCGACTACGCCGTGCGAACGGAGCAAAACGTGCTCGACTCGGACGGCACGCTGATTCTTCATCGCGGTCTGCTTCGCGGCGGGACGGCGTTGACGGCCCAACTGGCCCGGCAGCACGGAAAGCCTTGCCTGGTGGTCGATCTCGACGAGCCCGGCAAGCCGCGGACGGTGCGGCGGTGGCTGGAGGAGAACGGCATCCGCACGCTCAACGTGGCGGGACCGCGGGAGAGCCAAAGCCCGGGGATTGCCGCCGCGGCCGCTTCTTTTTTGCGGGGGCTGCTGGTGGAAGGTTGATCGGGCCGCGGCAGCGGCGCGTCAGGGAATCTCGCCGGGCGGCAGCCGGTCGAGGAAGGCGGCCAACCGGCGATAGTATTCCGGCGGCTGGGGGTCGTTGTGGTCGTGGTCCCGCAGGGTGATGAATTGCTTCGGCTGGTTTGCGGCCTGAAAGAGTCGTCGGCCCATCCGGTAGGGGACGATCGAGTCGACGTCGCCTTGCGAAAACAGCAGCGGGCCGTGAAAGTCGCCGATCTCGGCCAGGGCGTCGAAGCGGTTGCGGATGAGCCGGCGAAACGGCAGCCAGGGGTAGTGAGTTCGGGCCATCTCGGGGATCGAGGTGAACGTGCTTTCGAGCACCAGGGCCCGGGCGCCGTCCCGGGCGGCCAGATCGACCGCCACGGCCCCGCCCAGCGAGCGGCCCATCTGCACGATCTCGGTTTCGGCGATGCCCTCGCGGCGGGCGAGCCAAGCGCGGGCAGCCCGGGCGTCGGCCAACACGCCCTGCTCGTCCGGACGGCCCCGGCTGCGTCCGTAACCCCGGTAGTCGTAGATCATTACCGAAACCCCGGCCAAATCGTGCAAGTCGCGGAGGGTCTCGGCTCGGTGGCTGAGGTTGCCCGCGTTTCCGTGGCTGAAAAGGACCACGGCCTTGGGATGCTCGTGGGGCAGGTACCAGCCGTGCAGCCGGGTGCCGTCGGCCGAGTTGAAGAAGGCGTCCTGGTGGGCCAGTCCGGCGGGCGACCAATCCCCGGCGGGGTACTTCGACGGCATGAAGATCAGGTATCTTTCCAGGAGCATGGCCAGGAGTACCCAGAGCAAGAGACCCACCAGCAGCGCGCGGGCGACCGGCCACAGCCGGCGGCCGCGGGACCGACGACCGCTGCGGGGAGCGTCCGACTGGCACATTGGCTGACCGCCTCCCGGTGGCCGCCGCCCCCCGGCCCGCCGATCCAAATGAAAAACGACCTCGCGCCGCCGTGGGCACGAGGTCGCCGTCGAACTGGAGGGGAACCGCGCGGCGGGCGGACCACCCGCTATTTCTTGGCGGTAAACTGGTAGTTGGGGTTGTTCACGTCGAAATCGGCGTCCGTGAAGCCGTTGTTGAGCTTGAGGTTCAGATAAGTGTATTCCTCGGTCAGCCGTGGCGGGCCGCCCTCCTTTGCCGGCCAATCGTAGGCCTCGTAACGGATGGGCACGTTCAGCGCGTCGTCGACGTAAATCCTCGCCACGTTGAAGAGAAAGTTCCGCCGCGGGACCGGGTGGACCACCTGGATGCAGGTGCAGAGGCGATCCTCGATCTTGGCACCGGGGTAAAACTTGACCTCGCACTCGCCGTACTTGCTATCCTTCTCGCCGATCTCGATCAGCCGCCGAACAAGATTGAGCACGCCGGTCTCGGTGATCGGGTAGCGGTTGCCCTGCATGGCGATCGGGCCGGTCGGATCGAGCGAGACGGTGCCGAAGATTTTCTGAATGCCGGTGCCGTGGGCAAAAATCTTGTTGTTGTTTTGTCCGTCCACGTAAATCACTTCCTGGCCCTTGAGCTTGTCTGGGGCGAGAAAGTAGAGGTACACGCTGAAGGGATTGTGGCGGACCTTGACAAACATGTACTGGTGCTCGCCCAACTTTCCCTTGATCCGCTCACGCTTGACCAGGGTGGCGGAATAATCGTGAATCCGCTCGATGTCGCCGATGCCGTCATAGGCCCAGCGGAGGCAGGGCATCAGCGGGTGCTCGTTGGGCCGGCGCTGGATCAGCAGTGCCCGGGTATCGGCGGCCGTGGTTGACCGTTCCGCCACCTGATACTGCGGAGCTTGCTGTTGCTGTTGTCCCGCCGGACGATTCGGCGTTTGGGCCACGTAGGCGTTTTGCCGGCCGGGTCCGGGCCGCGCCGGCCGGCCGTAGTCCTGGGCGCTGGCCGTCGAGGCGGCCAGACCCACGGCGACGAGGGCGGTCAGAACGAGACGGGAACCATGCTTCCGTGCAACAGAATTCATCTAGGGTGCTCCCTTGTCGATGGGTCTTCGGTGGGGCCGTTGCGATCGCATCGCCAGACCGCTCTGGCCCCACAGCTCTCCGGGGAGGTTGCCGCTTGGAGCGATCGTTCCGTTTCGGTATCGAGCGGAATCAGGCCGGGTACGGTTGGCACTGGTGAAACTGCTGTCTCTTCTCACCGGCCGAGAAGTTGCCCACCAGCGCAATATGGCGACGAGATCGTCTCGTCGACCCCTCTTCCTCCTTATCGCGTGATCCCGTCGATCCAATTACAATGTTTCTCGCAACGCGACACGGTTGCCCAATCGGCGAAGTCGCTGGCGTCGGTCACGCAGAGGTAATCATCGTATTTTACCTAGTCTTCCGAGATCAGAGGAGGCCAGTTTGTGAAGTTTTCCGAGCTGCAAATCGACACGGTCGTCTCGGTCGCTTTCGAGGAAAACTGCTATATCGTCCGCCGCGACGGCAGCCACGCCTGTTTGCTCATCGACCCCGGCCTGGAGCCCGACGAGATCATTCAATTCGTGGAGAGGGAAGGACTTACGCCGAAAGCCATCTTGAACACGCACGGCCACAGCGACCATATCGGGGGCAACGCGGCGATGAAGCGGCGTTGGCCGTCCTGCCCCCTGGTGATCGGAGCCGGTGAGGTCGACAAGCTCACCGAGCCTACGAAAAACCTCTCGGCAATGTTCGGAGTTCCCTTGAGAAGCCCGGCCGCCGATCAGACGGTTGGCGAGGGGGATCGCTTCGCGGCCGCGGACATCGAGCTGGGCGTCCGCGAGATTCCGGGACATTCGTCCGGCCACGTGGTCTACATCTGGGAGCCGGAGGCGGCCAAGGTCGTCTTTTGCGGGGACGTGATTTTCGCCGGATCGATCGGGCGGACGGATTTTCCGGACGGCAATTTCGAGCAGCTCACGAGCGGCATCCACCAAAAGCTGTTCACGTTGGCGGATGAGACCGTGTTGCTGTCGGGGCACGGCCCCCCCACGACGGTGGGGCGCGAGAAGCGGAGCAACCCGTTCGTGGGCCAGCGGCCCCTTGCTTGATCGCTGCGGGGCTTGGCCGACTCAAAACAGCCCCGTAGGGCCGGCTGTGCGGAGCCGAAACGCGGCTGGCGCTGCGAACACGGCAACCGGGCCCTACGGGGCTTCCGACCGGTCGCCTTGAAACGAGTCCTCAATCCATTCGGCAGCCGACGCTGACGGTCACCTGGTATTGCTTGACCTGGCCGTCGGCCACCGCACCGCGAATTTCAGCCACCTCGAACCAACTGGCCGCCGACTCGGACTGGGCCACCTTGGCCACGGCGTTGGCGGTGGCCTCGCTTATCGAACGGGGGGAAGTTCCCACGACTTGCACTTTTTTGAAAGCGGGATCGGCCATGAATTCTCCTCGACGGTGGAATCGGTGTGAACATCGACGGGTCTGGTTCCCCCGCCCGGCCAGATCGGGGGGCGGGCCGCCCGTGCCCCTTCCATGTTACGGTTCGCCCGCCGCGGAGCAAAGGGGGCCGTGGGCAAGAGCGAGCGGTCCGATCGTCCCCCGCGGGCGGCCGGGTGCGGCGCCGCGGGGTGGAGCGGACTGCCTCAGCCGGACGCTTCGCCGGGAGTGGTCGTGTGGCTACCGCCGGGCAACACGGCCGGCAGTTGCATGGTGAATCGGCTGCCACGATGGGGGGAACTATCGACGACGATGCAGCCGCCATGCTCGTTGAAGATCTTCTGGCTGACGGGCAGGCCCAGACCGGTTCCGCGGCCCTTTTTCGTCGACATGAAAGGGCTGAAGATCGATTCCCGTTCCTCGGCCTCGATGCCGGGGCCGTTGTCTTCCACGATCACCCGGACCTCGCCCTCCTCGGCGGAATAGACGCTGGTCAAGCCCACGCGGCCGTGGCCGTCGCATTCGGCGGCGGCATCGATGGCGTTGGTGACCACGTTGAGCACCGCACGGTGGATGCCTTCGGCGTCGAAAACCAGCGTGGGCATGGCCGGATCGGGGTGCCATTCGAGTTGCACTTCCTGCTCCCTGGAACGCGATTGCATCAGCTCGACCACGTCGTCGACGACGCGGTTGAGATCGCCCGGCGCCAGGTCCGGCTCGCGTTCCTTGCTGAAGGTGAGCATGTCCATCACCAGGGTGGAGATTTTCGTCTGGTTCTTTTCCACGATTTTCCAGCCCTTGCCCACCACCGATTCGTCGTGCTCGTTCAAACCCATCTCGATCAGGTAGCTGCCGCCGCGAATGCCCTGGAGGATGTTTTTGATGTGGTGGGAGAGGGTGGCGATGGTCTGGCCGACCGCGGCCAGGCGTTCCGCCTGGACCATGGCCGAATAGTAGCGGGTGTCTTCCACGGCCAACGCCGCCTGGTGGGCGATGGCGACCATCAACTTGAGGTGGTCCTCGGTGAACTTGTTGGTCGCCCCCTCGTGGATCACGTCTTGGGGAGCGGTCGAGGTGTCGATGTAAATCACCCCCACCACGCCGTAACGTCCCTGCATGGGCACGCAAATCGCCTCGCGCACCCCAAGTTGGACGATGCTGGCTGCCGGGTTCCAGCGATGGTCCTGCTGGGCGTCGCTGGTGAGCACGCCCTCGCTCCGCTCCAGCACGTAGTCGAGGATCGTCTTGCTGATGTTGATCGTCTCGTTGGCGCGGACGCCGCGGCGGGTGCGGCGAACCTTGGGAAGGAGCTGCCGGGTCTCGTCCACCAGCATGATGCAGCCCCGGTCCGCTTCCACCCACTCGAAAATCAACTGCATGATGCGCTCCAGCAGTTGGTCGATTTCGAGGGTGTGGCTGACCGCCAAGGCCGTGCGGTACATCACCTGCAGATTGCTGCGGGCCCGGGCCAACCAGGTGTCTTGCCGGGCCTCGGGCCACAGACTGAAAAGGTGGCTGCTCTCTTCCTGCGTAATCGAGCGGATGATCTGCGACTGTTCGCTCAACTCGGGATCGGCGGCAATGTTGATGTTTTCGGAGAGGTCGGGCAGGGGCTCTTCCCGCGGCTGCGTAAACAGCATCAGGGTGCTGCCCATCTGCAGATGATCGCCGCTCTCCAGACGATGGGCCCGAATCCGCCGCCCGTTGACGAACGTCCCGTTGGAGCTGTCCAGATCGCTGATCGTGTAGACGCCGTTGGCGGCGGAGACCTGCGCGTGGCGGCGGGAGACTTCCGTGTCGTGCAACTGGAGTTCGCTGGACCCGTCGCGGCCCACGGTGGCGACCCCTTCGGCCAACTCGAAGCGGGCCCCCTGGTCGTTTCCGCGGATGACGAACAACGACGGCACGACGAAGACTCCTACCAACCGGATCGCGCGACGGCCAGAACAAAACGCGGCAAACCGGCCACGCGAACCGCCCAAAAAGTCCGGCCCACGCACCACGCGGTTCGGCCCGGACCCTACGTCCGGGACCCCGGCCCGGAGGAAGTCAGGCCGCGCGTGTCGATCTCCGATCGGCGGTTTGCAGCATCTCCTCGATTTTACGGATCAAGGGCCCGTAGTGGTAGGGCTTGCGAACAAACTCGTGCGGGCGGGAGTCGCCCTCGGGCAGACGGGCGGTGCCCAGCAGCAACAGCGGCGTTTCCGCCAGTTCGCCGCTGGAGGCGAAGCGGGCGTAGGTCTGCTCGGCCGGAGAACTGTCCAGGTCGAGATCGAGGACGATCAGACGGGGTTGCTCGCACCGGGCCAGGTCGAGCCCCCGCCGGGCCCTCGCCGCCGTCAAGGCGTGGACGCCGCGCCGGGTCAGCGCCGTGCTGAGCACCTCGCGGGTGTCTTCCGAAGGATCGACAATCAGAACGCATGGCTCGGCGGTCACGGGATGTTGTCTCCGGGGGGGGAGTGCGCCGGGAGGATGGGGGGGCAAAACGGCTTGGCCCCGGCGCGGTGGGTTTCTTTCGAGCGGCGAGAGAATAGCGAGGCCGGCCCCGTGTGTCAAAGCGGATTTTCGCTTGACCGCCGCCGGGGGTGCAGCAGCGGACTTCCGAAGGTGGTTCGAGTTGGAGGTTTCAGGTGGGAG
>CAYZWG010000217.1:0-9362 GCA_964481605.1 uncultured Planctomycetaceae bacterium
TCCAGGCGGCTGGCACGTCGCTTGCCTTGAGCTCGCCGGCGACCATCGCCTGCTCCAACTCGAAACGGATCAGCACGTGCAGGTTGTAGGTGGCTTCGTCGGCCTCGACGCGGATCAGCGACGGCTGGACCGCGTTGACGGCGAAATAGAACTCGTCGAGTTTCACATCGCCCAGCGCGGTGGGAAACCGGCGTTGCGCCTGGGGGAAGAAATGCCGCCAGAAGGCACGGCTGCGGCCGACCAGGTTTTCCCACAGCCGCGACTGCGACTCGTGAATGCCCAGCGAGACGGCTTCCCCCAGGGGCAGGCCGTGCTGATCGGCCCTCATCCCCTGCTCGTAGATTCCATGGCCCGCCTCGTGCAGGATGCCGAAAAAGGCCTCGCTGAAGAATCGCCCCTGGTAGCGGGTGGTGATGCGGCAATCGTTGGGTCCCGGCGACGAGCAAAACGGATGGGCGGTCACGTCGAGCCGCCCCCGGGCAAAATCGAAGCCGATTCCCGCGGCGGCCTGGCGGCCAAACTCCTCCTGGGCCCGCAGCGGATATTCTCGCCGCAGAAGCGACGGATCGGGTCGCCGGCGACTTTGGCCAATCTGCTCGATCAACCGAACCAACTCTTCCCGCAGGCGGTCCAGGACCCGGGCCACGTTGGCGGTCCGCTCGTCGGGCTCGTATTCGTCCAACAAGGCGTCGTAGGCACACTCTTCGTAACCCAGTGCCTCGGCCTGCCGGCGCTTCAGCGCGATCGTCTTTTCCAGCCAGGGACGAAAAATCGCGAAATCGTCCTGCCGGCGAGCTTCCTGCCAGGCGTTTTGGCCCAGCACCGCCGTGCGGGCCAGCTCCTCCACCAGGCTTTGCGGCAACCGCGTTCGGCGGCGATACTGGCGGCGGAGACGGCGGATCGTGGCCCCGGTGTCGCCGGCCGCATCGGCGGCCAGGGGGCTGGCTTCCAATTGGTCGAGCCACCGCCCCACCTTGGCCTCGGTCCACTGCCGGTGGATCATCCCCGCCAGCAGGGTCACCTGCTCGGCCCGGTACTCCGCGCCGGCCGGCGGCATCATCGTTCGCTCGTCCCAGCCCAGCAACTCCTCGATCGAGCTCAACAGCCCGATTCGGGTCACGTATCGGCACAGCTCCTGGTAAATCGTTTCGGCCGTTTCGGGCATGCACTTCCCCGCTGGAGTCCCCGGGATGCGTGGCGGAAAGAGCGATCCGGCTGAGCGTACCGCCTCGTCGGTGATCTGGCAAGCCGATCCGACCCGGCCTGCAGACTTCGGGTGCAGGAACAGACTTCCAGAGGTGGTTCGAGGTGGCGGTTTCAGAGGGGAGATTCTGAGAGCTGTAGGCCGGGTCGCGCTGCCGGCATCGTGGAACTGGCCCTTCGTGTTCTTCGCGGGCTTCGTGGTGAAATGGTTCCAGAACCCGTGGTCACCGCGGGCAGTGTTCACCACGAAGCCCGCGAAGAACACGAAGGAAGTAGCGCAGGTAGCGTGGCGTTTGAGTTTTCCAAGCCGAGCAAGCACGGGGAGAATGCGAGGCGCGTGGGCCGGGCCGCCACCTCCGCAGCCGCTCTGGGCAACCCATTTCCCCCCATCGCTAGCTGCCACCCTGTAAAAAAAGTCCGTTCCTGCACCCACAGACTTCTGGCCGGTCGCCTTGGTTGGACAGCCCCGTAGGGGGCCGGCTGTGCGGAGCCGAAACGTGGCTGGCGCTGCGAAGTGCGGCAACCGGCCGGCACAGCCGGCCCTACGGCTTGCGGATCCAGCCACGGCTAAATCACTTCCGGCCGGTCGCTTTAGCGAGCCCCGAGATTCCTGGCGATTTCGCGGGCCTTGTTGCTGTAGGCAATCGGGGGGCCCTCTGCATGGGTCCGCCGGTACTGGCCGGGCTCTCGTGTCCAGTCGCCCTCCGGAAAGCCGGCGCCGCGGAGATTGAGGTTGCCGCCGGCGCAGCCGCCCAGCGTCAAGGCTGCGACCAGGACCATGCACCCGGCCAGCACGCCCAGCCGAAAACGACCAAACCGTGTGCCTACCGAAACGTTCATCGCGATTCTCGCCCGCCAGCGGCCCAACGCCTGAGACCAGGGGCGAGAGTTTCCTGAAATCTCAGCTCGGAGTAAAGGTCAATTTCGGCAAAACCTTGGGCGTTTGGGCATTGCCGGCGGCAGGGCGGCGGTTCCCGGGTGGCACAAGAGGTCAGTCTGTAGGCCGGGTCGCGACCCGGCATTGATCGGGCAAGATACCGCGCGCCGGCCGAACTGTCGTTCTGCCTGAATTCGACCGATGGTCTTCCATGTCAACCGTTTACGCGGATTCAGGGAGACCTTCGGTCGGGCCGACGGCGGGGTCGGGAGACCCGCGCCGAACGCTTAGAACCTGGGCCACCCGCGGGGCTAGCGGCGACCGGCCGATTGGCGGCGATACTCCGTGGAGGTCTGGATCTGCTCCATCATCCAGCGGTCCATGTCGCCGAGCATTCGCGGACTGAGTTGATGTCCGCAAGGATACTGCCGCAGCGCGGCGTCCATTCCGGCGGCGTGAAAGAGTCGCAGGTTGTCGCACGCCTGGGAGGGACTGTAGACGCGACTCTCGCGGCCCACGGCGAGGAAAATGGGCACGTGGCGGGCCGCGTTCAGTCGCAACAGCGGCTGATGGCCCTGGGGAAACGGCCCGCATACGGAGAGCACCCCGGCGAAACGCTCCGGATAGCGCATCGCCACGCGGAAGGCCATCGTCCCGCCGGCGTCGAAACCGGCCAGAAAAATGCGGCTGGAATCGACGTGGAGCTTCGCCCGCGCGGCGGCCACGGCGGCGAACACCCGGCCGGCCGCCTCGCCGATCGCTGGCGGCGTCTGGGGCCAGGAGAGTAATTCGTCCTGGTTGCCGCCAAGGCCCAATCCCCGCGGCGCCACCGCCACGTAATTCCGCAAGCTGATCATCGGCATGATGCGGACCAATTGGCCCTCGCCGCCGCGCCCCGGCCCATGCAGCCAGACCAACAACGGGTAGGCGTACTTGCGCTCGTAATGCTGCGGCGCGAACAATGCGCGGCGGCAGTCCCTGCCGGACGGTGTAAACAGGCCCGACTCGATCTCGAACGGGGCGTCGGCGGGGCCGCCCTTTCTTAACTGGGCCGGCTGATCTATGCGATTCATGTCGATAGGACAAGAAAAAATGTCGACGCGGAAAAAGCCAAGTCCTGCCCTGGCCAATGCGGCCGTCCCCCGGTCGGCACGATCCCCGGCAGGTCCAGTGCGACTTTACTCCATCCGTCCCGTGGTTGTCAACCGCAAGGCAGATTTGTTTCGGGCTGAGATTGCCGGCCCGGCAATGCTAGCAATGCAGGCACGTTCGGCGCGGGTCTCCCGACCTTGCCGAACGCGAAGACCCGCACCGAGCGTCGCCAGACGACGCTTCCGGGCCCTGAGTCAACGGGCTTACGGCTACGAGTCCTCCACCAGCCGGCCCATGGTGGCCACCAGCCCCTTCACGGCGTCGATGCTCTTGTCCAGCGCGGCGCGTTCTTCCTCGCTGAGTTCCAACTCGATGATCCGCTCCACGCCGGCGGCTCCCAGCACGACCGGCACGCCCACGTAGTAGCCGCCCACCCCGTATTGCTTGTCGCAATAGGCGGCACAAGGGATGAGACGTTTCTTGTCGCGAACGATGGCCTCGACCATCTGAGTGGTGGCCGCCGCCGGGGCGTAGTAGGCGCTGCCGGTCTTCAACAGGCCGACGATCTCCGCGCCGCCCTTGCGTGTCCGCTCGACGATCTCGGCCAGCCGCTGAGGAGCAACGAGTTGGGTTACCGGGATTCCGCCCACGGAGGAACAACTCGCCAGGGGCACCATCGTGTCGCCGTGCCCTCCCAGCAACATGGCCGCCACGTCCTCCACGCTGACGTTCAATTCCATCGCCAAGAAGGCGCGAAACCGGGCCGTGTCGAGCACGCCCGCTTGCCCCAGCACCCGCCGGGGCGGGAAACCGGTCACCTGCAACGCCCGCTGAACCATCGCGTCCAGCGGATTGCTGACTACAATCACAATCGCCTCGGGGCTGCTGTCGCGAACCTGGGCGGCAACCGAGCTCATGATTCGGGCGTTGGTGTTCAACAGGTCGTCGCGGCTCATGCCGGGCTTACGCGGCAGGCCTGCCGTGATCACCACCACGTCGCTATCTCGCGCGTCGGCGTAGTCCGTGGTGCCCACCACCTTGGCGTCGAATCCCACGATCGGAGAGGCCTCCATCAGGTCGAGTGCCTTTCCGGCCGGCATTCCTTCGGTCTGGGGGATATCGAGCAGGACGATGTCGCCCAACTCAGCGGCCGCACACCAATGGGCGGTCGTCGCTCCCACATTCCCCGCTCCCACAATGGTAATCTTCGCGCGTTTCATTCAGTCTTTCCTTTCCTTGCGTCTGGAGTCGTCCCTTGCCGCCGACCATCGGAGTTTCTGTTGCGAAACGAGGGGCGTCGCGAAATGAATGCAGCGCGTGGGTGGCCCCGATAGCTCTGCTATCGGGGTGCCACGAGGCACGGGAGGCGAGGATTGCGGCGTGCCGGACTGCCCGCCCGCGCATCGGCGGGGTCAGGCAGCCCCGCGCCGAACAGGTGCCTCTTGCGGCTACGCCGCCCTGATAGGCAAGCTATCAGGGCCACCCGCGGCTGGGCGGGAGCCTTGCCCTCCCGGCACGCGTAAATGTCTCCTTTTCACAACAGGAACACCTGCACCACACCTTACCCATTCCGCAGGCGCCCGGTCAAGCCGCTCACGCCGGTTCCCGCCGGCGGAGAAAACCTACGGCCGGTCATCCTCAATCTGGTCCAACGCCGCCAGGTCCGCTGCCGCGGACTGATCGGCGAGGGTGGTTCGACGAAATCGCCGGTCTGCCCGGGCGGTTCGCCAGAGAATCCACCACACCAGCACAAACACGGCCACGCAGCCGATCGTGGCGACCGCGGTCCACGCCGGACTGGCCGCCGCCGGCTCGACCGGGCGCCACTGGGGGGCGCGGCCGATCAACAGCGGCGCCAACTGCCACGACCCGTCCCCCTCGGCCCCGCCGGGCAGATCGATCCGGTAGGCCCAGGTCTTGAAAAAGAAGCCCGCCACGGTAACGTACTCGCCGAACTGCGGACCGTCGCCGGTGGGCATCCCGGGGGGCAACTCGCGGACGCAAAACACCAGCGGATTCGCTTGCGAGTCGTCGGTAAACACGTAAAGCTGGTAGTAGTGGTCGATCCCCAAACGGGCCACGATATCGGGGTCGTCGACGAGCACCTTGAGAATCCGCCTGGCGTTGCCCGAAAACATCTCCAACCGTCCTTGCCGGCCGCGGGGCTGGTTGAAAAGCGGCGCTACCGAAAAGCGGTCCTTTCCCTGCCGGGCCAGCTCGGCCTGGGCCTCTTTTCGCAATTGTCCCGGCGCGGCGCGGCCCGCCGCGGCCAACATCTGGTAGAAACACTCGCTATCGGCGGCGGTCAGTTGCCGGCGGCGCAGATCGAGTTTCGGCCGCGGCCGCCCCGTTTCATCTTTCTCAATCGTGGGGTTGTCCATCCGCACGTCGTCCAGCAAGCCCACGTCCATGCCCAGCGTGCCCAGCGGCGTGGGTGGATACCAGGCGATGCGGGACGCCAAAAACATGGCCGCGCCACGATCGGGCGGGTCGCCGGAGAGCTTCAAGAAGAATGCCTCCGCGGCGGCCGGCTCGTCGATCGGCTCCCCCGGCTTCCACGCGCTGGGAATCTTTTTCGCCAGCACCGTCACCGCCTGCTCGCGGCCGTTCAGTTGCATTCGGCATCGCCAGTAGTGCGACAGTCCCATCCGCTGGGCCTGGGGTGAAGAACAACGAAGCCGCTCGACCAACGCCACCCGGCCCGAAAGGTCGAAAATCTCTCCCCGGTAGTTGGCCGCGTCTTGGCCCAGCCGCTCGAGATCGGGCCGGCCGTGCGACCATTGGGCCCGCCGACGGGGTCGGAAATCCCGCTCGATCCGGTAGAGCATTTTCATTATCAGGGCCTCTTCCTCCCGGCGCCACGGCGTCCCATCGGTGAAGGTCGCCAGCTCGCCGGGGCCGATCCCGCCCAGCTCAAACAACTGCCGCGGCCCGGTAATTCCCTCCGCCGCGTCGGCCGCAAGGAGTTTCTGGCCAGCCCCCAGCCACACGGCCGCCGAGAGCACGAGAATCGCTCCCAGGGTAGTCCCGTTCGCGGCTCTTGCGAAAAATCGGCAGGGCAAGGCTTCCGCCGAGCCGTTTTCGGCCGCCGAAAGAGCGATTCTCTTCATCGGCTACCTTCCTTCGGGCTGCTGTTGCCGGCCCGGCCCACCGGGCGGCTGGCCGGGCTCGGATTCCGCCGGGAGATCGAAATCCGCCAGCGCGGCCACGCCGGCCGCTTCCCGGGGCCGGTGGCTGCCCATGCGACGGGTGCGATCGTGCACCAGCCAGGTGACCACCGCCGCAAACAGGGCCGCCCCCAGAATCACCCAAAGCATGTTTCGCACGCTCGGCTCCCAGGTCGCGACGGGCTCCGGCCGCGGAAGCCAGCGGACGCCCCCGGCCAACACCACCGGCGCCGTCCGCACGGTATCCGTGGCCAGATAGGCCCAGCGCTTGAAGAAGAATCCGGTGATCTGGACGTCCTCTTCGATCGCCGTGCCGGTGGGAAATCCCGGCGGCAGTTCCAGGCAGTAGACCACGATGGGAAACCGCGGGTTGTCCGCCGGCTGAAGCCAGAGTTGGTAATACTCCCCGATGCCCAGGTCGTTGTCGGGGGCAGGCAGCAATCGGGCGCGACGCAACGTCCCCCGCAAGTCCACCAGCTTGCCCCGGTATTCGTTCGATTGGCGAAACAACTGGATGAACGTCACCCGGCCGACCGATTGCCGTCGCAAAGCGGTGGGGTCCGTCTGCTGGAGAATGGCGAAGAGGGAGAACCAGGCGTCGCGTTCGGCGGCGCGGAAAAGGTCGTCGTCGCGAACACGGCTCCAGTCGATGGCCTCTGCCGCCGAACCCGATTCGTCCTGCTGGCCGGCCTTCTCCCGAGAGCCACCGGGCGGGGGAAAACGAAAGGTGTCGGGGGCGCTGGCGGCGGGCGCGCGGGCCGGAAGCCGCGTGTCGACCGCCGGGGCCGTGCCCCGGCCTGCTCGCCACAGCCAGTCCCAAAGCCCCGGACTGGCCCACACCACGCCCGCCACCAGCGGCGCGGCCAGCACCGCGACCCAGAGCAAGATATGCCGCTGCTGGTGCCGGGCCAGGTAGTTCCTCGGTTTGGAGCCCTTGTGGAAATCGAGCACGCCAGGCCCTGCTTTTGCGTAGTGGGAGCGGGACGTTCATTCGGGATTTTCTTTGGGAGGGCGAGGCTCCCGCTCCCGCCGGGCAGTCAAGGTGAATGTCGCCGCCACGGCTCGGCGGGAGCCTCGCCCTCCCCACCAAAGTGTAACCCCGGTTTGAACGAAACCAAGCCCGTAGGCCGGATCGCGATCCGGCATGGCGGAACACCAAGATGATATCCTCCGTCTCCAGAAAGTGTTATCCTCTTCTGAACCTCGTAGCACGGCGATAGGCCCAAAGCATGTCCCCTCCCGAATCGCTCAACCAACTGGCGCGGCAGATTCGCCACGGCCGGCTCAGCCCGGTGGAACTGCTGGAACGATGCCTTGACCGCATCCGACGTTTCGACGACCGCGTGCACGCCTGGGTGGTGGTCGACGAGCCGCGTGCCCGGCGGCAAGCCGAACAGTGTGCCCAGGAGGCTGCCCGGGGCGAGTTTCGCGGGCCGCTGCACGGGATTCCCCTGGGCATCAAGGACATTATCGACGTGGCGGGTTTGCCCACCCGGGCCGGGTCGCCCATGCTGGAGGAAGTGCTTGGCGACGCCCTTGCTCCATTGGATGCCCCGGTGGTGGCCGGGCTGCGTCAAGCGGGGGCCGTGATTCTGGGCAAGACGGTCACGGTCGAATTCGCCTGCTTCGATCCGTCGCCCACGCGAAACCCCTGGGACCGGGAATTGAAACGTTCGCCCGGCGGGTCCAGCAGCGGGTCGGCGGCGGCCGTGGCGATGGGGATGTGCTGTGGTGCGTTGGGTTCGCAGACCGGTGGCTCGCTGGTGCGGCCGGCTTCCTATTGCGGCATCGCCGCGTTGAAGCCGACGTTCAACCTGGTCGATCGGGACGCGGTGACCCCGGTCAGCGAAAGCCTCGACCACGTGGGCCCCCTGGCGGGCAGGGTGGCGGACCTCGCCCCACTGCTCAATTCTCTGCCGGTTTCGGACGAATTCGGCCCGCCCCCGGCCGCGCGGGATCGACCGGCCGGCTACGACGATGACGAGGCTTTCCGCCGTCTTCCACCTTGTCTGGGCCTGGTGGAGGACTATTTCATGGAGCAGGCGGCCGAGCCGGTTCGCCGCGTGGTGGCGGCCGCCGTGGAGGAACTTCGCCGGGCGGGGGCGCGGATCGAGACCGCCCGGCCGACCGTCGATTTCCAGGCGATTCAGCAGGTTCACACCACGGTGATGGCCGTCGAGGCGGCCGCCTATCATCGCCGCCGGTTTGCCCAATATCGCCGTGCCTACGGGCCCAGGATCACCGAGTTGCTGGACCACGGGCTGGGAATCTCGGGCACGGAGTATGCCGGCGCGCTGGTCGAGTTGCGGGAATTTCGCCGCCGCGCGCCGAGAATGCTTGCCCGGCTGGACGCACTCCTCATGCCGGCCACCGACACCACCGCCCCGCCCACCTGCGAAACCACAGGCTCGAAGCGTTTCCAGGCTCCCTGGAGTTGCAGCGGTCTGCCGGTGGTCTCGCTCCCTTGCGGCAGAACCGAGGACGGGATGCCGGTGGCGGTGCAGTTGGTGGGGCGTTACTACCAGGATGCCCGCCTGATTCAGGCGGCCCAGTGGTGTGAACAGCGGTTCGGCTTCGAGGCCGTGCCCCCGCTTCTGGACGAGCAGTGCTGACCATGCCGGCTATCGGCGGCCAACTAGGCAATTTTGCGCGCCTGCCGGTAGGCCGCGATCTTGTCTTCTTGCGCCGGCGTCAGTGTTGGTCTCGTCCCATGGAAACAGGCAACCCCGAGGTGAGCGATCACCCCAGGGCCACCGAGTCCAGAAACCTCTGGTACGAAGTGCCGGAAAAGCCCTGGGCTATTGCACTCCATGCGAATCAATCATCGTGTTCGGATCCGTGGTCCGATCCGTCGGTGCCCTGGGTGGAGGCAAGCACGCCGCTGAGGGCATCACCAATCGTGACCACGCTCCCCGATCCGATTTGGGGAAACTCAGCGGGGAAAGACCTCTCGCCCTGTTCCTCTGGAAAGCTGTGGAAGGCCAACTCGGCGCGGCCCGAGGAGTCGACGGTCATTTGTCCAA
>CAYZWG010000218.1:0-9343 GCA_964481605.1 uncultured Planctomycetaceae bacterium
TCTCGGTCCCAAGCTCCGGCTTGGGACCGCACCCAGCGCGAAGCTCTGCTTCGCCGGCGGTGGAGCAAGACTCTCGGGCCGTGGGTTCCCAAGCTGGAGCTTGGGAACCAGGTGAAACGCTTGGGAACCAGGTGAAGGCTGGAGCTTGGGAACCAGGTTATGCCGTAGGCCCCACCCGGCTCGAATCCCACCCGTTTCCGCAGTCGCTCATGATTGCCGCATCGACCTGATCCATGTGCAGCAGAATCGCACACCGGGAATCCGCCGCTCCGCCGACTGTTGCAAAACGAAACAGTGCATATAAGTTACTTAATAACAAAGGGTTACGGCATGAATTCCGCGGCAACTTGATTCCCGCCATCGCTTGGCACGCCGCGTGCATGACCTGGAAGGCGACCCGAGTGGTCATCTCTATTGAGACTGGCCCGTGGGGCCTCTTGCGAACTTTGGTCGGGTGGCTACCTTGCCCTTGCCGCCCGACTGGGTGGCTGTGGATTGCCGCCCAGCAGAGGCCCCCATTTTTTTGCGCGGGTGCCAGGTCCGGTCCGGTTCCCGTGAGCTACATTTGTCTCGGGAGTCTGCCGAAGTTTCCCTCTTCCCCCCTCCTTTGCGGGCATCGCCATTTTCCAGCCGGAACCGACAAACCCCATGGGTCGACGAGATGGCACCTAAAACCAAGGACACACCGGCTCCACTGAATCCCGACGACGAGCCATCCCCGGCGGACGCGAGCGAGGCCCCGCCGGTGCGGCAAAATCGGTACCTCAAATATGTGTCCCGCCACGCACTGACCGTTGTGCTGATCGTCGCCGTAACGGCCAACGGAGTCGGCCTGGCCTACTACCGCTCGATTGCGAATTCCCAAGACCATGACCCGAGCGACGAAATCACGCTCGGACCGTTCTTTTTCGTGGCAACCGAGAGCGAGCCGGGGCAGGTCACCGATGCCAAGTTTCAACTCCACATCGACCTGATCCCCCAAATGGATGCACTGGCCCGCCAGGAGTTGGAAACGCATCCCCACCGGGTGCGACAAGACGTGGAAGAGTTGCTCCGCCAAGCTCACGGCGCCGATTTCGATGATCCTTTCTTGACCGGCCTGAAGGAACGGCTCCGGCACCGCATCAATCAATCGCTGGGGATGCGGGCGGTGGCCACGGTGATCGTGACCGATTTGGAGATGAATCGCCGGGCGTCCGCCTCGGCCACCCCGCCCGTGGCCGCCACGGTTCCCTGGGTCGAGTCGCCCGAAGGCTGAGCATCCCCCCGGGGCGGTAGGACGGCGCGATTCCCGTCAGGCCGTGGACCCCGCATCGAACCGGTCCCTGGAGTGGGGGCGTGGGGGTGCGGATTTCGCCGGCGGAAGGTCGCCAGAGGGCTTTTCGGTTCCGCCGTTTCTTGCTAGACTTACATGCTTACACTTGGCTGGCGAGGGCGACATAGCTCCCCGCGCAGCGGGCCGAACGCGCCGCCTTTTCCCGCCCAGCAAGGGGAGATGTGAGGGCTGCCTGCCGCGGGTGGGGACCGGCGCCAAGTCTGCCAGCGTAGCTCAATCGGCAGAGCACAGCATTCGTAATGCTGGGGTTGTGGGTTCAACTCCCACCGCTGGCTCTTCGACGCGCGATGCGTTCGCCTCCCACGACGTCCGAAAGTAATGAGCATGGCGCCGGGCGAAAGGGCGGCCGCGTCGCCTCGGCCGCGTCGCCTCGGCCGCGTCGGCCTCCCACGCGTACGCCGGACCATCGCAGGAAGCCCTCCGTTCAATCGGCCGTAGAGGCCTCAATCGAGGAGATCGTCGGTATGGCTCAGGGTCTCGATGTTGACCTCAAGCAATTGGTGCTCTTCAACGGGTCGTTCGGTCCTCGCGAGATCGAGCAACTGACCGACGCGCTGGGCGCGGACTTCGCCAATTGCCGCCTGCTACGCGAGGCGGTGCAGGAATTGGAATTCAAGGAAGACCACAGCCCGGCCAGCTACGTCCGACTGGGCGTCTGCCAGCACCTGCTGGGGAGGTATCAGGCAAGTCTGGAAACCTTGCAGCGAGGCGACGGCGGCGCGCTGGCCCACTTCTACATGGCCAAGAGCCACTTCGCCCTGGGCAACTACGACGCCGCGCAGGCAAGCTATGGGGCGGCCGTCCAAGCCGGCTACAACTCCGATCTGTGCGCGCTGGGGATCGCCGAAACGCTCCGCTATGCCGGCAACGCCGAGGAAGCACTGGCCACCCTGGACGGACTCTCCGGCGCGGTCGAACAGACCGCCGAGTACCTCTACCAACGCGGCGCTACCGTGGCCGCGCTGGGAGGAAATCCCCTCGAAGTCGTCGCTCTCTACGAGCGCGCCGTGGAGGCCGACCGCCAGCACACCGGAGCCCTGTTCGGTCTGGCGCTGGAAAACGATCGACGCGGAAACGACGAATCCGCCCTCGACCTCTACAAGCGATCCGCCGCACGCTTCCCCTCCCATGAAGGCGCCCTGATCAACCTGGGGCTGCTTTACGAAGACCGCGGGCAGTTCGGTCGGGCCTCGCAATGCTACCGGCGAATCCTCGACTCGTTTCCCGACCACCCCCGGGCGAGCCTCTTCTTCAAGGACGCCCGCGCGTCGGACAGCATGTACTACGATGAAGACGCCGCGCGAAAACGCGACCGCATGAGCCAGGTGCTGGCGCTGCCGGTGACCGACTTCGAACTCTCCGTCCGCAGCCGCAACTGCCTGCAAAAAATGGGGATTATGACCCTCGGCGACCTCTGCCGCTGCACCGAGCAGGAATTGCTCGCCAGCAAGAACTTCGGGGAAACCAGCCTCGTCGAAATCCGCGACATGCTCGCCTCCAAGGGATTGCGGCTGGGACAACTGGCAACCGAGCGGCACGCGCTCGAATCGTTTGTCAGCGACTCGCTCAGTGCCGATGAACAGGCCCGAATGAGCCGATCCATTTCCGAACTGAGCCTCTCGGTTCGCGCCCGAAAGTGCATGATCCGCCTGGGAATCAGCACCATCGGCGAGTTGCTCCGCCGCACCGGTGACGAACTGCTGGAATGCAAAAACTTCGGCGTCACCAGCCTCAACGAGGTCCGCGACAAGCTGGCCACGCACGGGCTGAAGCTGCGCGGCGAATAACCGTGAGCGGGCGAGTGTTCTCCTTCGAGCTCCACCAGACCGACAGCGGGTCCGCCGCCCGCCGGGCTACCTTCTATACCCCCCACGGCGCGGTCGAAATGCCCGCCTTCATGCCCGTGGGTACCGCCGGCACGGTCAAAGGGCTGGAGGTCGAGCAGCTCCACGACACCCAAACCCGGATGCTCTTGGCCAACGCCTACCACCTCGCCCTGCGGCCCGGCGAAGACGCCGTGGGGCAACTCGGTGGACTCCACGCGTTTATGGGCTGGAACGGCCCGATCCTCACCGATAGCGGTGGGTTCCAGCTTTTTAGCCTGGCCAAAATGACCAAGGTCACCGAACAGAAGGCGGTCTTTCGCTCCCACGTCGACGGCCGGCTGCTGGAACTCTCGCCCGAAGACGCGGTTCGCATCCAAGAGACGCTGGGCAGCGACGTGGCGATGGTGCTGGACCACGTGGTCGGCCTGCCCAACCAGCGGGAGCTGGTTCGCGAGGCGATGGAGCGGACCGTGCGCTGGGCCCAGCGATGCCGCCGGGCGGCCAGACGAAGCGACCAGGCCCTGTTCGCCATCGTCCAAGGCGGGCTGGAGCCGCCGCTGCGCGTGGAGTGTGCCCGACGGTTGGCCGAACTCGATTTTCAGGGCTACGCCATCGGCGGGCTGAGTGTGGGAGAACCGCCGGAGGCAATGTACCGGATGCTCGACCTGACGGTGCCGGCGATGCCCTCCGACCGCCCCCGATACCTGATGGGGGTGGGCCGCCCGGTGGACCTGCTGGAAGCCATCGGCCGCGGCGTGGACCTCTTCGATTGCGTGATGCCCACGCGCAACGCGCGCAACGCGATGGCCTTTACCGACCGGGGAATACTGCGGCTGCGGAACCAGTGCCACCGGCTCGACGACCGGCCCCTGGAAGAGGGCTGCTCCTGTGCGGCCTGCCGCCGCAGCCGGGGCTACCTCCGCCACCTCTTCATGGCCCGCGAGATGCTGGGGCCCGTGCTCTTGTCGATTCACAACCTCACCTACTACCAGCGGTTGATGGACGACGCCCGGCAGGCGATCGCGCGGAACCAATTCGTCGAGTTTCGCCGCGAAAAGATGGCCGGCTGGCAGCCACCACCCCAGACCGACGCCTGCTGAGTAGGGCCGGCTGTGCCGGCCGGTTGCCGCCCTTCGCGGTGCCAGCCACGTTTCGGCCGGCACAGCCGGCCCTACCTGACTACAAACCCGCACCCGCACCCATCATGAATCCCCTTGTCCGGTAGGGCGCAAGAGGCTATTATGACGGGCTATTGTGGCGGCCCGGGGCGTCGGTAACGGAAGTTTGCTCGGCCACGCGGCCGGCTTCGACCCGGCCGGCGTCCTCAGCGATGCCGCCCCCTTCAGGCGATACCCAAGCCACGACCCCAGGGGGCCCGACCGTGGGAACTGCGATTTGGAATTCTGTCCTCGGCGTCGGATCCGAGGTGATCCCGCTGGCCGAAGGCGGCGCGGCCGGCCAGGGATCGTTCGTGATCTCCATGGTCACCCTCTGGCTGCCGATCATTTTCCTCTTTTATTTTCTCCTCATCCGACCGCAGCGCAAAGAGCGTGCCGAACGCCAGTTGCTGCTTGATAATCTGAAAAAAAACGACCGCGTGGTCACCGTGGGCGGAATCTACGGCGTGGTCACCAACGTTCAACGCGAAAACAACGAAGTCACCGTCAAAGTCGACGAGGCGACCAATACGAAATTGCGGATGACGATCGGGTCGATTTCCCGGGTGGTGGTCGACCCATCGGAGAGTTCTCCTTCCACCAAGTAAGGGAGCGGAAGGCAATCAGGGGGTCCCCTGGTTTCGGCGGGGTCGCGGCTCCCTCGCCCGACGGGGAAAACCCTCGCTGACTTCTGTTGCGAAGAGCCGGGCCCTGTGCCCACGCTTGCGTGGAGACGTTGCGAAGCACCGGGAAACGCGGCCCGATGGCCATACCGGCGTGGCCACGGCACCCGTCATTCGGGCTTTCCGCAACAGAAACTTGTTACCACTCCCTGATCAGCAGGAACCACCAGCCATGTTCTGGTCCGTGATGATTGTGTTTGCCTTGGCCGTTGCCACGCTGCTGCCTGGCTTGTTCGCCCCAGCCGTGCGTGCCGCCGGCGACCGACCGTGGGGAAGGATGCCCCGGCGGTGGCCGATTGGTCTGGCCGTTGCGCTGGCGTTGACGTTCGCCGCCTGGTGTGTCCCGCTGGCCGCCGCGCCCGAGTCCGGCACGGCCCAGCACGGCACGGCCGCCACGGAGCACGCCCCGGCTGCGGCAGCCCCGCTGCTGAAAGCGCCGCTGCAAAAAGCCCCCCAAGCCGGCCAGGCGGAGGCGGTAGCGGAAGATAAGCAACCGAGCGTCCAGCCCCCGGCGAACGGTCCCGCCAAGGAAACGCCGCCCCCGGCCGGCGGCGCCGTGTCGTCGGGCACCGCCAAACCGGCCGCTAGCACCGTGGAGGACGCCTCGGCGGTGAAACCGGAGGGTGAATCGGCGACGGAGCCTTCCAAGGCCGGCGAGGAAACCTCGCCCCCGGCCGCCGCCGCCGGCCAAACGCCCCCCAGCGAAAAATCCAAGGGCCGTTATCCCGGCTGGGTCGTGCTGCTGGTCGTCACCGGGGTCCTCGTCCTTCCTTTCCTGCTGGCGTCTCTGCTGGCGTCGATGTGGCGGGTGCCGGAGTATCAGGGCAAGATGTCGCTGATTTTTTTCTGCCTGCTTGCCACCCTGGCGATCACCGTGATGGGCTGGCCGCCCAAGTTGGGTATCGACCTCAAGGGGGGCGTCACCCTCGTCTACGAAGTCAAACCGGAAGCCGGCCAACTGGACGAATCCGGCTCACCCGACGCGGAAAACGCCAAAGCCGGCGCCAATGGCAGGAAGTCGCGCGGACCGGCGCGCCTGGGCACCAAGGACATGGAAAAACTCGTCGGTGCGATCAGCCGGCGAATCAACCCGGGCGGGGTCAAGGAAGTCGTGATTCGCCCCCTCGGCGCCGGGCAGATCGAGATCATCATCCCCGAGGTGGATGAAGCCGAGGTGGCCCGCTACAAGAAAATCATCAGCAGCGTGGGAACGCTGGAGTTCCGCATTCTGGCCAATACCCAGGACCACAAGTCGCTGATCGAGGACGCGCGCCAAAGCGACGCCACCAAGCTCTACCTGCTGGACGACGACGGCAAACCCGTGCGAGACGAACGGGGGCAGCCTGTGCTGCGCGGTTGGTGGGTGCCGGTGGCCAAGGGCCAGGAGGGGAACTTCACCAGCTACCCCGAAATCGCCACCCGATCGCGCAAACACGGCGACCAGGAGTTGATGGAAATCCTTGTTGCCAAGGACGAGTTCGACGTCAACGGCGGCTACCTGGTCAACGCGCGTGCGGGAACGGACGAGATGGGCCGCCCCAGCGTCAACTTCACCTTCAACGACAAGGGTGGCCAGTTGTTCGCCGGACTCACCAGCGACAACCTGCCCGACAAGGTGACCAACTTCAGCCGCAAACTAGGGATCGTCCTCGACGGCTACCTTTACTCCGCCCCCGCCATTAAGAGCACGATCCATAAGCGGGGTGAAATCACCGGCAGCTTCACCAAGGAGGAAGTCAAGAACCTGGTCGACGTACTCAACGCGGGAAGCCTGCCCACCGCCCTGAGTGAAAAGCCCATCAGCCAGCTCGCCACCGGCCCGCAACTGGGCCGCGACACGATCCGCCGCGGAAAAATCGCCATCGGCTCCTCCATGCTCGTCGTCCTCTTGTTCATGTGGGTCTACTACCGGTTCGCCGGCTTCGTCGCCTGCCTGGCGATGCTGATGAACCTGGTGCTGATCCTCGGGGTGATGATCACCGTCAAGGCGGCGTTCACCTTGCCGGGCTTGGCCGGGCTGGTGCTGACCGTGGGCATGGCCGTGGACGCCAACGTGCTGATCTTCGAACGCATCCGCGAAGAGCTCGACCGCCAGGCCACCCTGCGGATGGCCATTCGCAACGGTTTCGCCCGCGCCACCACGACCATTGTCGACGCCAACCTGACCACCCTCATCACCGGCATCGTGTTGTATGCCATCGGCACCGACCAGGTTCGCGGATTCGCGGTAACCTTGATCCTGGGCGTCACCCTCAGCATGTTCACCGCCATCTACTGTGCCCGGGTGGTGTTCGACATCGCCGAGAAGAAGCGCTGGCTGACCGAGATGCACATGATGCGGATTCTCCGCGGCTCGAACATCGACTTCATCGGGGCGCGGCGACTGGCCGGGGGAATCTCGCTGGCCGTGATCGTGGTGGGGCTGGTCGGCGTGGTTGCCCGCGGCAAGGGTCTCTTGGACATCGACTTCACCGGCGGCGTCTCCGTGCAGACGGTGTTTACCGAGGCCCAGGACGTGGGCCAGATTCGCCGCGACCTGGCGGCCCTTCCCGACCTGGCCGTGAGCGACGTGCAAATCCCCGGCGAACCACCCCACCGGCGGTTCGTGGTCAACACCTCCAGCCCTCCCGACGAAGCGGCCGAGGCCTATCTGCAGGAAATCAAGGACAGAATCGCCAAGATTTACGGCGACAAGCTGGCACACTATACGCTGACTTTCAGCAGCGAGGCGGAATCGCCCGGCACCGGGCAGCCTGATGCCCCACAGCCCGGTGCCGCCCAGAGCAGCCGGCGCGACGATCTACCCTCCCGCCAACTCTTCGCCGCGGCCGACGATGCGGCGATCTTGCTGGCCCAGGCCGACTCCGGCGACACGCCTCCCCCGGCGAACCCGCCGGCCCAAGGCGAGACGGCCGAGAAAGCCCCCCCAGCGGCCAAGCCGGGCGAGACAGCCCCCACAGCGGCCAAGCCGGGCGAAACGGCCAAGACAGCCCCCCCGGCGGCCGAGCCGGGCGAGACCGAAACGGCCGGCAAACCCCCCACCCCAGCCTCCCCCTCCACGCTCGCCTGGGAATTGGACTTCGGTACGCACAAGCTCAGCTACAAGGGCCTGCGGGACGACATCAACGAGCAAATGAACGCGCTGGGCAGCTTGGCTGAATTCGAGTTGGCCAACGAAGCCTTCGCCCGAGAGCAAGACGAGGAACGCGGTTACACCCACTGGACCGCAACCATCCAACTTCCCCCGGACGAGGCCCGCAAGGTGCTCGAAGCCGTCAAGTCCAAGCTGGAGAAAACACCCTATTTCCCCTCCTCCAACACGATCGGCGGCCGGGTGGCCGGCGATACCCGCGTGAAGGCGATCGCCGCCCTCTTGGCCAGCCTGGTGTGCATCGTGGGCTATATCTGGGTTCGCTTCCAGCGGGTGATGTTCGGCCTGGCCGCGGTGGTGGCCCTGGTCCACGACGTCCTCATCACGCTAGGGGTAATCGCCCTCAGCTACTGGCTGGCACCCTTCCTCCGCGTGTTGCTGATCGACGAGTTCAAGATCGGGCTGTCCGTGCTGGCCGCCTTCCTCACGATCATCGGCTACTCGCTCAACGACACGATCGTGGTGTTCGACCGCATTCGCGAGGTCCGCGGCAAGGCGCCCCGCTTGACCAGCGAAATGATCAACACCAGCATCAATCAAACCCTCTCTCGCACCTTGCTCACTTCGTTCACCACCTTGCTGGTGGTGGTGGTGCTCTACATGTTCGGCGGCCAGGGAATCCACGCCTTTGCCTTCTCGCTGGTGATCGGCGTGCTGGTGGGGACCTATAGCTCGATCTTCGTGGCCTCGCCCGTATTGCTTTGGATGGCCGATGCCTCGGCCCGCGCCAAGACCGCCCGCCGCTGAAACCCTCTGGCGGGGCACTACCACATGGTCGCCGCTTGCCGCACGGCTCGGCAGGAGCCTGGCACTGCGGAGCGAAAATTTTTCTCGGCTGCCCAGCGGTGTGCAACCTCTTGCGGCACACAAAGCTTGCAGCTACCTCTCCCCCCGATATCCCGTCCGGGAATTTCTGGTTTTGGTGCTTGGCGCAGTCGTAGCTGACAACTTAATTTGGGGTGTGCTGGCCGTCGTTGCCGGCACGGCGGTTTGGTCGAGCCATGCGAAAACCGCAGATTTCGACCGAGGTGAGTATTTTCGCCAGAACCGGAGTCCGGCTTGCCGGAAGAAGTGTTATGGCCCGTCCGAAAAAAAACTGCACCGTTTCGCGATTTGGCCACACTAGCCCGAAGCGCCAGCGAGGGACGCCATTCGTGTGTTTTCTTTCCTCGCTGGCGCTTCGGGTTAGT
>CAYZWG010000219.1:0-4528 GCA_964481605.1 uncultured Planctomycetaceae bacterium
CCCCCGGGGCATTTCCTTGACTTTCCCGCTGGCGGGGCCAGATAATGGCGGCGAGGCTTGTTTCCATTGACCACCAAGGGAGGTTGCACGCCATGACCCGCTTGAGCCGCCGCCAATTCTTGAACGTTTCGCAGAAGACCGGGCTGGGGATCGCCGCCGGCGTGACCATTCTTGCCGACGCCCGATCGGCCCGCGCCTACGCGGCCAACGAAAAGGTGATGCTGGCCAGCGTGGGTCTGGGGGGACGTGGCCCGTACCTGGCCAACGGTTTCCTGGAGCGGGGCGATTGCGTGATCGCCTATGCCTGTGACGTGAACACGAAGCAGTTCGCCAAGACGGACTCCTTCGCCCAGCGGCAGGGGGGAAGAAAGACGAAGTGCGTGCAGGACTTCCGCCGGGCCCTGGAGGACCAGTCGGTCGACGCGATCGTCAGTGCCACGCCCGACCACTGGCACGCGCTTTCGGCGGTTTGGGCCTGCCAGGCGGGCAAGGACGTGTACGTGGAAAAACCGGCCACGCACAATTGCTGGGAAGGCCGGAAGATGGTCGAGGCGGCGAGAAAGTACAAACGGGTGGTGCAGATCGGCACGCAGAACCGCAGCGCGGCGTACAACTGGGCCGCCAAGAAGTATATCGAGGACGGCAAGCTGGGCGAGATTCACATGTGCCGTGTCTACAACCAGAAGAACTGGCCCAATCGGGCGGCCGTGCCGGACAGCGATCCGCCCGAGGGGCTCGACTGGGACATGTGGAACGGGCCGGCCCCGGAGCATCGCTACAATGTCAACTTTCACCACTACTGGAACCACCTTTGGCGTTATTCCGGGGGCGACATCGCCAACGACGCCAGTCACCAGATCGACCTGGCCCGCTGGCTCTGCGGGGTGGAGTATCCCCACAGCGCCTTTTCGGTGGGCGGCCGCTGGGCCAGCCAGGGCGTGGCCCAGACACCCGACACGCAGGTGGCCGTTTGGGAGTGCGACCGGCTGCTGATGACCTTCGAGTTGACCCTGTATACACCCTATATGCTCAAGAGCGACCCCGAGTTGCGGATGAGCGACATTTTCCCCCACTGGATGCAGAATGCCACGCGGATCGAGCTGTTCGGCACGAAGGGGTTGATGGTGGTGGGCCGGCACGGCGGCGGTTGGCAGGTGTTCGACCGGCCCAAGAGCCGCAAGCCGGTGGTCAAGGCCCAGATGTATGGCCGCTTCCCCGACGTCGACCACAAGGAGAATTTCATCTCCTGTATCAAGAGCCGCAAGAAGCCCAACGCCGACGTGCTGCAAGGCCACTTGAGCGCGCTATTGATCCACTACGCCAACATCAGCTATCGGCTGGGGGGCGTGAAGCTGGAGATCGACCCCAAGACGGAGCAGATCAAGCACAACCCGGCGGCGATGGAGCTTTTCAAGCGGACCTACCGGACGCCGTACGTGATTCCTGAAGAGGTGTAGCGGCGGTCCGCGGGCAGGATGTGCCCGGGGGGAAACGGTTTGCCGGTCACGGTCCCGCCTGCCCGCTCTTGAAGCCCGTAGGCCGGGTCGCGACCCGGCGCGGTAGAACGCGACCCTTCGGCTCCCCCGAACCCCTCGAGCCGCTACCTGTCCGCTCTTGAAGCGGGCGAGCCCTTGGCCCTATACTCCATGGGGTACATTTGCAGGCGGAGCCGTGACGTGGGGGGGGTCCCAAGCTGGAGCTTGGGAACCAGAGCAAAAGCTGGAGCTGGGGAACCAGGACGGCGGGGGAAAAACCAGTCACGATAAGGGGTTACCGAACCGGTAATATTCAGGGCATGTTGAAGGTTAAGCTGCCGGACGGAAGTGTTTTGGAGTTTTCACGGCGAGTGCGTGCCGTCGACGTGGCCGGCCAGATCGGTCCCCGACTGGCCAAGGCGACCCTGGCCGCGGTGGTGGACGGCCAGATGGTGGGTGCCGATACGATGCTGCCCGAGGAGGGGGAGGTCTCGCTGCGGCTGTTGACCAACCGCGACGCCGAGGCCCTGGAGGTGATGCGTCATTCGTGTGCCCACGTGATGGCCCGGGCGGTGATGCGGCTGTTCGAGGGGGTCGAGTTGGCGTTTGGGCCGACGGTCGAGCAGGGATTTTATTACGATTTTTCGCTGGAGCACGCGATCTCGGAGGCCGATTTCGAGAAAATCGAGGCCGAGATGGCCAAGATTATCCAGCAGGACGAGCCGTTCGAGCGGTTGGTCGAGCCGCGCGAGAAGGCGTTGGCGCTTTGCCGCGATTTGGGTCAGAAGCTGAAAGTGGAGCACATCGGCGACGGGCTGGCCGACGAGCCGACCGTGTCGTTCTACCGGCAGGGCGAATTCATTGATCTTTGCCGCGGCCCGCACGTACCCAGCCCGAAGGCGATCGGGGCGTTCAAGTTGCTTTCGGTGGCGGGAGCCTACTGGAAAGGGGACGCCTCGCGGCAGCAGCTTCAGCGGCTTTACGGCACGGCCTGGTTCAGCAAAAAGGAGCAGGACGCGTATCTGAAGCAACGGGAGGAGGCCAAGCGACGCGACCACCGCGTGTTGGGCAAGAAGCACGAGTTGTTTCTGATCGAGCCAAGCGTGGGCAGCGGGCTGGTCTTTTGGTTGCCCAAGGGGGCGGCGGTCCGCCACGAGTTGGAGAACTTTATTTACGGTGAACTATTGAAGGGGGGATACCAGCCGGTGTACACGCCGGTGATTGGTCGGGTGGGTCTGTACGAGACCTCGGGCCACTATCCCTACTATGCGGAGAGCCAGTTTCCGCCGCTGGAGATGGCCGACGGCGACCGCTATCTGTTGCGGCCGATGAACTGTCCCCACCATATCACGATCTACCAGTCAAAGCCCCGCAGCTACCGGGAATTGCCGGTGCGGTTGGCCGAGTTTGGCACGGTGCACCGCTTCGAGCAGTCGGGCGAGTTGAGCGGGATGACCCGGGTGCGGGGCTTCACGCAGGACGACGCGCATATCTTTTGCACCGAGCAGCAGGTGGCCGAGGAATTCCGCGGCTGCCTGGAGATGACCCAGTTGGTGCTATCGACGGTGGGGCTGGAGGACTACCGGGTGCGGCTGGGTTTTCGCGACCCGGCCAGCGACAAGTACGTGGGCGACGATGCGTCGTGGGACCGGGCCGAGGAGGCGCTGGAATCGGTTTGCCGCGAGATGGGACTGCCGAAGCTCGAGGTGGAACGGGGCGAGGCGGCGTTCTACGGTCCCAAGGCGGACTTCGTGGTGACCGACTGCATCGGGCGGGAGTGGCAGTTGGGCACGGTGCAGTTGGACTACAACCTGCCCGGCCCCCAGCGGTTCAACCTGGAATACATCGGGGCCGACAACCGGCCCCATCGCCCGGTGATGATCCACCGGGCGCCGTTCGGCTCCTTCGAGCGGTTCGTGGGAATGCTGATCGAGCATTTTGCGGCGGCGTTTCCGCTCTGGCTGGCGCCGGAGCAGGTGCGGGTGTTGATCGTCAGCCAGAAGTTTGAGGACTACGGGCGGGAGGTGCAGCGCCGATTGGCGGCCGAGGGCTTCCGCGTCAGCGGGGACTACCGGCCGGAGAAGATCGGGGCCAAGATTCGCGACGCCCAGCTCGACCTGGTGCCCTACATGCTGGTGGTGGGGGGCCGGGAGATGGAAGGCGGCACGGTGGCGGTGCGCCACCGGCGGGAGGGCAACCTGGGCTCGAAGAGTCTGGCCGAGGCGGTGGCCCGGTTCCACGAGGAGGTGGCCACCAGGGCGATCAAGTAGGGCCGGCTGTGCCGGCCGGGTTGGCCCGGCCGGGCCGTCGGGCGGAAAAAATGTGGCCAATTCCGGGCCAACTTCCGTTGACGCGGGCGGGCGGCTGGGGAATACTCATATTTGCGTAGGGCGGCTGCCCCCCGATGGGGAAAACGGGGCTGACCAATGGCGGCCGCATGGTCCGTTGATCGATCGTCTCACAGAGGAGGCTGACGACAATCCAAGTGAAATCCCAGAGAGTAAATGAACAGATCCGGAGATCCCCCGTCCGGGTTGTTGGAGCCGATGGTTCCCAGTTGGGGATTCTGCCCACCGAGGAAGCCCTGGCGGCCGCTCGCCAAGCGGGACAGGACTTGGTCGAGGTGGCCCCCGAAGCCGACCCGCCCGTCTGCCGGATCCTCGATTACGGCAAGTTCAAGTACCAGCAGAAGAAACGGCAAAACAAGACCCACTCGCACCATTTCCGGTTGAAAGAGATCCGGGTCCGTCCCAAAACGGGGGAACACGACGTCAACGTCAAGGCGAATCGTGCCCGGCATTTTCTCGAGCACAAGGATAAGGTCTTGGTGTCGGTGATGTTTCGGGGTCGCGAAATCACCCATATTGAAGAGGGCCGACGGGTGCTCGAGCAGATTCTGGAGCGGTTGGAGGACGTGTGCAAAGTGGAGTCGCCGCCGATGCGACAAGGCCGGCGACTGGTGTGCACACTGGCTCCGAAGTAGTTTCTCCGGGGGGGTGGCGAGCCGGACCAGTCATGGTCCGGGTTTCTCGGGTTTGCCGGGGAATTGGCAT
>CAYZWG010000219.1:4628-9316 GCA_964481605.1 uncultured Planctomycetaceae bacterium
GGCGAGCCGGACCAGTCATGGTCCGGGTTTCTCGGGTTTGCCGGGGAATTGGCATGACGCGGGGGGACTCTTCCTGCCGATGCCCCTTTCCCCGGACCCTCGATGGTTTATAATGACGGGTCTTGCCGTTTTCGATCGTTCGGATGCAAGAAAGGTTGTTGGCCAGTTATGCCGAAGCAAAAGACCCATAAAGGGACCAAGAAGCGATTCCGCCTGACCGCCAAGGGCAAGGTCAAGCACCGCCAGAGCGGTACCAGCCACTTGGCCGGCCGAATGAGCCACAAGCGAAAGCGCAACCTGCGGGGGACGGCCGCGGTCGAGGAGATGGAGGCCGTGAGGATTCGCCGGGCGCTGTGCGGCAACAGTTATTGACCGCCGGGGCGGAAACGCTGATTTTGCCGGCGGGGAGGAGGGATTTTTCGGCTGCGAGACGGGCAGGACAACGCTCCCGGGTTTGAGCGGGAGGGCCTTGATCTCGCCGGATTACGAAAGAAAGACGGATGAGAACCACCAAGGGAGCGGCCCGACGGCGGGCCAAGAAGCGGCTCTTTCGCCAAGCCAAGGGCTACCGCGGCGGTCGCAGCAAGCTGCTGCGGACCGTGAAGGAATCGGTCGTGCGGGCCGAGGCCTACGCCTATCGGGACCGCCGGGTGCGCAAGCGGCAATTTCGCCGCCTGTGGATCATTCGCATCAACGCGGCCGTTCGCCAGCGGGGGATGCGCTACAGCGAGTTCATCGCCGGGATGAAACGCGCCCGGATCGAGTTGGACCGCAAGATGCTGGCCGAGTTGGCGGTGAGCGATCCCCAGGCCTTTGACGTGATCGTCGAGCGGGCAAAGGCGGCGGCCCAGCCGGTGGGCTGAGCGGCCAGCCGCTTTCTTCCCAGAGCCTGTAGGCCGGGTCGCGACCTGGCCTACCGACTGTTGGTTGCGCACCAGCCGTTTTCGATCGCCATGGCCACGTCGCTCCAATTCAGCCTGCGAAGCATGCTGGTGGTGATGCTGATGGTGGCGATCATCTCCGCGGTGATCGCGCCGGCGATTCGGGCGTGGGACACGCAACGGCAGTTGCTCTTCGGGGCCCATGCGGCCGTGACCCTCTTGCTGCTCGGGGCGGGGACGGTCGGTCTCTGCGCCGAACGGCGCAAGGTGGAGCGAAAAGCGGGCGCGATCCTGTTCCGCACCGTGGCCAAGGGGAGCAAGCGGGTGCGGCTCCAGCAGGGCTTCTGGCTGGCGGTGTCTGTCGCCGTGATGATCGCCTATTGGTTTGTCTTCAGCGCGGCGGCCGCCGGCCGAGCACGCTCCCAACAATGGTCCGACCTGCTGTACTACACGATCTTGCTGGCCACCTGGGCGCCGCGGACGTTGACCAATTTCTGGTGGCGCGTGGGGGCGGGCGTGGTGGAGGTCGCCGAGAACGGCCTGATCCTCCAGGGTGTGATGCTGAAGCCGTGGAACAAGATGGAGAGCTACCGCTGGGCAAGCCACGTGCGCAACCGCCTGCTGATCCACGAGCACCAGGGAACGTGGCCATTTACGCGGCATATCGACGTGGGGCCGGAAGATCGGGCGGCGATGGAGCAGGTCTTGCGGCAGAAGATCGCGGTGTGAAGCGGCCTCGCGGGGGTTCCCCAGCGGGAGCTTGGGAACCAGGCTGGCAGGAGGAACCGGCTGGGAACGGCGGTTCGGCTCCGGCGCGGTATCTTGCCGCATCCATGCCGGGTCGCGACCCGGCCTACCGGCTATTTCGCCTGGGTCAACTTCTCGGCCGGGCCGGGCCGGTCGGGGCGGAACAGGTAGTCGGGCCAAAGCGGGCAGTTCAAGTCGGTCCAGCACTTCACCCGGCGAATTTCGTCCGTGCTAAGCCGCACGTCGTAATGACCGGCGTCGAGGACTTCCCATAGCTTGCTCTTGAGGGTGCCGAAGCTGAGCGGCTCGGCCAGGTGGTGCTCCTGACCCCACTGAAGATCGAAGTAGTGGACCCAGCCGCCGCTGATCAGCGTGCGGTAGGAGGCGGGCACGCGGTCGGCGTCGAGCGTGGCCGCGAGGTTGATGCCGTGTTCGTCCCGGGCGTCGTGGCAACGGACACAGCGGGCGTTCCAAACGGGCTGCACGACCTGCTCGTAGGAGAACGGGCCGGTGCCCCAGGGCTCGGGGGCGAGGTGTTCGGGCGGTCGCCGCAGGGCAATGCCGTAGCGGATCGGCGGCGCGGTGGTGCGGGGTTCGTGGCAGCCGATGCAGCCCCGCGTTTCCCCGGGCTGCAATTGCACCACGCTGCGCATCCGCTGTAGCTCGTTGAAGTTTTCGTCCAGCGCCTGAAAGTAGAGCACCTTGCCCGCCGGCGCGAAGAAGTTCGCCGAGCCGTCCTCTTCCACCCGCGCCAGGCCGAAGGTTCCCTTGGCCACGTAGCTGGGCCAGCCGTAGGGGCCGTTCACCTTGTGGACCGGGGTGGCGTACCAGTCGAGGAACGGTTCGTGGTCCTTCTGGTACTGGCCGTCGGCCAGTCGAACGAGGTCGGCGCGAATCTCCTCGCAGACGCGGATATACTTGACCGAGCCGCGGGCGACCTGCGGCTGCAATCCCCGGTAGACGTCGGTGACCACGAACTGGCCCCGTTGCGATTGGGCGGGCGTCTGGGAGGCGTAGCCCAGGTTGGGCGGCACCGGCGCCGGCCCAAGCGGCGTGGGACACATGCTGCCGATCTCCGCATCCAGGTAGAGTAGTTCCCGGTTCCCGAAGCGGTCGATCAGGTACAGCCCGAACCGATCGTCCGGCGCATGGCTGCAAAGAATATAGTCGCGGGCGATGGGCACGGGGTCGCGGAAACACTCCCGCCGGGCCCAGTCCATGTGGTAGTGGGGCGGTACGTCGGGCGTGATGTTGTGGATGGCGGCCGGGTTCATCCGACCCAGGCTGGGATCGATCAGCGCGATGGGGCCGTTGAGGTCCCCGCCGTGGGCGATCAGCGTGCAGCAGATTTCGTCGGTTCCCGGCACCTTGCGCCCGTTGGCGTAGCAATTGCGGGTATTGTTGCCAAAGAGCATTTCGGGGTGGGTGCCGTCGGGGCGGATGGCCCAGAGCGTGTGGCCGAAGTCGGCCCCCTTGTCGAGATATTCGGAGCGGGTCCAGATGATCCGCCCGTCGTTCATCACCGAGGGGGCCCACTCGCTCAGATTGGCCAGCGAGAGGGGCTCGATCCGCGAACCGTCCGCCTCCATGCGAAACAACACGAAGGCCTGCGGGCGCCAGCAGAGGAAGCGGGCCTTGCAGCGGGTGGAGATGAACGCCAGCCCGCCGTCCGGCAGGGGACAAGGCCAGTAGTCGTGAAACGGCCCGTCGGTGAGCTGCCGCGGGTTGCCGCCGTCGCGGTCGATCACCATGATGTGAAAGTAGTCGTCCATGGTGGGACGATAGCCGAAGTAGATTTTCTTGGCGTCGAAGCTGGCGGCCGGGTTGCGGGCCACGCCATGGCCGGCGTCGAACAATGGCTGCAAGCGGGCCTGGCCGGGCTGCAAGCGACCGTCTGGCCGGGGAATTTCCAGCACGCAGATGCCGCCGCCGGGGCCTCCCTGGGCGTCGAGGATGACGCTGTAATTGTGCGACGGCCGGAAGGCGTGCCGCTTGACGAAGAGGATTCTCTCGGCCGGGGCCAGGTCGGGGTCGCGGAAGAACAAGCGGCGTTTGGCCATGCGGGCATCGAGAAACAGCGTTTGCTCGGCCACGGGGTCATGGGGCGTGGCGGCTGCCCACTCGTCGTGGCGGCTTCGCAGATCGACCAGTTCCGCCCTTTCGGCGGTGACCTCCAGCCCCTTGGCCGCAAGGCGCTGGAGCATCGCCTCCATCTGCTGGAGAACCCGGCCCACGGGGTCCGAGCCGTCGAGGTCGCGCCAGGTCCGCTTCTCGCAGAGAAAGGCATAGCGGACCAGGTCGCCGTCGTGGAGTGCCTGGTCGATGGCCGGCTGGTTGGGACGGGGTTTGGGCGGCGTCGGCGGGGGCGGGGCGGCGGGGGTGCCCTTCACCTGGCACACCGTCTTCCACGCCTGGCCGTCGAGGGAGACCTGGACCTCGAAATCCACCGGCAGCCGATCGCGGTAGCGGCCCTCGCGGTCGCGCGAGAAGACCACCTTGGCGACCTGGACCGCCTGGGGCAACTCGATCTGGGCCCACTCGTCGCTCGTGCCGGCGGCGATCCAACTATGATCGTTGCCGTAGAGCCCGTCGTTGAGATGGGCAATCTGGTGGATCGCGTAGCCGGGCAGGCAGGAGGAGGCCGTGGCCTTGGCTCCGCCTTTGGCCAGGGCCAGATTGGCCTTGTTCTCGGGGCCGTAGATTTCCAGTTCGTCCAGACAGGGCTGTCCGCCCAAGCTGGCGTGGATGACGAACCGCACGAACCGGGCCTGGACGGGCTCGAAGCCCACTTCGTTGGGCTGTGCCGGCTCGATGGTGATGCCCAAGACCGGCCACAAGACCGCCACTGCCAGAGTGATGGTTCCCATCGGCGTTTCTCCCTTGGTTCGTGGCGACGCGGGGGATTGTCCCCCGGGGCGAAGTCGACTGCTCGGGGATCGAACGTCCCCATTGTAGTCGGGGGGGAAGCGGGGGGGAAGCGCAGCCCGCGGCCTACTCTGACTTCAGGTGCAGGAACGGACTTCCGAAGGTGGTTCGAGTTGGAGGTTTCAGGTGGGAGAT
>CAYZWG010000220.1:0-9306 GCA_964481605.1 uncultured Planctomycetaceae bacterium
GTGTGGCCAAATCGCGAAACGTTGCGGTTTTTTTTGGACGGGTACTACGAACGCCCGCCCACATTCGACAGCGAGCAGCCGGCCGTGGCACCCCCCTACCGTGCCCGCGCTCGCTGCCGGCTGGCGGCCGGCACCACGCTGGCCTTCGAGGCCATCTGGCGGCAGGCCCGGGCCACACCGGTGGCGTCCAGCCCCAGGTCGGCCAGCAGTTCGGCCCGGTCGCCGTGCTCCACAAACTGGTCGGGAATTCCCAATCGAACCACCCGCGAGGTCTCCAAGCCGGCCTGGTTGGCTGTTTCCAGCACGGCGCTGCCGAATCCGCCGGCCAGCATTCCTTCCTCCACGGTCACCACGAAGGGACTCGTTTCCACGGCCCCCAGGATGGTCTCCGCGTCCAACGGTTTGACGAAGCGGGCGTTGAGCACCGTCAACTCAAGCCCTTCGCGCGACAGCAGTTCGGCCGCCTGGGCACACGCCTTGAGCACCGCCCCACAGGCAACGATCGTGCCGTCGTCGCCGTGGCGGATTGTCTCCGACCGGCCCAACTCGACCGGGGCCGGGTTTCGGTCGACGATTTCGGCGGCGGATTTCGGGTAGCGAATGGCCGAGGGATGATCCGCCGCGGCCGCAAACGCAACCATCGGGGCCAGGTCGTGCCCGTCGCCCGGGGCCATCACCACCAGATTGGGAAAGGGACGGAGGTAGGCCAGATCGAACACGCCGTGATGCGTGGGGCCGTCGGGCCCGGTCAGCCCGGCACGGTCCAGCAGCATCAGCACGGGCAGGTCTTGCAGCGCCAGCTCCTGGAAGACCTGGTCGTAGCTGCGTTGCAGAAACGTGCTATAGACGTCGACGATTGGCCGCATTCCCGCCTTGGCCAGTCCGGCGGCAAAGGCCACCGCGTGCGACTCGCAGATACCCACGTCGAAGAAACGTCGGGGAAACGTGTCCCGCACCGGCTGCAGCATGTTGCCCTGGCACATCGCGGCGGTAATCACCACCACGTTGGGGTCCCGCCGCATCTGGTCAAGGACGGCATCTCGGGCGAGCTTCGTGTAGGGCGTGGCAACGCCCCGCTTGAGCGGCACCGTGGTGCCGTTTTCGCGCGCGAAAGGCGCCGGGGTATGGAACGAGACGGGGTCCTCGGCGGCGGGCTGAAAGCCGTGCCCCTTTTCGGTCACCACGTGCAACAGCACCGGTTCGTCGAAGTTGCGAACCATCCGCAGGTACTTCTGCATGTGGCGGATGTTGTGGCCGTCGACCGGTCCGATGTAGCGGAACCCCAGTTCCTCGAACAGCATACCGCCCAGCAGGCCCGCCTTGATGGCGTGTTTGGCCTGGGAGAGGAATCGCTCCACCGGATCGCCGATCACCGGGACCTGGGGGAGCAGCTTCTGGATCTCGGCCTTCAGGCCGGTGTAGAAGGGGGTCATCCTCAGCCGATCCAGGTAGTCGCCGATTCCGCCCACCCGAGGGCAGATCGACATCTTGTTGTCGTTGAGCACGACGATCAGCTTTTTCTTCAACCCTCCGGCGTTGTTCATCGCTTCCAGCACGACGCCCGAGGTAAACGCCCCGTCGCCGACCACCGCCACGGTGTGCCGTCCCTCCTCCGGCCGCAGCAGGTCGTCGGCGCTTTTCAGACCCAGGGCGGTGGCCACGCTGCAGCCGGCGTGCCCGGTCATAAACAGGTCGTAGTCGCTTTCGGCCGGATTGGGATAGCCCATCAGGCCGCCCTTGGTGCGGATCGTCTCGAACCGGTCGTAGCGGCCGGTCACCAGCTTGTGCGGATAAACCTGGTGTCCGGTGTCCCAAATCAGGCGGTCATGGAGAAAGTCGAAAGTCGTGTGCAGGGCGAGGGTCAACTCGACCACGCCGAGGTTGGAGGCGAAATGCGCCGTCCGCTCGCCCAGCAGCCGGCAGAGGGCCTCGCGAATCTCGCCGGCCAGGGTGTTTAATTCCTTGTGCGAGAGCCGCTGGAGGTCTTTCGGCGAGCGGATGGTGGAGAGGATTTTGTCCATCAGCGATTCCTTTCCAGAACGTATCGCGCGAGTGCTTCCAAACACTCACCCCGCAAACCGAAAGGCGCGATCGCTTCACAGGCCGCCTCGATCAGCCGTTGGGCGCGACGGATGCTCTCTTCTACGCCCAAAAGCCCGGGGAAGGTCAGTTTGCCTCGATCGGAGTCCTTGCCCACGCGCTTGCCCACCTTCGCCTCCGCGCCGCGAACGTCGAGCAGGTCGTCGGTAATCTGGAACGCCAGCCCCAGCGAGCGGCCATACCGGGCCAGCGCTTCACACTGCACCGCCGTGGCCCCGGCCACCGTCGCCCCCAGCCGCAGGCTGGCCGAGATGATCGCCCCCGTCTTGCGACGGTGGATCGATTCCAACGCCTCCCGATCACTGCCGATCGACCCGGCCACGTCGTCGGCTTGGCCGCCCACCATCCCCCGGGCCCCGGCCGCCTCGGCCAGCAGACGGCCACAGCGGACCGCCACCTCCGGCGGATGGACGTCGCGGCAAAGCACCTCGAAAGCCAAGCTCAGCAAGGCGTCGCCCGCCAGGATCGCCGTCGCCTCGTCGAACCTCTTGTGACAGGTCGGCTGACCCCGTCGCAAATCGTCGTCGTCCATCGCCGGCAGATCGTCGTGGATCAGCGAATAGGCGTGCACCATTTCCACGGCCGCCGCTGCCGGCACCGCCGCCGCCGCCGACCCGCCACACGCCTCGGCCGCCATCAGCACCAAGATCGGGCGCAGCCGCTTGCCTGGGCCCAGCAAGCTGTAACGGACGGCGTCAGCCAGTCGCTCCGGGCAGCCGTCCCCAAAATCAACGTACCGGCGCAGTGCCTCCTCGACCAACTCGCGATACGACGCGAGGATTTGTGGAAGCGAGGCGGTTGTGGAATGCACCATCTGCCCGCGTAGCGAGGAGGGTTGGGGAGCCGGGGTGGTCCTGGGAAGATCGCGCCTCGGCTCCAAGCTGGAATTGTGTCGCCAGAAACTGACCGTAATGAGCGTTGCATAGCCAATGGCCGGCGGGTCCGAGCTGTATCCGCGATAAACCCCGGCGTCCGTTGGAGCCCTCCGTGCATCGGCGATGCAAGCGTCAACAAGCCATTCTAAAACAAGCCCTCGACATCGTCCACGCCGTTCTGCTGGCGTGGGGCGTGCCTCGCTTCAGGTGGGGGGGGACTGTGCGGCCTACGACGTGTCTTCGGCGTCGTCCACATCCTGGGGCCCGGCGTCGAATCCTTCCTTGGGGGGGGCTGCACCGCCGGCCCCACGCCGACGCGACTGCCCGGGGGCCTTTTCCTCCCCCGAGGGCGCCCGGTCGTCCCAGGGCTCGGTGGCCGCTTGGCCCTGGGAGTCGACCGCCGAGAGCAGCTCGATCTTCCGTTCGGCCTTCTCCAAGAGCTGGTAGCATCGCCGCAGCAGCCCCACGCCTCGCTCGTATCGGGCCAGCGTCTCGTTCAGTCCGCCCTCGCCCTCCTCCAGCGCGTGCACGATCGTTTCGAGTTGCTCCAGGGCGTTCTCGAAGTCGAGTTTCTCTTCCGGTTCGCTTTCGGCGCGTTTCTTGGCCACGGTGGAAGACTCCCGTTCGACAGGTTCAGGGAGAAATAGGCGCCGGCAAAAGGCGGACGCGCTGCTTCGCGATTCTCGCACACCGGGCCGAGATCGTCTACTCGGCCGCCGTTTCCACGCTGACGGTCACCTTCTGCATCACGTCGCCCTGTTGGATGGCGTCGACCACCTCCTGACCGTCCATAACGCGACCGAAGACCGAGTGTTTTCCGTCTAACCAGGGTGTGGCCACGTGGGTGATGAAAAACTGGGATCCGTTCGTGTTGGGGCCGGAATTGGCCATCGAGAGCACGCCGGGGCCGTCGTGCTTCAGTTCGCCGTGGAACTCGTCTTCAAAGCTGTAGCCCGGCCCGCCCGTGCCGTTGCCCTGGGGACAACCGGTCTGGATCATGAAGTCGGGGATCACGCGGTGGAAGATGAGTCCGTCGTAAAACCCATCGCCGGCCAGCTTCTCGAAATTGGCCACGGTCTTGGGCGTCTTTTCGGGGTGGAGTTTCAGTCGAATCGTGCCCTTGTTGGTAACAATGGTGGCGACTTTCATCGTGGCTCCTTGAAGGTTGGAATCTGGGGGGCGAGGCTCAATACCGTTGAATGAAGCGTTCGGCGCGGGTCTCCGGCGTTCGGCGCGGGTCTCCGGCGTTCGGCGCGGGTCTCCCGACCCCGCCGGCGGCCTGACCGAAGGTCTCCCTAAATCACGGATAATCCACCGGCTCTGCCGTTTCCTGCGAGAATCTTCCCTATTTTTCACCACGGATGGCCGGATATCTCGGATAAACTCCATCATCAACGTGATTCGTCATGCTCTCGTGTCCTATCCGTGCCATCCGTGTCATCCGTGGTTTCACAAGGATATGCCGCCGGGAAAGGGCCGATGCTCTCCCACATCAACCGCTTACGCAAATCAAGAGAGACCTCCGGTCAGGCCACCGGCGGGGTCGGGAGACCCGCGCCGAACGCGTGCAGTCTCGCGCTGCCCACCAACCGCTACTCCCATTCAATCGTTGCCGGCGGCTTCGAGCTGACGTCGTAAACCACCCGGTTGACACCGGCGACCTCGTTGATGATCCTGGTCGAAATCTTGGCCAACAGATCGTACGGCAGGCGGCTCCAGTCGGCCGTCATGAAATCCTCGCTTTCCACGCACCGCAGGGCGACGACATCCTCATAGGTCCTGGCGTCGCCCATCACGCCCACGCTCTGTACCGGCAACAGCACCACGAAGGCCTGCGAGGTCTGCCGATAGAGCCCCGCCGCCTTGATCTCCTCGATCATGATCGCGTCGGCCTCGCGAAGCGTGTCGAGCCGCTGTTTGCGGACTTCGCCCAGGCAGCGCACGGCCAGCCCCGGCCCGGGGAAAGGGTGCCGCCAGACGATCTCCTCGGGCAGCCCCAATTGTGCCCCCAGCTTGCGTACCTCGTCCTTGAAAAGGTCCCGCAGCGGCTCGATCAACTCGAAGTCGAAGTTTTCCGGCAACCCGCCCACGTTGTGGTGCAGCTTGATCGTCGCCGCCGGGCCGTCTTGCAGCCCGCCACTCTCGATCACGTCGGGATAAAGCGTTCCCTGGGCGAGAAACCGGGCCCCGTCGATGCGTGCGGCCTCGTCGGCAAAGCACTCGATGAAGGTGTGTCCGATTCTCCGCCGCTTCTCCTGCGGATTGCTGACCCCGGCCAGGTTCGCCAGGAAACGATCCTCGGCCTGGACCACGTGCAGGTCGGCCTGGAAGTGGCCGCTGAATTCCTCGATCACCGCACCGGCTTCGTCCTTTCGCAACAGCCCGTTGTCGACCAGGATGCAGGCCAGTTGGGGCCCGATCGCCTGGGCCAGCAGCGCCGCCACCACCGACGAATCCACCCCTCCGGAAAGCCCGCAGATCACCCGCCCGTGGCCCACCTGCCGGCGAACCTCCTCGATCGTCTCGCGGGCGAAATCGCCCAGCTTCCAGCTTTGCGAACACCCACAGACGCGGGTGAGGAAGTTGGCCAGGACCTTCGAGCCCTGGGGCGTATGGGTTACCTCGGGATGAAACTGCAACCCGTAGATCGGCGCCTTGCGGTGTTTGACCGCGGCCACCGGGCAGGTGGGCGTTTGGGCCAGGGGGAGAAAATCCTCGGAGACGGCCGACACCTGGTCGCCGTGGCTCATCCACACCTGGGTCCGCGGCGAAACGCCGGCGAACAGTTCATTGCCGTGGATAATTTCGCATTCGGCCGGACCGTACTCGCATCGCGGTGTGCTCTCGATTTCCGCGCCCAGGGCCTGGCAGGCCAGTTGCATCCCGTAGCAGATCCCCAGCACGGGTATGCCGAGCGTGAAGATGGCGGGGTCGCAGCGAGGGGCACCCTGGGCGTAGACGCTGGCCGGCCCGCCGGAGAGAATCAGGCCCCGCGGGTTGAGTTCGCGTATCCGCCCGGCCTCGATGTCGTGACAGACGATTTCGCAGTAGACCTGCTGTTGGCGAACCCTGCGGGCGATGAGCTGCGCGTACTGCGACCCGAAGTCCAGCACGAGCACTCTCTCTTGGGCGATACGTTTCATCGCGGCCTTCCGTGGGAAAACCGGTCATTATAGGAGCCCCGTCGGGCCTGCGTCCAGGGCCGGCGAGCCGGCCAGCCCGCTTCGGCTGCCCTCGGTAGCCTGTAGGCCGGGTCGCGACCCGGCATGGGAGAAGTAGGGCCGGCTGTGCCGGCCGGCTGCCGCACTTCGCCACGCCGGCCGCATTTCGGCCGGCCCAGCCGGCCCTGCGGACTTTTTGCAACTCATTTAGCGGCAAGATGTTACGGCTCCAGCGATTGAAGCCTGCCGGTTCCCTGGTTATAGTGGAAGTTGGCGGGATGGTCCGAAAGAAGGGGACAGGTTCCTTTTGCCGGAACGGCCCGCAGGGTGCTTCGCACAAAATGGACCTGTCCCCTTTTTCCGGCCTTTTTCCGGATGGCGGAAACCTTTTCGTTGAAAGGACTTGGCGAAACCGTGCTGATTCTATTGACCAACGACGACGGTATTTACGCGCCGGGCCTGGCGGCGATGGAACGAGAGCTGCGCCGACTGGGCGAGGTCTACGTCGTCGCCCCGGCCACCGAGCAGAGCGGCGTGGGCCACTCCATCACCTACCTCATGCCGCTGATTGCCAAGGAGGTCTACGTCGACGAACGGCACTGGGGCTGGGCCGTGGAGGGAAGTCCGGCCGATTGCGTCCGCATCGGTATCTCCGAGTTCTGTCCGCGAAGGCCCGACCTGGTGGTCAGCGGGATCAACGGAGGGCTGAACGCCGGCATCAACGTGCTCTATTCCGGCACGGTGGCCGCGGCGATCGAGGGGGCGTTTTTCGGGATCACCAGCGTGGCCGTCTCCTTGGAGTTCGACGAGCATGCCCCATTCGACAAGGGCGCCCGGCTGGCCCGGCGGGTGATCGAGCAGACTCTCGAACAACAGGATGCCGGTCCCCAGCTTTACAACTTGAACATCCCCACGGCGGCGCTTCGTGGCACGCCGCAACTTCGCGTGGTGCCGATGGACGTCGCCTTGTATGGGGAGAAGTATGAGAAGCGGACCGACCCGTGGGGGCGGGCCTACTATTGGGCCACGGTCTATCCGCCGCCGGCGGCCGACGGTCCCCCCACGGACCTTTCGGCCATCACGGACGGCTACGTCACGCTCACGCCGCTGGATTACAACATGACCCGGCAGGCGGTCTTGCGGCAAATGCAGTCGTGGCCTTTTCAACTCGGCCCGGAGGCCGGCGACGCATCGCTCCAGACGCCCGCCGCGCGAGGGCCCCTGGTGAGAACCACGCGACGTACCCGAGACAACTCCGGCAACGCGGGCGGTGTTGCCGAGTCGAGTGCCCAGGCATGAAGAAATGGGAAGAAAGGAGGCCCGTGATGCGACTGATCCCGATGGTGGCCGTGGTCGTCCTGCCGATCTTGGTCGGCTGCGTGGGGGAGGACCCCTTCGCCCCCAGCCAGCGGCCCGCCAAGCCCGAGGCCGTGGGCGTTTCGACCGATACGGTGGAAACCGCGGGCCAACCGGCGGCCAAGCCGGCGGCGAAACCCCAGCCCCAGGCCCAGCCGGCCGCCGCCCCGGCGGTTCGCCGGAAGGCCGCCCCCGGCGTCACCGGCAAGGGCAACTACGGCGGGGGGATTATCACCACGCCGGTTTCGGTCTACTTTCGGGCCCAGGAACGGATCATCTTCAACATCCAGATTCCCGAGGCGCTGAAGCTTTACAAGGCGACGAATGAACACGCGCCGAAAAGTCACCAGGAGTTCATGGAGAAAGTCATCAAGGCAAACCAAATCACCCTGCCGGAGCTTCGCCCCGGCGATCGCTACCTCTACGATCCGCAGAAGGAAGAGCTGTTCGTGGTGCGGCAGAAACGATGACCGGGCGGATTCGCCCAACCATCAGCAATCACCCATCAACAACGGCTGACTCCCCATGAAACGGCACCTTGGATTCGCGGCCGTGCTGGTTCCCGCGGTTGTTTTCTGCACCGCGGCAGCCCAGGCCAGTTGGATTTTTCGCCCTTCGCACTACACGCACGATCCGACCAGCGGACGGCGGGTGGCCCAGTACGCGGCGAAGGAAAAGGCCTACGCGCCGAACGACCCCACCTATTCCCAGAGCGGCTATCGGCATGATCGCACCACGCTTCGCGGCGCCGACGGCAGTATCGACCGCCGGCATGTCGTGGAGACCTGGGGTGCCGGCGAGGCGATCCGGCCTTACGGCGAATGGCAGCGGCCGTTCCGGGCCGGGGCCACGCCTTACGGCCCCTGGGGCAACCCCAGCGGTCCCTGGACCTCGCCTTTCGGTTCGTGGGGCAACCCCTACGGCTTGGGCAAGCTGCCCACGCCGCCCTGGTCTCCTTGGTATCCCACGCCCTATCGGCCCCCGTACGGGACACCGGTTCCCTACGCCGCGCCGGGCTATTCGGGCTATCCGCCCGCTGCGGGCGGACCTCCCGGTCACGGCGGCGTGCCCCATCCCTGACACGCACGATGGCGCTACCGCACCACGACGCGAGCCTGTAGGCCGGGTCGCGACCCGGCACGGATCGCGCAAGCTATCGCGCGGGTTCCCAAGCTGGAGCTTGGGAACCAGGGCAATAGCCGCCTCCCGCGCGGTCGCTCACAGCCGCTGAAGTTCCCAGTGGACCTTGTCGCCCACCAACCACCGCCCATTCTCGTAGCGCAACTGGACGAAGAAATCGAGCGGGTAGAACTGCTCCTGGATGAGGCCGTTCCGCCCTCGGGCCACGATTTTCGCGTCGAAGTGGGCTTCGGCCGTGGGGGGACTGGTGAGGCGGTTGAACTCCACCTCCACGTTGATCACCTTGGCCTGGAGAATCTCCACCAGGCGGCAGTTCGTCTCGGCCAGCCGTCGGGTCTTCACGGCACGGGGCGAAACGTACTGGAGCACGGCCGGCAGAACGAACTCCGGCCGGTTCGCCTCCAGGCCCTGGGCTTCCAGCACGTCGGCGATTTGGTCCAGGGTGGCCTCGATCCGTTCGCGGTCGGTGACCACGAATCGCTCCAGCACCACGCCCCCCAGGGCGGCCAGCAGCGTCAGGGCCATGGCGATCAACACCCAACCACGGCGGAGGTTGACGAACACCACGGCCCACACGGCCAGCAGGAGGATGCCGGCCAGGATGCTGGGCACGGGGCTTTCCAGGAAAACGTCCACGGGCGCGCCTCCCGTCGGCCGGCGGTGTGT
Source organism: uncultured Planctomycetaceae bacterium (assembly GCA_964481605.1). Classification (GTDB taxonomy): domain Bacteria; phylum Planctomycetota; class Planctomycetia; order Pirellulales; family Thermoguttaceae; genus CAYZWG01. The sequence continues at coordinate 9,299 of CAYZWG010000220.1, forward strand.
CGGCGAGG
>CAYZWG010000221.1:0-9245 GCA_964481605.1 uncultured Planctomycetaceae bacterium
GGTTCTTGAACCGGTGTGGCTGGTGCCACAAGAGGTCAGCGCAAATCACTCCACCGATTGAGTAGGAACACCGCCTGGGCGTTGTCGTCCGCTGGCCTGACCTCTTGCCGGCTGCCGCCGGGTGCAGGTTCAAGAACCTGGGCCACCCGTGGCGTTCAACGGTATTGGGGCTACGCCCGCTCACGCTTGGCCCGGTCGAGGATTTCGATCCGCAAACGTTCGATTCGTCGCCGGGTGGCTTCGATCACGGTGATTCGGACGTTGTCGTGGACAAGCTCCTCGCCTTCCACCGGCACGTGTCCCAGCTCGCTGAAGACCAGCCCGCCGATCGTGTCAAAGTCGCCGTCCTCGGGAAGGCTCAACCCCAGCCGCTGGTTGATTTCGTCGACGTGGACCTTGCCCAGGGCTTCCACGGCACGGTCGTCCAACTCGCGGATGCCGTCGACCAGGTCCTTGTCGTATTCGTCGATGATCTCGCCCACGATTTCTTCCAGCACGTCCTCCATGGTCACCAGGCCGGAGACGCCGCCGTACTCGTCGAGCACCACGACCATGTGGGCCCGATTGCGTTGAAACTCTTGCAGCAGCACATCGACCGGCTTGGTTTCCGGCACGAAATGGGGCTCGCGCAACAGCGAGGTCCAGGGCCGGCGATCCGCGTCCGCGCCTTTGGCCAACTCGGGGAGGAGATCTTTGGCGTAGAGGATGCCGATAATATCGTCCAGGGTGTTGTCGTGGACCGGGATTCGCGTGTGGCCGATCTTGACCACCACGTCGATCGCCTCCTGCCAGGTGAGCGAGACGGGCATGGAGATCATGTCGGTGCGGGGGGTCATGATCTCGGAGACGACCACGTCGCCGAGTTCGATCACGCCTTCGATCATCTCCCGGGCATCCTCCTCCAGCAGGCCCTCCCGGTGTCCTTCGGTCACGATGGTGCGGATTTCGTCCTCGAACGATTCTTCGTTGGGCGGTTCGGAGGGGCGGTCGGCCAGACGGTGAACCACGGTGTCGAGGAACCAGGCCACGGCCACCAGGGGAATCGTCAGCACGCTCACGGCGCGCCAAAGCGGCCAGGTGAAAAACAAGAAAGGTTCCGCCCACATTCGGGCCAGGGTGTAGGGAATCCAGATTTCCGCCAGGGCCAAGAGGAGTGCGGCGCCGGCGGCCATGGCGGCGGCCGATCCCCAGCCGAGCTCCTCCCCGGCGAGGAAGCGGGCCCGGGCCCAGCAGACTCCGGCCACCACGGCCAGGGCGGCGCCCAAGACCTGGAGCGTCTGGGCCCCCAGGGCGACTTCGTCGTGGCGCTTGAGGATTTCGCCCAGCCGGTCCCTGACATCGCGGCGGCGACAGATTTCCTCCAGATCGTGCCGCGAAAACTCGGCCAACGACCGGGCGCCCACGGCCGCCAGCGTCGTCAAGCCCAGGCCCGTGCCTGCAAGCCAAAACAGCAGGTCGCTCGACATCGTCTACCCGATCTGCCTCCCGTCGGAAGGGTCAGCAGGATTTCCCCCGGCGGCTGCGTCCGCCGGGCCGCCGTTTTGCCAGGGCACGGCAAGTCCGAACCCAGCCAGCACCTCCCGTTCCCGCCGGCGCATCGTGCGGCGATCGGCCGCCGAAACGTCGTCGTAGCCGACCAGGTGCAACGCACCGTGCACCACGTATAGTAACAGTTCCTCCGCCGGCGACCAACCAAGGTCGCCCGCCACCGCCGTCGCCGTATCGGCGCTGACCACGATCTCCCCCTCCAGGGTTCCCTCCCCGCACTCCAGCGGAAAGCTGAGCACGTCGGTCGGATCGTCGTGCCCCAGGTGCCGGCGATTGAGCCGGCGGATGGTGGCGTCGTCGACCACGGCCACGCTGATTTGTGCCCGCGCCAGACCGGCGTCGCGCAACACGCTGCGTATCACTCGTTCGATCCGCCGCGGATCGACGTGGAGCGTATGCTGGCGATCGGCGATTTCGATCTGGTAGGGGTTCGTCAATGGACAAGGCCGAAAGGGGTATCCCGGGCCGGCGGCAAGATCAGGCCGGCCGCGGTTCGGGGTACTTGAGGCGACCGTGGTAGTTGGCAATCAGCGACTTGATCATGCTGTTTTCGATCGTTCGCAGTTCGTGCAGGGTGAGCCCGCTTTCGTCGAACTGGCCGTCTTGCAGTTTTCGCTCGGCGATTTCGCGAACCAGGCTTTCGATTCTGGCCGGTCCGGGATCGATCAGCGAGCGGCAGGCGCTTTCGGCGGCGTCGGCCAGCATCAGCACGGCGGTCTCCTTGCTTTGCGGCTTGGGACCGGGATAGCGGAAACTCGCCTCTTCCACCTCGCCGCCGTTGGGATCGGCCTGCCGCCGCTGGCTGGCGCGGCCGTAAAAGTATTCCACCAGGGTCGTGCCGTGATGCTGTTCGATGAAGTCGATGATCGGCTGGGGGAGGCGGTGCTGGCGGGCCAGGTTGGCCCCGTCCTTGATATGCGCCACGATCACCAGGGTGCTCATCTCGGGCACCAGCGATTCGTGATGGTTTTCGTTGGGCGGCTGATTCTCAATGAAATAGGCCGGCTTGAGCATCTTGCCGATATCGTGAAAATAGGCGCCCACGCGGACCAGCAGTCCCCGGGCACCGATCGCGTCGGCGGCGGCCTCGGCGATCGCGCCCACGGTGATCGAGTGGCTGTAGGTGCTGGGCGCGCGTCGCACCAGCTCCTGAAGCAAGGGGTGGGAGACGTCGCCCAATTCGAGCAGACTCATGTCGGTGAGCACGCCGAACAGCCGCTCCACGAAGGGCAGCAGGCCGGTCATGGCGAAACCGGCGGTAATCGTCCAGAGGCCGTTGCGGGCGGCGGCCGACCAGGTTCCGGGGCCCAAAGGCTGGTTTTCCAGCACGCCGGCCACCACGCTCAGGGCCATGGCGGCGATGCTGGAGAAAAGCCCCACGTAGATCAGCTTGCTGCGGGTGCGAATCCTGGTGAGCTGGAGCACGGCGGTGGTGGTGATGCCGACCCAGACCAGAAACATCGGCAGGGGCTGACCCAGCCCTAGGGTCACCACCAGGGCGACGACGATGGCCAGCAGCACGGCCGTTTGCCGGTCGTAGGCGATGCCGATCACCTGGGCAAACAGCAGCATGGGGATGATTTCCGCCCGCCAGGCGTCGTTGGCCCCCCAAAGGGCCAGGCAGACGGCGATCACGCCGGCCGCCGCTACCACCCCCAACCGCATCGGCTCGGCCAGCAATTGCCGCCGCCCGTTGTAGAGGTAGAATCCGACCAGGGCAAAAAGCCCCAATAGCAGCGCGGTCACCGCGAGGAAACGGCAAAGCTTGCCGGCCGGGCCCCGCGCCGCGTTGAAAGCCGCGTGCTCGGCTCGAAGCAGCTTGATGTCCTCCGCGTCCAGCGGTTCGCCGGCCGAGATCAGGGTGTCCCCCGGCCGGTAGGCGACCATTGCCGGCGGCACGGCGGCTTCGGCCGCCTTGAGAGCCTGCTCGGTGGCCAATTCGTCCAGCGCCAAAGTGTCGGGCATGTGGCGGTGAAGCCAAAGGAAAACCGGTTCGGCCAAATCGGCCATCCCCACGTCCTCCAGCCGCCGCGTGAGCCCTTCGCGCAACGAATCGGCCCCGCCGATGAGAACATCGCTGATTCGCACCAGGATTTTGTTTTCCGGCTCGCCCGCCTCGAACACGGCGATCTTGTCCTGGTTTCCCTCGCCCAGCCGCGACTCGAGCTCCTTTTTCTGCTCCAGGTTGCGGAGCCGTCCGAACCGATCGAATTCCTCCAACGCTTGGGCTACCGTGTCGAGCAGCCGTTGGACCTTGTCTTCTCCCGTCAACGACTGGCGGAACTGATCGAACCTCCGTTGCGACTCTCCGCTGTCCGGATTGTCCCCGGCCGCCGGCTTGGGGAGAAAATCGAGCCAGACTTGTGGGTCGGGCAGATGGTCGTCGCCGGCCGCCGCCATGATTTCCAGCACCGTGTTTTCGAATTGATCGCGGAGCCGATCCACCGGCTTGCGATCATGGGAGAAAACATAGGGCACCTGCCAGCGGGCTCGATCCTGCTGGGCCCGCGTGGCGGCCGGGTCTTCCACCCGAAAGGCCACCCGGGAGGTGATGTTGGCCGACGGCACAAAACCAGTCCGCAGGGCAAACGGCTGCTGCCACGCCCGCACAATCAGCGCCAACACCAGCGCCGTGGCCACGGCAAACCCCAGCCGGGCGAGAACGTCCGGCCGACGCACTCCAGCCCATATGCGCGCCCACTTGTTGGGCGGCAACTCCAGCGCCGCCACGCGCTCGGATCGGGTTCGTTTCTGACCACCGGACGCCATGGACCCCGCCGCCTTACTTCTGTGCCTTGCCCGAGCGCCGCTCGTAGGCGTCGACAATGTCCCGCACCAGCCGGTGCCGCACGATGTCTCGCCGGTCCAACTCCACCGAGGCGAAACCCTTGATGCCTCGCAGGCGCGTCAGACCATCGACCAATCCGCTCCGGTTTCGGGAGGGCAGGTCGATCTGGGTCGTGTCGCCGGCAACGACGATCTTCGACCCCGTGCCCATCCGCGTGAGAAACATCTTCATCTGCGAGACGGTCGTGTTTTGGGCTTCGTCGAGAATCATGAACGCCTCGTTGAGCGTGCGCCCCCGCATGTAGGCCAGGGGGATCACCTCGATCACGTCCGATTCCGTGTAGCGGCGCATCATCTCGGGGTCCATCATGTCGCGCAGCGCGTCCAGCAAGGGGCGCAAGTAGGGATTGATCTTGGCCTGCAAGTCACCCGGCAAAAAACCCAGGTTCTCGCCCGCTTCCACCGCAGGGCGAACCAACACAATCTTGCGAATCCGTTCTTCGCGAAGCGCCGCCAGCGCGGTGGCCACCGCCAGGTAGGTCTTGCCGGTCCCGGCCGGTCCCGTGCAGAAGATCAAGTCATGTTTGGCCAGCATCCCCAGGTATCGGGTCTGGCCCCCACTGAGGGATCGAATCTGGCGGCCGTTAAAAACTTCCAAGGGCGCCGCGGACTGGAAGGTTTGGCCTTCGCAGACCTCGGCCAGCGCTCGCCGAACGTCTTCCGGAGCAAGCCCGCCGCGACGATCGAACTCGTGCCGAAGCCGCTGCAGCACGTCCGTGGCCCGACCGACCGCCTCCTCCTCGCCTTCCACCAAGATCTGCCCATTCCGTGTGGAGATGCTCACGCCGAGACGTTCGCGAATGGCTCGCAGATGTTGATCTCGGGCGCCGAACAGGCCCAGCAAGGCCTTGGAGCTGGCCACCGAAATGGTTGCTTCACTCATCACTTCGCGTGCCGCGACCTCCGCGGGCACGCCCAGGTCGGATCGGTTTCCCAAATATACTACTATACCTGAAGCGGCCGAGAGGCGACTAGTATGACAACGCCGCTTCGTAGGGCTCCTCCCCGGCGGCACAGGGGGAAGTTGGGAGAGGGGTTTGAGAACTACCACGCCCACACGCGTCCTCCCCCTACACGAGGCCACGGGGAACGGTCGGGTGGGGTAGCGGCGTGTAGTCTCCAAACCCTCAATCCACCGGCACAAGGCCGGTGGGGCGTAACACCTGAAATTCCAAGGCTTTACGTTCTTCAACCTCCGCTAGGTCGTAGGCCGGGTCGCGACCCGGCCTACAGACTTTGGGCTCCCCCCGCCGGCCCTGTGGCGGAGAGAAAAATAGAGAACGCCGGCCGGTGCCGGCGGTCACGGGTGCGGCGGTGCCACGCCGGCGGCCAGGCGACGTCAGTCGGCTCCGACGTAGGTATGGCAAAACGGGCAGATGTGCGTGTCCGTGTCGATTTCTCGCTCACAAGCCTTGCACATTTTCTTCGCCGGCTTGACGCGAAAATCCGCCTCCTCGCCGGCCTCGACCAGGCTCTCGGTCGGCGGGGCCTTCCCCAGCGGTCCCCCCGCCTCGGGCTCGCCCAGCAAGTCCATCACGGCCTCCTCGCTGAGCGGCCTTCGCTCGATCTCCGGGACCGTTACCCTCGCCTTGCACGTGGGGCACAGTCCCGTCTTGCCCGCGCTGGAGTTTTTCACCCGAATCTCATGCCCGTTCGGACAGACGACCTTGATCGACATGGTGTGAGCCTCCCGGCACCCAACCCAAATCGAGAACGCCGAACCACACTTTCCCCCCGCCGGCAACCAAGATGGAAGCCGAAACGGCCGAGATTTTCCCCCGTCCAATAATACTACGGCAAGCCGGGCGGGCAAATCCTTTCCGTCCGGGATTCCGGCCGGCCCACCCCCAGCCCCCGCCCCTCAGCCGACCAGGCCAAACGCCCAGCAGGCATAAGCCACGGGCGCGGCAAAGAGCATGGAATCGAAAATATCGAGCACCCCCCCAAATCCGGGGACCCAACTGCTGGAGTCTTTCTGTTTGACATCGCGTTTCAAAAGCGATTCGGCCAAATCACCCGCCATGCCGGCCAGGCAAACGGCAAGGCCGAAGATACCCCACCCCCACCAGGTTCCCGAAAAGATTACCTTGGGGTCGACGGCCGGAACGAGGCAACGAAACACGAGCCACGAGCCGGCCACGGCAAAGGCGATCGCCCCCAGGGCCCCTTCGATCGTCTTGCCCGGACTCAGCCCCGGTGCCATCTTGTAGCGGCCGATGAGTCGCCCGACGACATAAGCCCCAATGTCGCCTAGCTTTGTGACGATAATCATGGAAGCCAGCCCGGCGATGCCCCACGACATGCGAAGTTGTACCAGAAAGGTGGGCAAAAGCCCCACGTAGGCCATGGAGAATACGGCCGCGGCCACGTTGACCGTGACCCCACCCGGCCGCTCGTAGCGCCGCATCTCCGCCAGAAACACGAGGATGATGCTGACCGCCATTGCCAGCAGAATCCAACTGCCGGTGGCGGTGGGGAAGCTCGCCGCATACTGACCCGCTATGTGGGGGGTAGCTTGCTGAAAACGAAAATAGAGGGGAGGCACCCAGGCGGAACTGATGAGGAGGAGATTTCCGGTATAAACGACCCACCCCACCGGCCGAATCCCGCCCGACTCGGCCAAGTAGAGCACCTCGCCGGTGGCCATCCACACGCCGAACACCAAAAGCGGGAAGAGAACCAGCCCGGGGACGGGAACCGCGTGGTCCGCCCAGCAGAGCCCCACCAAAACGAGGACGATCAGGATTCCCAGGAGGATTCGCCAGCGAAGCATTTCCGATCCGTTCCGTTCGGGCGGGGCGGGGGAGATATTCGTGCGCAGGCGGCAGCGCGAGGCTCCCGCCGAGCCGTGCCCGCAGCATTCATCGTTGATTTCCCGGCTGGAGCGGGTGGCTCAATCCGCCGAAACGCCGATCTCGCGAGGCGTAATCGCAAATCGCCTGGTGGAGGTGCCGCTCGTCGAACTCCGGCCAGCAGGTCTGGGTCACCCAGAGTTCCGCGTAGCTGATCTGCCAGAGGAGGAAATTGCTCAACCGCATCTCGCCGGCGGTGCGGATCAGCAGGTCGGGGTCCGACATGCCGGCAGTGTAGAGCCGCTCGCCAATCGTCGCTTCGGTGATCTCGTCGGGGGCCAGGTCGCCCCGGGCCACCTGCCGGGCAATCGCTCGCACGGTGTCGACCATTTCCGCCCGCCCGCCGTAATTGATCGCCAGACACAGCCGGAGGCCGGAATTTCGGGCACTGGCGGCAACCGTCTTGTCCATCTCGGCCAGCGCACCGGGCGGAATGCCTTCGCGGCGGCCGATGATCGAGACGCGGATATTCTGCTCCCGGATCGTGGACCGCTCCTCGATCATGTATTGTTCGAGCAGCCGCATGAGGAAATCGAGTTCCTCGGGCGGCCGCTTCCAGTTTTCGCTGGAAAAACAGAACAGGGTGAGTTGCTCGATTCCCAGCCGGGCGCACTCCTCCACGGTTCGCCGTACGCTGGCCACGCCCCGCCGGTGCCCCTCGATGCGGGGCAGGCCCCGACGCTCTGCCCATCGGCCGTTCCCGTCCATAATCACGGCGATGTGCCCGGGCCGTTTCTCAACCGGCACGTCGAGAACTCCGCGACTGAGCACTGAGGACCGCTGGGACATGGTTTTTCGCCGGAACACGTTCAAACCAAGGAGTTTAACACCCCCACGCAATCGTCGTCAATCATGCCCCGCGTTCGGCGCGGGGCTCCTGACCCCGCCTACGTTCGGCGCGGGTCTTCTCGCTGGCCTATCCCCGCGGAAACTGCCGGCAATATTCGTAAAGGGCCATCGCTGCGGCGGTGGCCGCGTTGTGGCTGAAGGGGCGGCCGTAGACCGGGATTTCCACCACGTGGTCGAGCAGCTCCAACACATCCGTCTCCAGGCCGAGCCGTTCGTTGCCCACCACCAGCACGGTTCGACGCCGGAACCGGAAGGCGGACAACGGCGTGGAGTGGGTCGTCTGTTCCAGCCCGACCAGTTCGTACCCCTCGCCACGGAGTCCTTGCAGGACCGGCGTCAGTGTCCGGTGCATCTCGATGGGGAGCGTTTCCTCGTCGGAGCGAGTGATTTTGTCGATCAGCTTGGCCGTGCCGCAGCAGACCATCCGTGCCGCTGCGAAGCACCCGGCCGTGCGTGCGATACGGGAGAGATTCACGTTGCTTCGCATGGGCGGGCAAGCCACAATCAACTCCCGGGGCCGTTCCAGCGGGACGGGCGGCTTGTGGCGCTGCTGGACGAAGCGGTCTTCCATCGTGATGTTGCCACAGACCGCGACGGCGGCCCTGCGGGTGGGGGGGTGCCGGGGTGGGACCGTGCCCGATTTTCTCATCCTACCCATTGTGGCACGGCCGTGCCGAAAACGGGGGAGAAAAGCCTGAAAAAAGGCCAGGGAGCCCGACAGCCCAAGCGACGGACCCCTGGCCCCCGATAGCGCTTTGAGGAAAACGCTACGGTACCTGTTTGCGTCTCGATGGCACGGAACCGATCGCGTGGTCCCGCACAAATCACCTGCCGATTGGCAGCCAGACGGCGAAAAAAGGACGAGGACGAGTGGGCTCGGCACCGTAGGGCCGGCTGTGCGGAGCCGAAACGTGGCTAGCGAGACCATCGACAAAAGCATTCTACGCAAACTCGTGGTGCCGAGGAAGGCGAGTTCGTTTCCGCGGGTGGCCCGAGTTCTTGAACCGGTGCTACCCACGGCCGTCCAGCGGGTAGCCCAGGTTCTTGAACCTGGGCCGGCGCAGCCGGCAAGAGGTCGCGTTGGGCGCGGGGCTCCCAGCGGGTAGCCCAGGTTCTTGAACCTGGGCCGGCGCAGCCGGCAAGAGGTCG
>CAYZWG010000222.1:0-9236 GCA_964481605.1 uncultured Planctomycetaceae bacterium
GTTCGGTATAGTCGGCCGTGAGCGTCTCGCCGACCCAGACGCGGATTCGCTTGCCGGTGACCGCCACGCGGAGGGTAAACCACTGGTTGTCGCGGGCGATCGATTGGTACCGGTTGCGGATACCGCTGAGGCTGCCGGTCTTCTCGTATACGTAAGATTGCCCGGATTGGCCGCGGACCGTGGAGCTGTTGTTGATCTGGACCTCGTAACCCCGGGCCGGCAAACCCGAGGCTTGGCACTTGGTGTGGACGTAGATGCCCGAGTCGGCCCCGGGCGAGGTCATCACGGTGGCCCGGAGCTCGAAATTCTTGAAGTCGGCGCCGCCCGCCTCGCCGCTGTAGAACAGGTGTGCCCGGGGACCGTGGCAGACGATCTTTCCGTCGTGTACTTGGAACGAGTCGGCGTGCTCACCGGCCCGCCATCCGGCGAGGTCCTTGCCGTTGAAGAGCGGGACCCAGCCGCCGGGGCCGGCCAGCACGTGGCCGGGATGAACGAGCAAGCAGCAAGCGACCAACGTCAGCCGGGCGACACGAGCCATGGAACCATCGTCCTCGCGGTGAGAGTGCGTAATTCGCCCATCCTAATGGGTCGAGGCGCCGTGTGCAACGCACCCGGCGAGCACGTCGTCGGGTGCGGCCGGAAGCGTTTCCCGGTGGAAGCCAAGGCCAGATTGCAACGCTTGGCCACGGATCATCCCGTTTGCGGCTTTCCGGCTGGCGGCTGCTGCGGGGCCGGGCCCACGATCAGCCGGCCGCCGCCGATGCGTTCGACGCGGATTCGGGTGCCGGCGTCGAGAAAGTCGCCTTCGGTGATCACGTCGACGAACCGCGTGCCGAATCGGGCCTTGCCGGCCGGGTAGAGGGGCGTTTCCGCCGTGCCCACGTCACCCACCGCCACCGGGGCGGTCGAGGCGGGCCCCTGGCCGGCGCCCGAAGCGGCCACCGCCGCGCCGGCCGGCGGCTCGAGCGCAAGCCGGTTCACCAGGGGCAGCGAGCCGAAATAGCGGCTCAAGAACACCGCCAAAATGAAGAACGCGATCACCGACCCCATCAGCACGGTGAGCGTGGTGGTGAGCACGTGCAACTGGGCGCCGCTTTGGGGCACGATGAACGTCTGGCTGGCCAGCACCAGGCTGGCGCCCAACAGCAGCACTCCGCAGATGCCGGCCACGCCGAATCCGGGGAGGATAAACAGTTCAACGCAGAGAAACGCCAGGCCCGCCAGGAAGAGGACGATCTCCAGCCAGTCGGCCGTGCCGCCCAGGAAGCGGCTCCAAAAGAAGAGGGCGAAGCAGAGCCCGGCCGTGAGAATGCCCATGCCGATGCCCGGCGCGCTAAACTCCACGTAGAGCGCTACCAGCCCGACGAGGAACAGCAGACCGGTAATGATCGGGTTGTTGAGGACCGAGACGACGGTGTCGACCGCCGAACGCCGGAGCACGAGCAGGTCGTTTTCGGCCAGCCCGAAACGCTGGGCCAATTCCTGGCGATTCTCGGCAGTGGCCGTGGCCAGGCCCAACTCGACGGCCCGGGCGCCGTTGACTTCGAGAAAATCGTTGCCCAGCGACTCCTGCACCGGGGCGCCTTTTTCCCAGTTGCCCGCGCCGGCCGCTTCCAACTCCTTGTCCGATTTGTAGGTGACCTGGCCGGTGGTCTTGTCGGTCGCCCGGTAGACGACCAGGTCCTTGTTGATCATCGCCTCGACCAGGGCGGGAGGACGGCCCTTGGCCTGGGCCAGGTCGCGGGCCTTGCGGACGACGTGGGTGCGGGATTTCTCCTCCACGTATTGGAACATGAAGTTTTCGTCGAGTTGGATCACGCCGGCGTCGCCCAGCGCCGCCCGGGCCCCCATCACGATTTCGTCGCAGCCCAGGGCCACGAACGACGCGCCGCTGAGCGCCCCAAAATGGTCGTCGCCGGGAATGTAGGCCACCGTATGGGCCCAGTCCAGGTCGCAGAGCCGTTGGGCAATGGCCAGGCTGGGATCGACCATCCCGCCGGGGCTGTCGATCTCGACGATCAGCAGGTCGGCTCCCCGCTTTCGGGCCACGGCCAGCTTGCGCTCGAAATAGGCCCTTTGCATGGGCGTGATGTCACCCTCGAAACGGATCACCACGCCGTGCTTGAAGTGGGCCGGCGGCTGGTCGGCGCAGCGCGCCGGCGCGGCCGCCAGGGCGCAGCCCAGCGCCGCCGCCCAGACGATCCCCCACGGCATCCGGCGGCAATCCGATCGGGTTGTGGCAAGCAATAAGGACATCATTGCCCCGGCGAAACGCCCCCTCTTGCGAACGCGGCTCCCACCCCTTCCCAGGGAGAATAGTAAAGGCTCTCGATCCCTTGTGTCAATTCCCCTCCGGCGGCATCGTCGGCAACAGAAACCCCTCAGGGGGCGTCGCCGCCCGCCTGATCGCGTAAACGGGCTTCCAGCGCCGCTGCCAGCTTCTGAACGCTCGCGGCCAGCGCGTGGAGCATCTGGCCGGCGTGCTCCAGGTCGTCTCGTTGTGCATCTTGCTCGATCGCCAGCGTCCGCCGGAAAGCGTTTTCGGCGCCGAAGTAGCGGAGGGCCCCTTTGAGCTTGTGGGCCGCCAGGGCAAGTTGCCCCGCCTCGCCGTCGGCTATCGCCCGGCGGGCGTCGTCGAGCAGTTGGGGGTATTCATTCAAAAAGGTTCGGGTGATTTCCTCCAGCAGACCCCGATCACCGTCCACCGATCGCATCGCTTCCGACCAGTTGAGCGGATCGCCGGGCGGGGAAAGGGTCTGGGGGGGGCCGCGCTGCTGGCCGTCCTCGGGCGCCAGCACCCTGCGGATCGTCTCCAGCAGGCGCCTGGCCCGGATCGGCTTGGCGACGTAGTCGTCCATGCCCGCCGCCAGGCACCATTGGCGGTCGCCTTTCATGGCGTGGGCGGTCATGGCGATGATGGGGATTCGCTGGGAGGTCGTTTTCTCCTTGGCGCGAATCACGGCGGTGGCTTCGAGCCCGTCCATTTCGGGCATTTGCACGTCCATCAGGACAAGGTCGAAATGCTGGGATTCCAGCGCGGCCAGCGCCTCGCGGCCGTGGTTGGCCACCACCACGGTGTGGCCGTGCCGCTGGAGCAGCCCCACGGCCAGCTTCTGGTTGACCAGGCTGTCTTCCGCCAGGAGGATCTTCTTGGGCGGCAGATCGATCTCGCGGGAGGCGGACACGGCCGCCGTCGTGTCCTCGGCTTCGCTGATTCCCAGGGCCAGGGCGACGGCGTCGAACAGTTCGGACTGCTTGATCGGTTTGAGCAGATAGGCGGCGATTCCCAGCCGTTCGCATCGGGCCACGTCGCCGGAGCGGTCGCCGGAGGTGAGCATCATGATCACCGTGCTGCCCAGTTGGGAATCCTGCTTGATCGCTTCGGCCAGCGCGAAGCCGTCCATCTCGGGCATGTTGGCGTCGGTCAGCACGAGGGGGAACGCCCTGCCGGCGCGATAGGCCTCGCGCAGCATCTCGACGGCGGTCGCCGCGCCCGAGGCCACCTGGGGCAACATCCCCCAATCGGAGAGCATCTCCTCCAGGATCTGGCGGTTGGTGGCGCTGTCGTCAACGATCAACACCGGCGTGCCGGTAAAGCCAGGGTGGGGCGGGGCGGCCTGCTCGGGGCCGATCACCTGGAACGAAGCGGTGAAATGGAAGGTGCTGCCGCGATCGGCGTTGCTCTCCGCCCAGATCCGCCCGCCCATCATCTCCACCAGCCGAGAACAGATGGCCAGGCCCAGGCCGGTCCCCCCGAAACGCCGCGTGGACGACCGATCGGCCTGCTCAAAGGCGTCGAAAATCAGGGCCTTCTTGTCCTCCGGGATTCCCACTCCCGTGTCGCGCACGGCAAAGTGAAGCAAAACCGGATCGTCCCCGGGCGACGGGCAGGCAACGTCCAGAACGACTTCCCCGGCGTCGGTGAATTTGACCGCGTTGCCCACCAGGTTGACGATCACCTGGCGCAACCGCCCGTGGTCTCCCAGCAGCCGCTGGGGAACCCCGGGTCCCACGTGGCAGGCCAGTTCCAGGCCCTTGCCGTGCGCGCGGAAGCCCAACGACCTCATCGTATCGCCCAGCAGCTCGCGGAGGTCGAAGGGAGAACGCTCCAGCTTGAGCTTGCCGGCCTCGATCTTGGAGAAGTCGAGAATATCGTTGATGATCGACATCAGCCACTCGCTCGATTCGAGCACCATCTTGAGATATTCGCGCTGCGAGTCGTCCGAGATGCTCTCCAGCACCAACTCGGTCATCCCCATCACGGCGTTCATCGGCGTGCGAATCTCGTGGCTCATGTTGGCAAGAAAATCGCTCTTGGCGCGGCTGGCCGCCTCGGCCGCCTCCTTGGCTTCGGCCAGTTGGGCTTCGGCCGACTTGCGGGCGGTGATGTCGCGAGAAATGCCGAAGGTCCCCACAATCTTCCCCTCGTCGCTTCGCAAAGGGACCTTGGTGGTGGAAATGTAAACGTGCTGCCCATCCGGCCAGACTTGCTCTTCCTCCTTGTCGATCTCCGGCTCTCCGCTCTCCATGATCCTCTGCTCGTCGGCCAGGTACTGCCGGGCCCGGTCGGCGTCGAATGCGTCGAAGTCCGTCTTTCCCACCGCCTTCGACGGGTCTCCGAACCCCAGGTAACGGGCCACCGCGTGACTGACGCGGATGAACCGGCTCTGGGTATCCTTGAAGTAAATGTAGTCGGGTGAATACCGCAGCAGGGTGTCCAGCAGAAATCGCTCGTAGGCGAGCTTTTCGTTGACCTTCTTCAACTGGCGGGTTCGTCGAACCACCAGCCGCTCGACGTTCTGCTTGCGACCCAGAAGCGTATTCGAGTAGGCACCCACGAGAATCGTCAGCAGGAGGCCGAAAATGAGAACCACCACCGGCAGCGGGCCGTGGCGCCCGGCCAGGTAGGCCGCCGTGGGTGCGCAGCGGATTTCCCACCGGCGGCCCGGCAGGTCCAGTTCCGCCGGCGGCGTCGACGCGGCACCGCCCTGCGGCCGCGGCGGCACGGCCGCCACCAGTCGTGCCCGCCCCGCCTGGGAATCGTAAACCAGCCGGCGGTCCGGCGGGCTGGCGCCGTCCAGCAGCACCACGTCGATCCCCGGAAGAAAGCCCCCCAGCGCGTTTTCCATCGTCCGCTCGGCTCGCACGGCGACCGCGCCGAAGCCGATCAGGTTGCGGCGCCGTTGGTCGGGCGTCTGTTCCGGGTTGCGGTCGCGCGAGAGCGGGCGAAACACGAAAATTGCCGCCTGGCGGCCCGAATCGTCACTCCAGGGAATCGGCGGGGTGACCGCCGGCTGCCCCGTCTGGACGGCCTGTTCCATCGCCTCTCGGAAGACTCGCAGGCGTCCCAAGTCCAGCCCCAGCGTGCCCTGGTTCCGCTCGTGCGGTTCGGCGAACGTGATGGGGAAGGCGTCGGCGTGTGGCAACTCGTCGGCCAGCTCGAGGCCCACATCGAGGTCCGGCTGCCGAATCCGATAGTCGGAGAGCCCCTCTTGCCTGACCGCGTTCTCGTGCTCCGATTTGCGGTCTGCCCGCACGCGCGGAATCCAGAAAAACGCCAGCAGGTCGGGATTCTCGTCCAAACGCGGCCCCGCCAACCGCCTAAACACGGCGCGCGGATCGGGATCTTTGTCCCCTGGCGGCAACACGCGGTAGACGTTGACGATCGCCGACCGGAAACGCTGCTCCAGGGCGCGCACCCGTTGCTGGGTCTCTACCTGGAGCTGCGCCTGGACCAGCCGCCGCTCCTTGCCGGCAAAAAGGAGATAGGCAACCAGCGACGTCACCGCGCCCACGAGGAGGATCGTCATCACCAAGAGGAATCGCGGCCATCGGCTTCCGGAACGACTGGCACCAGACATGACCTAACCCCTGCCATCGGCCTCCGTGCGCCGACCGGCGCGGCGGGTGACGAGCAAAACGCGAGGAGTCGGAGCCTCCCCCCCATCCCCCATCATACCTCGACCCAACGGCGGGGAGAACCCTCGGCCAACGCTTTCTCCCCGTTGTAGGGCCGGCTGTGCCGGCCGGTTGCCGCACTTCGCAGCGCCACCACGTTTCGGCTCCGCACAGCCGGCCCTACGGGGCGGGAAGTCCTCCGTGGATCGCCCATCCAGCCGTCAATCGACGTCGCAGATCAGCACGCCCTGCCGGAGTGATTCCAGCGGATCGGGGCCCTTGGGGATGAACTCCTGGGCGATGAATCCCTGGAAGCCGGATGCCACGATCGCCCGAACCACGGCCGGATAGTAGATTTCCTGCGTCTGGTCGATTTCGTTTCGGCCGGGCACGCCGCCGGTGTGGTAGTGGGCAATGCAGTCGGCGCTCTGGCGAATCGTGGAAATCAGGTCGCCTTCCATGATCTGCATGTGGTAAATGTCGTACAGCAGCTTGAACCGCTCCGAACCCACCCGCTTGCACAACTCGACGCCCCACGTCGTGTGATCGCACTGGTAGTCCTTGTGGTTTACCTTGCTGTTGAGAAGCTCCATCACCAGCGTGACCCGCTGCTTTTCGCAGAGGGGCATCAGCCGCTTCAGACCGCGGGCGCAGTTTTCCAGCCCCGCTTCGTCGTCGAGCCCCTTGCGGTTGCCGGAGAAGCAGATCAGGTTCTTCAGCCCGGCCTGGGCCACCTTGGGAACCAGGGCCGCGTAGTCGTCAACCAGGTCGTCGTGGTACTGCGGGCGGTTGAATCCCTTGGTGATTCCCATCCCCGCCCCGTTGGCCATGGCGCAGGTAAGGCCGTGCTTGCGGAGCGTGGGCCAGTCGTCCGGGCCGAGCAGTTCGATCGATTCGAGGCCGATCTTCTTGGCCGCCTGGCAGAGGTCTTCGAGGGGAATCTTCCGGTAGCACCAACGGCAGACCGAATGGTGGACCCGGCCCTTGAGAGGTGTTGCCGGGCCTTCTTGGGCAGCCTTCACCGTCCGCGGCCACGCCGCCGCCGCGGCCGAGCCGGCAACCAGGGTTTTCAGTACGCCGCGACGGGAAATCGTATCGGTCATGGTCTGGGTCTCGCCAAGCAGGTTGCGGGAAGGGGTTGTTGTAGCGTGACGCCGCACGGCGGGGTCAGGAGACCCGCGCCGAACGAAGTGGAAAGCGGGTTGTTGTAGCATGACGCCGCACGGCGGGGTCGGGAGACCCACGCCGAACGAAGGCGGGGTCGGGAAACTCGCGCCAAACAAGGCGGGGTCGGGAGACCCGCGCCGAACGAAGTGGAGACCCGCGCCAAACGGGTGTGGTGGCCGGTCTCCCGACCGTGCCACCGGTGAATCATCCAGGCTATCACGATAGTTGCCCGGTTTCAGCGGTGCAAGCGTGCAAGCTGACGAGCCGAAACCGGCATTTGCCGGCCCAGGGGGGTTTGCTACAATCCGCCGGCTTCTTCGGGCGGTCGCGGTCGGTCGTGCCCGCGGCGGGGCCAGCCGCCCCTTCCACCCGACGGCGGGGAGTCGAGCGAAGTGGTTTCTGTTGCGGAAAGCCGGCAGTGCGAATATCCCCTTTCCGCAACAGAAACTAATGGGGCAGCGCCACTTAGGGCTCCTCCCCACCGGCCCTGTGCCGGTGGGGGGTAACACCTGAACTCGCAAGGCTTTACGTTCTTCGACCTCCGCTAAGTGGCGCTGTTCAACTAAGCGGCGTTGTGCAAGCAGGGCAGGAAGAATAAACTTATCTGGATCAACCACGCGGAATATAGAAGATCGGGAGAGTTTGTGGTCCGGCCTCGGGTGGGGCTGGCGGTTTCGCGCCGAATTCGCTTTGGCATACGGTAGGACGTCGATCCATGTCGCAACGGGTGGTGATTACTGGAGTCGGATGCGCGACCCCCTTGGGGACGGACGTGGCGGAAGTCTGGAGCAACCTGGTCGAAGGTCGTTCCGGCATCCGGCCGATCTCCGTATTCGACGCCAGCAGATTCCCCGTGCGGATTGCCGCCGAGGTGCCCGACTGGGAGTTGGGCAGGCTGGGCGTCGACCCCGCGCCCTGGCGGACACATCCTCGCCAGACCCAATTCGTGGTCCACAGCGGCGTGAGCGCGGTTCGATCGGCCGGAATCGAGCCGGGTGGCGTCGACCCGGTGCGGTTCGGCGTCTATCTCGGTTGCGGCGAAATCTTTTGGGACCTGACCCGGCTGGGGCCGCTGATGGCGGCGGCGATCGACGATGGCCGGTTCGACCAGCAGGCGTTCCTGGGTGAAGCCCTGCGGCACTGGAACGCCCAGCGCGACGTCAACAACGAGCCCAACATGGCCTCGCACTGCCTGGCCGGGCTGTTCAACGCGCAGGGACCGAATCTCAACTGCATTGCCGCCTGCGCATCGAGCACGCAGGCGATCGGCGGGGCGGCCGATATCATCCGCCGCGGCGAGGCCGACCTGATGCTGGCCGGCGGCGCCCACAGCATGATCAATCCGGTGGGCCTCACCGGGCTGCACCTGCTGGGTGTGTTGAACACCGACAACGACAGCGCCGAGAAGGCCATGCGGCCCTTCGATCGCGATCGGAAAGGATTCGTGGTCGGCGAGGGGGGAGCCGTGGTGGTGCTGGAGGGATTGGACCATGCTCGCCGCCGGGGCGCGGAAATCTGGGGCGAGCTGACCGCCTATGCCTCGGGCCACGATGCCTACCGGATCACCGATACCCACCCCCAGGGACGCGGCTGCGTTCGCTGCGTGCGCCAGGTGCTGGAACAAGCCCGGCTCAATTTCGAGGACATCGACTACATCAACGCCCACGGCACCAGCACGGTGATGAACGATCGCATCGAGACGGCGGCCTTGAAGCGTGCCTTTGGCCGGCAGGCCTACCGGATTCCCGTTTCCAGCACGAAGAGCATGATGGGACACAGCACCACCGCCTGCGGGGCGATCGAGATGGTGGTCGCCCTGATGGCCGTCCGCAAGGGTGTGATTCCACCCACCATCAACTACGAGGTGTTCGACCCCGACTGCGATCTGGACTACGTGCCCAACACGGCAAGGGAAAAGACCTGCCGCCACGTGCTCAGCAACAGCCTCGGGTTCGGCGGCCAGACGGCGGCCCTGATCGTCTCCCGATTCGACCAGGGCGAACCCGCGCGGCAGGGGCGCGAACATCCGGCCAGGCGGCGTAGCGCGGCCTGATTTCGCCGTGGCGGGTAGCACCGGTTCTTGAACCGGTGTGGCTGGTGCCACAAGAGGTCAGCGCCAATCACTCCGCCCATCGAGCAGGAACGCCGCCTGAGCGTTGCCACCCGCTCCC
>CAYZWG010000223.1:0-9230 GCA_964481605.1 uncultured Planctomycetaceae bacterium
GGGTCGCCGACTGGCGTTTTTTTGGCGTTTTGCTGCGCACGGTGGACACGTGGGGACCCTCCACGGTTTGAACTGTCTGGCCTCGACCAAAGCCGGGGCGGTGAAACACGTTAGTATATTCCGGGGGCGGGGAGATTCCAAGATCAAGCCACCCCCCCTTGAGGGACCCACGGGCGAGGACGCAGGTTCGCCCGCGTTTGCCACGGGTTCGCTGGCGTTCGGTGAGGGTCTCCTGACCTCGGGTTCGGCGAGGGTCTCCTGACCCCGCCGAGCGTGTGGGCCGGGTCGCGACCCAGCCTACGGACTATCCCAGCACGGGCGGGAGGCTCTTCAGCCGCCGCCAGGCGATGATCTGGCCCAGGTGGGTGGCCTCGTGGGCCACCAGGATATAGGCCAGGGCGTCGCCCAGCGTGGGCATCACCTGGCGGAACTCTTCGTCGGGCGTCTGGCGGGCCAGAAACTCGCCGTCGGCCGCCCTGAGTGCTTCGGCAACCCGGTTGTGCTGCCGCTGGAGCTCGGCCAGGGCCTCGTCCTTGGGGGGATGGACGGCGAGATCGGCGACCGGCGTCGAGCCCCGGCCGAACCGCTCCCTCCAGTCCTCTGAGATCGACGGCTCCAGTCCCAGCAGGCTCGCGGCGAACTCGCTCCCGGTGACCAGGTGGGCCAATGTCCAGGCCGGGTGATTGACCATCCCGGCCGGTTGGTCGGCCATCTGGTCCTGGGGAATGTCGTCCACCAACATCTTCAGGTAGGAGAGGTTGAAAGCGTAGTTGTGGAGAACGGAGTCACGCATGGGTCGCTCCCTGGGTTTCTTGGGGTCCGGATTGGCTGGGCTCTCGCCGCGGTGCGAGGCACCGTCAGTTTACGAAATATAGCGACGAACCGGCAGAAGGCCAGGTGGCACGGTCGCCAGACGCCAGGCCGGCCACAACGCGGGGAGTGGAAAAACGGACTGTTCTGAATTGGGCAAATCCGGTAAGGTTGGGCGATCCAACGTGTGGCACGGTCGCCAGACCGGTCACAACGCGCAAGACCGTGGCCGCTTGCAGTCGATATCCGGTCAGGGAGGACGACGGCCTTGGCTCTTCCGGCCCCGAAACTCCGCCTTCGCTCGACGAGCTACGTGGTAATTCCCGCTCGACTCGCGTCGACGCGTCTGCCGCGAAAACTGCTGCTGCGGGAGACGGGCAAGACGCTGATCGAGCATACCTACCGTGCGGCCTGCCGTGCCGGATTGCCGCAGGGGGTGTGCGTGGCGTGCGACCATGAGGAGATTCGCCGCGAGGTCGCCCGGTTTGGGGGTAAGGCGGTGCTGACCGACCCGGCCGCCGCCAGCGGCACGGATCGCGTGGCCGAGGTGGCTGGGCGACTGGGCGATGTGGACATCCTGGTCAACGTGCAGGGAGACGAGCCGGAGCTTCGGGGCGAGTCGATCGACCAGGCCATTCGGCTGCTGGAAGAGAATCCACGGGTGGTGATGTCGACGCTGGCCACCCCGATCCGCAGCCGCCGGCAGTTGATGGACCCTGCTTGTGTGAAGGTGGTCTTTGACGGGCACGGCCGGGCACTCTACTTCAGCCGCAGCCCAATTCCCTATCCTCGCCAGTGGGACGACGCGTTGCTGGCCGGGGATCCGCCCCGGTTCTACCAGCACGTGGGCCTGTACGCTTATCGGCGGGATTTTCTCTTGCAACTGGCGCGGCTGCCGCAGGCGGAGATGGAGAGAATCGAGAAGCTCGAGCAGCTTCGCGTGCTGGCCGCCGGCCACACGATCCTGGTGGGTGTGGTCGACGAGGCGACCTTCGGCATCGACACGCCGGCCGACTATCGGCGGTTCGTCGAGCGGGCGGGCCGCTCGTCGTAGGGCGGGTCGTGCCGCCGCCCCGGGCTGCCCCCCGGTCGGTCCCTGTGCGGAGTTTGGCGAGGCTGGTACAATGGCCGGTTTGCGGCAGAAGGCTGGGGGAAGCGGCGGGGTCGGGAGACCCGCGCCGAGTGCCGCGCCCTCGCCCGGCCGATGAACGCGCAGGGGCGTTTTCGACAAGGGAAACCTACCAGGATGGTGACGTCATGACGCAACGTATTTTCGTGACCGGCGGGGTGGTCAGCTCGCTGGGCAAGGGGTTGACGAGTGCCTCGATCGGGATGCTCTTGGAAAATCGAGGCCTGCGGGTGCGGATGCAGAAGCTCGATCCCTACATCAACGTCGATCCCGGCACGATGAGCCCCTACCAGCACGGGGAGGTCTACGTGCTGGAGGACGGCAGCGAGACCGACCTCGACCTGGGCCACTACGAGCGATTCACCAACAGCCCGTTGACCCGCGACAGCAACTACACCACCGGCCAGATTTACCAGTCGGTAATCAACAAGGAGCGGCGCGGGGTTTACCTGGGTCAAACGGTGCAGGTGATTCCCCACATCACGGACGAGATCAAGAGCTGCATGGCGAAGCTGGAGGGGGACGAGGTCGACGTGGTGATCACGGAGATCGGCGGCACGGTGGGCGACATCGAGAGCCAGCCGTTTCTGGAGGCGATCCGACAATACGCGCTCGACGCGGGGGCGGAAAACTGCCTCTACATCCACCTCACGCTGGTGCCGTATCTCAAGGCGGCGGGCGAATTGAAGACCAAGCCGACGCAGCATTCGGTGGGACAGTTGCGCCAGATCGGGATTCAGCCCGACATCTTGATTTGCCGCACCGAGCGATCGCTTTCGCAAGACGAACGCGCCAAGATCGCCCTGTTTTGCAACGTTCCGGTGGAGGCGGTGATCGAGGAGAAAGACAAGGATTTCTCCATCTACGAGGTGCCGCTGAGCCTGGTGGAGCACGGGCTGGACGAGCTGATCGTGGAGAAGCTGCACTTGAAGGCGGGCGACCTGGACCTGGAGGATTGGCGCGACCTGGTACACCGGCTGCGGAATCCGGATCATGAAATCAACATCGCCGTGGTGGGCAAATACGCCGAGCACCGCGACGCCTACAAGTCGATCTACGAATCGCTGGACCACGCCGGCATCTCCAACCGGGCCCAGGTTCGGGTGCAGCGGATTCACAGCGAGGAGGTGGAGCGAGAAGGCCCCGAGCGGCTCTTGGCCGGAGTGGACGGCGTGCTGGTGCCGGGCGGATTCGGCGAGCGGGGGATCGAAGGCAAGATCGAGGCGGTTCGCTTTGCCCGCCGGCGGGGAATCCCCTTCCTGGGGATCTGCCTGGGGATGCAGTGTGCGGTGGTGGAACTGGCACGCAACGAGATCGGCTTGGAAGGGGCCAACTCGACGGAGTTCGACAAGGACACCCCCCATCCGGTGATTTGCCTGTTGGATGAGCAAAAGACGATTACCGACAAGGGGGGCACGATGCGGCTGGGGGCGCAGCCGACGAAGCTGGCCCCCGGCAGCCGGGCGGCCGCGTGCTACGGGCGGGAACGGATTTCGGAGCGGCACCGGCACCGGTACGAGTTCAACAACGTCTATCGGCAGCAGTTTGCCGCCCACGGGATGGAGGTATCGGGAACCAGCCCGGATGGGTCGCTGGTGGAAATCGTGGAGATTCCCGCTCACCCCTGGTTCGTGGCGGTGCAGTTTCATCCCGAGTTCAGGTCGCAGCCCACCCGGGCCCATCCGTTGTTTCACGGTTTTGTCGCGGCCGCCATCGGGCGGCACGCCGAGCGGCCGGAACGTGTGCGCCAGGCGGAGGAAACCCGATGAGCGAAAAGCCCGACACGCCCGAGCAACCGGCCGAGAAGAAGATCGACGAGGGTTGGAAAGCGCAGGTGGAGGAGGAGCGAGAAGCCTTCGGGCGCGGGTCGGAAGAAGAGCCCCAGGCGGCGGGCGAGGCCGGCGGGGGTGAATCGGCGACGATCCTGCCGGCCAGCCTCACCATGCTGGTGTCCTCGCTGGCCGCCCAAGGGATGATCGCCCTGGGTCTGGTGGCCGAGCCGGGTCAACAGAAACCGGCGGCCGACCTCGACCTGGCCAGGCACTTCATCGACCTGTTGGCGATGTTGGAGGAGAAGACGCAGGGGAACCGCACGCCCGATGAAGACTCCATGCTGGAGGCCGTCTTGCACCAGTTGCGGCTGGCCTACCTGGCGGCCGGTCAATCCGGCCGGCCGGCGGAGCAAGAATCGGCCGAGTGAGGCGGCACGGGTGGCCCAGGTTCTTGGACCCGCACCCGGCGTAGCCGGCAAGAGGTTGCGTTCGGCGCGGGGCTGCCGACCCCGCTCGTGCGCAGGTGGCCACGCTCAGGTGGTGTTCCGATTCGCTGGGTGGAGTGATTTGCGCTGACCTCTTGTGGCACCAGCCACACCGGTTCAAGAACTGGTGCCACCCACGGGAACGAGAGCAAGCAGGGGGCGCGGCGGCGGGGTCGCCGGCCCCGCGCCGAACGCGGGTTCTACCATGCCGGGTCCCCACCCCGCCTACTGGGCCAGCATGCCCAAGCGTGCTAAAATATGAGTTTGCGCGAACCCCAAGGGGGACCTTCGAGAGAAGCCATGGCTAGCGGACGGACCATCTCGCTGCGGGGCGTCGAGGTCCACAACCTCCAGTCGATCGACCTCGACATTCCCCACCACAAGCTGGTGGTGCTCTGTGGCTTAAGCGGCAGTGGCAAGAGCAGCCTGGCCCTGGATACCCTCTACGCCGAGGGCCAACGCCGCTATATCGAGAGCTTCTCGGCCTACACCCGCCAGTTCCTCCAGCGGCTGGAAAAGCCCGACGCCGAACGGATCGACGGCATTCCGCCGGCGATCGCCGTGACCGGCAAGAACGGCAACCGTTCCAGCCGCTCCACGGTGGGCACGGCCACGGAAACAAGCGACTACCTGCGGCTCTTGTTCGCCCGCATCGGCCAGGCGTTCTGTTATCGCTGCGGCCAGCCGGTTCGCCGGGAATCGCCTCAAACCGCCTGGGAGGCGCTGGCAGGCCTTGCTGAAGGCGTGCGCTACCTGATCGCCTTCCCCTTCCCGCTCGGCGCGGAAGACGACCGGCGGCAACCGTTGGCGGCGCTGCGAGAGCGGGGTTTCCTCCGCCTGGTTGGTGCCGGGCAAACGTGGAACCTGACCGATCCGGCGGCAACCGAAAACGTGCTCGCGGCACTGGACGGCGGTGCTCCGGTTTCCGTGGTGATCGATCGCCTGGCCGCCGACAAGGCCGCCCCGCGGCGAATTCGCGACTCGCTGGAGACGGCCTTCGCCGAGGGCCAGGGGACCTGCCGCGTGCTGGTCGCGGCCGACCAGACGCCGGACGAAATTGCCGGCCGCGGTGGTCCCCTGGAGACCATCGACGGCCGCCGCTGGCGGCGGCTCACCTTCAGCACGCAGTTGGCCTGCGAGCCGTGCCAACTCGAGTATTGCCCGCCCGAGCCAAGGCTGTTCAGCTTCAACAGCCCCCTGGGGGCATGCCCCCAGTGCGAGGGCTTCGGCAACGTGATCGACATCGACATGGACCTCGTCGTGCCGGACGCGAGCAAGTCGATTGCCGAGGGCGCCATCGCGCCCTGGAACAGCCCCGCTTACGCCCACGAGTTGGAGGAGTTGCTGGCCCTGGCCGACGACTACGGCCTGCCGGTGGATGTCCCCTTCGAGAGCCTCCAGCCCGAGCATCTCGCCTTGATTACTGAAGGGGTTCCCCAGCGGGACTTCGGCGGGCTGAAAGGGTTTTTCGCCTGGCTTGAACGCCGCAAGTACAAGATGCACATCCGCGTTTTCTTGAGCCGTTGGCGGAGCTACCGCCCCTGCCCCACCTGCGGCGGAGCCCGGCTTCGCCAGGAAGCCCTGGCCTGGCGGGTGGGCGGTCGCAACCTGGCGGAAATCTCGGCCATGAAAATCAGCCAGGCGGCCGAGTTCTTCCGCCGGCTGGAGCTTTCCGACTGGCAGCGCCAGGTGGGTCGGATGATGCTCGATCAGGTTCGCGCTCGGCTGGGCTACCTGGTCACCGTGGGGCTGGGCTACCTCACCCTCGATCGCACGCTGCGCACGCTCAGCGGCGGCGAACTCCGCCGCGTGGCGCTGACCTCCGCCCTGGGCTCCAGCCTGGTCCACATGCTCTACGTGCTCGACGAGCCTTCCATCGGTCTCCACCCCCGCGATATCGACCGCCTGCTGGAAGCCATCGCCGCGCTCCGCGACCGGGGCAACACGGTGGTCGTGGTGGAGCACGAAGAGGCGATCATCCGCGCGGCCGACGAGGTGATCGAGATCGGGCCCGGGGCCGGCGAACGGGGCGGCCGGATCGTCTTTCAAGGAACGCCCCAAGAGATGGAAGCCTCGCCCGAAAGCCTCACCGGCGACTACCTCGCCGGACGCCGCGGCGTGGTCTCCAGCAATCGCCGGCGAGCGCCCGACCACGGCTGGATTCGACTGGCCGGCGCCCGCGGCAACAACCTCCGCAATCTCACCGTGGAGTTTCCCCTGGGCGTGCTCTGCCTGGTGACCGGCGTCAGCGGCTCGGGCAAGAGCACGCTGGTCGAGGGCACGCTCTACCCGGGACTCTGCCGCCGGCTCCGCAAGGACGCCCCCAAGCCCTACGACTACGACGACGTCTTCGGCGACGGCCAGATCGACGACGTGATCATGGTCGACCAAAGCCCGATCGGACGCTCACCCCGCTCCAATCCGGTCACCTACCTCAAGGCCTTCGACGAAATCCGGGCCGTGTTTGCCGACACCGTCGAGGCCCGCACGCGAAACTACTCGGCCAGCCACTTCAGCTTCAACGTCGACGGCGGCCGATGCCCCGCCTGCCACGGCGACGGCTACACCGAAATCGACATGCAGTTTCTGGCCGACGTCTACATGAAGTGCAGCCAGTGCCACGGCACCCGCTACCGCGACGAAATCCTGGACATTACCTACCGGGGGCGGAACATTGCCGAAGTGTTGGAAATGACGGTCCGCGAGGCCTTCACCTTCTTTCGCGGGCGACCCAAGGTGCAGGCCCGGCTGAAGCGCTTGATCGACGTGGGACTGGACTACGTGCGGCTGGGCCAGCCGGCCAACACGCTCTCCGGCGGTGAGGCCCAACGGCTGAAGCTGGCCGGCTACATGTCCGGCACCCGCCGGGGTCGGTGCCTGTTCCTGCTGGACGAACCGACCACCGGCCTCCACTACTCCGACATCGTGCAACTGCTGGACTGCTTCGATGCCTTGCTGGCGGTGGGCCATTCGCTGATCGTGGTGGAACACAACCTGCAAATGATGAAGGCCGCCGATTACCTCATCGACTTGGGCCCCGGAGCCGCCGACGAAGGGGGCCGGGTGGTCGAGCAGGGCACCCCCGAGATGGTCGCCCACAACGAGGAGTCGATCACCGGCCGGTTCCTCCATCATCTGCTGGACCAAATGGAGGAGGAAGCCGCGGACGACTAAGGCGGAGGGAGCTTGATACCCCCGATCGGGTAGGCATATAATGAAACCGTGCCGATCGCCGGGTCCGCGCCGATTCCCCCGGCGTTCGGCGGGGTCGGGAGACCCGCGCCGAACGCCGGCCACGAGACACCGGCCCAGCGGGAGCTTTGCCCTCCCGACGAACTCGCAATCCGAGGGCCGTTCCCTCAACGTCCACAACAACTCCCAGCCGGCGAAAACGAGGTGTTGCCATGGACTACAAAGATCTCTGCATGGATCCCCACCTGCGGGACCTTCCCTTCAAGATCGAGTTGAACGAGCACGGAACGATTCAAATGACCCCGGCTTCCAACCGCCGCGGTAGTCTCCAAGTCAAAATCGCGCACGGGCTTTTTTCAAAGATGCCGAAAGGTGAAGTGATTACCGAATGTTCGGTCGAAACCAGCAAGGGCACCAAGGTGGCCGACGTGGCCTGGGCCAGCGCGGAGTTCGTCCAGCGGCATGGTTTCCAGACGCCCTACACGGTCGCCCCCGAGTTGTGCGTGGAAATCACCTCCCCCAGCAATGCGACAAAGGAGATGGAGGAAAAGATCGACCTCTATCTGGCCAAGGGCGCCAAGGAGGTCTGGATCTGTACTGAGGACGGCAGCGTCGAGTTTCATTCCTACGAAGGCCGGCTTCCGCGGTCCCGGCTCGCTCCCGATATGCCCTGCCAAGTCCTACAGAAGTAATCCGCGGGGCCCTCCAACCTCTTCAGCGAAAGTCCGCCGCGCCACCACGGACTCCCACATGGCAGAAAGCGAAAAGCCGATCGGCGATCTCAACCGCTACGCCCGCCAGATGCGCTACCCCCCCCTGGGCGAAGCCGGCCAACGCAAGCTGGCCCAAGGCCGCGTGCTGGTCTGCGGCTGTGGGGCCCTGGGAAGCGTGCTGGCCGACACTTTAGTTCGCTCGGGCGTGGGCCATGTGCGGATCGTCGACCGCGATTTCGTGGAGACCAATAACCTTCAGCGGCAGGTCCTGTTCGACGAGGACGACGTCGCCCGGCAGATGCCCAAGGCCGTCGCCGCCCGAGAGAAACTCCGCCGCATCAACTCCCAGGTCGAGATCGAGGCCGTGGTGGCCGACGTCGATCACACCAACATCGCCCGCTGGGCCGGCGACGTGGACATGATCGTCGACGGCACGGACAACTTTCAGACGCGGTTTCTCTTGAACGACTTCGCCGTCCGGCGCGGCGTGCCCTGGGTCTACGGCGGCTGTCTGGGGGCCGAGGGCCAGACGATGACCATCCTGCCCGGCCAGACCCCCTGCCTGCGGTGCCTGATCCGCGACTGCCCCCCACCCGGCACCACGCCCACCTGCGATACGGCCGGCATCCTCGGCCCCATCGTGGGCGTGATCGCCTCGATCGAAGCCGTCGAGGCGTTGAAGGTCCTCAGCGGCAATCCCGGCTCGATCTCGCGGAAACTGACGGTGATCGAGCTTTGGGACAACCACGTCCGCCAGATCGACGTCAGCCATCTCCGCGAGCAGGTCGATTGCCCCACTTGCAAGCGGGGCGACTTTCCCTGGTTGGCCGGCAAGGACGGCAGCCACACGGCGGTTCTCTGCGGCCGCAACGCCGTCCAACTCACCCACGCCGGCGCGAGCGTTTCGCTGGAAGAGCTGGCCGCCCGCCTGGAAAGCGTGGGCCGCCTGAGCCGCAACCCCTTCCTCCTCCGGCTGGCGGTCGACTCCTACGAGATCACGGTCTTTGCCGACGGCCGGGCCATCATCGGCGGCACGGACGACATCCCCACGGCACGAACCGTGTACGCCAAGTACATCGGCAACTAACGCAAGTCCCAGGAAACAGCCGTAGGGCCGGCTGTGCCGGCC